>CAZQPC010000001.1:0-55055 GCA_964595005.1 uncultured Magnetovibrio sp.
GGCATCCAGCTCTTCGTCGGTCATCTGGTCTTTGGTTTTCGCGCTCATATGCGGTTTCTCTCATTTGTGCGAGGTGGTTGGGTTGGGTAGCATTCCCCGCATGGCTCAGGCAAGGGACAGACGCAGCATACCCCGATCCGCCGGCTTGGGAAGGCTGTTGGTTTGCATCCTCGCACTGATCGCGGCGCTGTCGGCGGGAACGGCCGGGGCCGCCGACGGCCTGCAGTATTGGCGGGTTGAATTTCCGAATACGAATTTTTCCAAGCGCGCAATCCCCCTTTCCGACATCCGTTCCGACGGCGCCCGCAAGGATTCGATCCCGCCGATCACCAACCCGACCTTCATTCCGGCCCGCAAGGTGCAGGGTCTCGGCGCCCTGGAGCCGGTGTTGAGCGTTGTTGTCGGCAGCGACGCCCGGGCCTATCCGCTGCGGCTCATGCTGTGGCACGAGATTGTCAACGATAAGGTCGGCGACACGCCGCTTTTGGTCACCTACTGTCCGCTGTGCAATTCCGGGGTGGTTTTTGAGCGCGACGTAAAAACGCCCGGCGGCACGAAAAACCTGGTGTTCGGCAATACCGGCCGGCTCAGGCATTTTGACCTGGTCATGTACGACCGCGACACGGGCTCGTGGTGGCAGCAGTTCACCGGCGAGGCGGTGATCGGGGCGATGACCGGAACAAAATTGAAGCCGCTGGCCTCACGGGTCGAGGCCTTCGGCCGGTTCGCCGCCGAACATCCCGATGGCCGTGTGCTGGTGCCCAACAACCCCAACGCCCGGCCTTACGGAGCCACGCCCTATGTGCGCATGGATTCCAGCCCCGGCGTGGGTTTGGAGATTTACGACCTGCCCGAAGGGGTGCGGCCCTATGACCGCGTCGTGGTCGTCGGCCGCGAAGCCTGGACCCTGAAGATGCTGCGCGCCAAGGAAACGATCGAACGCGACGGTTTGATCCTCAGTTGGCTGCCCGGGCAAAATTCCATCCACGATACCAAGGTCATCGCCTTTGGCCGCGATGTGGGCAACGTGCTGGTCAAAAAACTGGACGAAGACACGGACGAATGGGAAGACCTGGTCCACGACGTGACTTTCGCCTTCGCCTTCAAGGCCTTCGTCAAGGACGGCGCGCTGTATTACGATCTGCCGAAGAAGCCGGATGAATAAGAGCGCCCCGTCAACTGCAATAGGTCATCTGCGGCGGCCCGGCGTCGGTGATGTCGGCAGCGGCATGCGCGTGATAGATGCGATCAAGTCTGGCGTAATAGGCGCCGCCCTCGCACATGGGGCACGGCCGCCCGCCGTTGGTGTAGAGCACGCAGCCGGCCAGGTCGCGGCGTTCCAGGTATCGGGCCGCCGCCTGGATGGCTTCGATTTCCGCGTGCGCGGTGGGATCGAATTTTACCGACGTGCGGTTCCAGCCCTCGCCGATGATCACGCCGCGCCGCACGACGACCGCGCCGTAGGGCGTGCCGTCGCCGCGCTTGACGCCGATCCGCGACAGATCGATGGCACGGGTCATGAAGGCTTCGTGTGATGGCGATGCGGGTTGCCAAGGTTTCTCGGCGCCCATTGCCGGCCACGCCACGGATACGGCGGCACCCGCCGCCAGGCCGTTCAGGAACCGGCGCCTCAGCATCGCTGATACACCGGCGCGCCGCTCGATACCGCGTCCGCGCCATGAATCAGCTCATCCAGATGCGCCCAATACCCGGCCGTTTCGCACATGGGGCACGGGTGCGAAGTGGAGACCATGACACAGCCCGAAAGATCCGTGGTCTTCAGCCGCCGGGCGGCGTCACGGATCGCCTCCATTTCCGCATGTGCCGTGGGGTCGCCGTTGACGACGACCCGGCTGGGGCCCCAGCCGACGACCTCACCGTCCTTGACGATGACGGCGCCATAGCCCTGGTCGCCGCTGTCGATGGCTTTGCGGCGCATGGCCCGGGCGTGGGCCATGAAAGAAAGCCAGTTGGGGTGTTGATCCGCCATGTGCCTCGCCGGTCAATGGGTGCGGGGCAATTCTACCATGAAATGGCGGGGGGCGCCCTATTCGCCGGCTTCGATCCCTTGGGTCTCGTTCCCCGAAAGCCCCAGCGTCCACATCCATGCCAGCGACGCACCCTTCAAGCGCGGCAGGAAGTAGAACATCAACACCATGGTCAACGGTATCCAGATGGCGATATGCATCCAGGTCGACAGGCTGACGTAGCGATCAACGAGCATGAACAGCGGCACGATGATATGGCCAACCACGACAATCGTCAGATATGGCGGCAGGTCGTCGGCGTGAATATGGCCGAAGCGCTCGGCGCAATGGGCGCAGGCCTCGACCGGTTTCAGATAGGCCCGGAATACAGGCGCATTGCCGCACCGCGGGCAACGCTGACGGAATCCGCGCACGAGGGCCTGAAGCCGCGAAACTTTGGGCGTAGGGCTGTCCATGTATCAGTCCTTCCGGGTCTGGGAATCCCGGACATTGAGGTAGAGTCCGCCGACAATCAGCAACGACCCGGTGATCAGCCAGATCTCCGGCTTTTCGTTGTAGGCTATGTAGCCGACCGCGACCATGAACGGCAAGCGCAGAAATCCGATAATGCTGACCGTGCCGGCCTCCGCCAGGGACATGGCCCGGTTGATGCAAAAATGCGCCGTCAGGCCGGACATGCCGACCAAGATAACCCACGGCAAATTGGCAAGGCTCGGCCAGACCCATTCGGACACGCTCAGCACCAGGACAAAGGCCAGCGGCATCTGGATCAGCGTCATGTAAAAGAGCACCGGCAGGGCCTTTTCCCTGAGCGCCAGAAACCGCGCCGTCGCCATGCCTACGGCGTAGCCCAGGCTGGCGCCAAGCCCGGCAATTGTGCCCAGTTCCACGTTGGTGAACCCGGGCCGGACGATGATCACCGTGCCGACGAAGCCAAGCGTTACCGCCAATATGCGATAGCGGTTCAGCCTTTCACCCAGGAACAGGGCGGCCATGATAACAGTCCAGATGGGGGTCATGAATTCCAGCGCCGTCACTTCCGCCAAGGAGATCGTGGCGATGGCGTAAAACCAGCAGAATTGGGCGCCGAAATGGATGACGTTGCGGCCTACGTGGACCTTCACGTTTTGGGTCCGCACCGTGTCCCATCCGGCCCGGGCGACCAGCGTGGTGATGATCAGAAAACCCACCAAGCTCCGCCAAAAGAGAATTTGGATTGTCGACAAGTCGCCGGACAATTCGCGTCCGCAGATCGACATGATGCCGAATGAGGCGATGGTGCCGCCCATCCACAGGCTGGCGCCCCAATTGGGCGGCAAGCGGCTCATGCAGCCTCGCGCCGGCTGGCGTCGCGGACAATCATGTAAATGCCGGTGCACACCAGGACCGCGCCCGCCGCCACCCAGATTTCAAGGGTCTCGCCGTAAAACAGGTAGCCGACCACGGCAATCAACGGCAGCCGCATGAAATCCATGGTCACCACGACGGTGGCCTCGGCCAGGCGCATGGCACTGGCCATGCAGTAATGCGCGGTAAAGGCCGTGCAGCCGACCAAAACGATCCATGGCCCGTGCACCACCGGGTCGGGCCAAATCCAACCGTCGAGGGCCAGGGCAAACCCCATGGGAAGCTGGATCAGGGTCATGTAGAACAGGATGCACAGCGGCGTGTCCTTCTGCGCCAGCATGCGCACGGTGATCGTCGCGACGCCGAAGCCCACGGCCGCGGCCAGGGCGGACAGGGCGCCGATGCCAACCTCCGCGACACCAGGGCGAATAATCACCATGGCGCCGGCAAAGCCCAGCGCGATCGCCATCACGCGGACTTTGTTCAAGCGCTCACCAAGGAAAAGGGCCGCCAGGATGGCGGTCCATATGGGCATGGTGAACTCGATGGCGAACAGCTCGGCCAGGGCGATCAGCGGAATTGCATAAAACCAGCAGAACTGGGCGCCGAAATGCGCCACGGCGCGAAAGGCGTGGATGCGGAATATCTGCGTGCGCAGTTGGTGCCAGCCGGAAAATTGCAACAATGTGGAAATCAGGATGATCCCGACAGCACCGCGCCAAAACATGATCTGCGCGGTCGTCAGATCAACGGACAGTTCGCGCCCGCAGATCGCCATCGCGGTGAAGGAGGCCAACGCCCCCATCATCCACAACCCGGCACGGAGGACTGGCGACGTCACGCCACCGCTGCCCGGGCCATCAAATTTTCCAGAAGTGCGCGCGTGTCGTTGCGCCGCGGCCGCCAGAGGCCGCGTTCCTGGGCCTCGATAAGACGTTCGGTCATTTCCTTCAGGGCCTGCGGATTATGATCTTCGAGAAACTGCCGGACCGTTTCGTCATCCAGGTAGGCGTCGAACACGGCGTCGAAGTGATGATCCTTCACGCAGCGCGCCGTGGCCTGGAAAGACACCATGTAGTCGACCGTCGCCGCCATCTCAAAGGCACCCTTGTAGCCGTGGCGCATGACGCCGTCGATCCACTTCGGATTGACCACCCGGGCCCGGACGACGCGGGCGATCTCTTCATCCAAAGTGCGGGCGCGGGGCGTTTCAGGCCTGGCATGATCCATGTGATAGGTCGCCGGTTGCGCCCCGGCAAGGTGCCGCACCGCCGCCGTCATGCCGCCTTCGAACTGGTAGTAGTCGTCGGAATCCAACAGGTCGTGTTCGCGGTTGTCCTGGTTGTGAATAACGGCCTCGACGGACTTCAGGCGCGTTTCGAACAGCCCGTGCTCCGCCGCGCCTTCGGCGCCCGATCCATAGGCATAGCCACCCCAGGCCACATAGGCGCGGGCGAGATCGGCGTCCGTATCCCAGCCTTTTTCATCCATCAGGGCCTGCAGACCGGCCCCGTAGGCGCCCGGCTTCGAGCCGAACACCCGGAAACCGGCGCGCGTTGCCGCCGCCGCTTCGTCCATGCCGCCGGCCATCAAAGCTGCCGTTTCCTCGCGCACCCGCCGAGCCGCCGGGTTGACCTCATCGCGTTCGTCCATTGCGGCCACGGCGCGGGCGGCGGAATCGAAGAGATCGATCAGGCCTGGGAAAGCATCGCGGAAGAAGCCCGACACCCGGAGCGTCACATCCACCCTAGGCCGGTCAAGCACGCTGGCCGGCATCACCTCGAACCCGGTAACCCGGCGGCTGGCCGTGTCCCAGGTGGGCTGCACACCCATCAAGGCCAGGCCTTGCGCGATGTCGTCACCGCCGGTGCGCATATTCGACGTGCCCCAGGCACTGAGCGCCATGGTCGTCGGCCAGGCGCCGTGATCCTGCATGTGGCGTTCGACCAACAAGCCGGCCGATTTCCAACCCAGTTGCCAGGCCGCCGGGGTTGGCACGGTGCGGGTATCGACGGAATAAAAATTGCGGCCCGTGGGCAGCACATCGGGCCGGCCACGGGTCGGCGCGCCCGACGTGCCGGGCTCCAGGAACCTGCCGGCCAGGGCCGTCGCGGCGCCGGTGATTTCCGCGTCGCCGCAGCGTTCCACGGCGGGCCGGATGACCGTATTCAGATGCTCAAGGACAGCCCGCGTGGCGGTCCATGTTGCTTCCATTTGGCGCGCACCGCCAACCAACGCGGCGGCCAGGTCTTCCAGACGTTCGACCGTATCCCCGGCGCTGCGCCAGGGATCGTCGCCGCTCAGCGCATCCGGTTTCGGTCCGGCCCAGGTTGCCGCCATGTCGCAGTCCAGGGGATCAAAATCCAGGCCCAGGTCCTCTGCCAGGGCGCGGTGCAGAGACGCATGGGCGGCGTCCTCGGTGCCCCTGGGCACCCGCACCAGAGCAACCAGCAAGTCCGTCAGCAACCGGCCTTCCGGGGCTTTGCCGAAAATATGCAGGCCGTCGCGGATCTGCATTTCCTTCAGCTCACAGAGATAATTGTCCAACTTGCCCAACGCCGCATCATCGTCGTCGCCGTCTTCAATCCCGCAATCGGCATCCAGCCCCGTGGTGTGGCACAGCTCCAGAATATCGCGGGTCAG
Organism: uncultured Magnetovibrio sp.; assembly: GCA_964595005.1. GTDB lineage: Bacteria > Pseudomonadota > Alphaproteobacteria > Rhodospirillales > Casp-alpha2 > UBA3470. The sequence goes on from CAZQPC010000001.1 coordinate 5,979, forward strand.
CACCTTCAGGCGCCTGGGATCGACGCCCGACGCCTCGTAATATTCATCGACCAACTGCTCCAGATCTTTCAAGGGCCCGTAGCTTTCGGCCCGCGTCAGGGGCGGCGTCAGATGATCGACAATGACCGCACTGGTACGGCGCTTGGCCTGCGTGCCTTCGCCGGGATCATTGACGATGAAGGGATAGATGTTGGGCATGGGCCCCAAGGCGGCCTCCGGGAAACAGTCTTCCGACAGGGCCAGCGCCTTGCCGGGCAGCCATTCCAGATTGCCGTGCTTGCCGAAGTGGACGACGGCATGGGCACGGAATTCGTTGCGCAGCCAGGCGTGGAAGGCCAAATAGTTGTGCGGCGGCACCAGGTCCGGGTCGTGATATGTTTCCTTCGGATCAATGTTGTAGCCGCGCGCCGGCTGCAGGCAGACCGCCACGTTGCCGAGGCGGAAGGCCGGCACCGCGAAGCGGCCGCAATCAACCTCGCCTTCGCGGTAAAAGGGATCGGTTTCCGGCGCGCCCCAGCGATCGGTGACGGCCTCTTGAACGGATTTCGGCAAACCGCCGAAGAAAATATGGTAGTCGGCCAGGGACAAGGTTTCAGAGATGTCCCGGCGATTAAGCTTTTCGAAGGCGTTGGTCGGCCCGGCCATGACCCGATCGATCAGCGCTTCGCCGTCGACCGGCACGTCGGTGACGCGATAACCTTCCGCACGCAGGGCCTTCAACAGCTCGATTGCACCGGCGGGCGTATCGAGGCCAACACCATTGCCCAGCCGGCCGTCCCGGTTCGGATAATTGGCGAGAATCAAAGCCACCCGACGGTCCGGCGCCTCCGTCGTCCGCACGGCCGCCCAGGCGGCCGCCAATTGGCAGACGAAGCTGACCCTGTCGGCGACGGGTTCGTAACGCACCATATCGGTTTCCGTCAGCGGATCACGGCGCACGCTGCCCTTGAAGGAGACAGCCCGGGTCAGCACCCGGCCATCGACCTCGGGCAGGGCGACGTTCATGGCGATGTCGCGGGCGCCGAGGCCCCGGGTGCCGGCGCGCCAGGCTTCTTCATTGCCGCCGGAAAATACCATTTGCAGGACCACCGGCGCACTGTCGATGTCAAACGGTCCGGCGGCGCGGTCCTGGCCCGGCGCCGAAACGGCGAAGCCCGTGGCGTTCAAGATCACCGCCGGCGGTGCATCGGCCAACAGCGTTTCCAGGGTGGCCGCCGCCACCGGGTCCTTGAGGCTGGCGACAAAAATCGGCAGCGGGTTCAATCCGGCCTCGGCAAGGCCCTCAATGACCGCTTCCACGGCCCAGAGATTTCCCGATTGAACCAGGGCTCGGTAGAAAACCACAGCCGCCACGGGCCGCCCTTCGATCCAGTTCGACTGGACCCGGGCCAGATCCGTGTTCGCCGCGCCCGGCCAATGTAAGCCGGCCCGCACCAGGGGCCGAGGCTCCTGCCAATCCGCAGTATGACCTGTCAGGTCGGCGGCGTAGCTGATGAAATCCAGGGCATTTTCAGGCCCGCCGTGCACCAGATATTGCCAAAGGCGGTGCTGGGCATCGGCGTCCAGGGTCGACAGCGCCGCCAGTTCCGCATCCGGCTGATCGTCGCCGGGCAGGAAGGCGACGGGAATGTTGTTGGCCTCGCAGGCCGCGGCCACCTGTTCACAGCCATAGGGCCAATAGCCGCGCCCGCCCAAGATGCGCAACACCACCAGCTTGGCTTTGGCGATGATGTCCTCGACGTAAAGATCGACGGACATGTTGTGCGCCAGATGCATCATGTTGGCGAGGCGCAAGACGGGGAATCCGTCAGCTGGCTGCTGGGCGCGGGCCTGGGCCAGCAGGGTCAATTCCGTATCGGCGGCAGAGATGACAACGATATCGCCGGGCGTCTGGCCCAGATCGACGGCTTCCGATCCGTCGGAGACGCCACCGGGTTGGGCGGCCAGGAGGTGCATGTCAGGCGGCGGCCAGGGCGCGCTCGATGCTGGCCCGATCAAGACCCGTTTCGCCAATCACCACCAGTTCCGTGGCGCGGGTTTCGCCGTCCGCCCAGGGCCGGTCGTAATAGCGCTGGACCCGGGCCCCGACGGCCTGCACCACGTGGCGCATATCCTTGCCCGGCACATGGATGAAGCCTTTGACGCGCAGGATGTCGTGATCCGCGGCGGCGGCCCGAATGCGGGTTTCCAAGGCCGCGGGGTCAGCGATATCGCCGAGGCTGACAATGAAGCTTTCGAAATCATCGTGGTCGTGATCGTCTTCGTCGTCGTGATGCGATTTCCGGCCCTCGATGACATCCTCGACGCCGGCGCCGATGCCCAACAGCACCTTCGGATCGATGGCGCCGTGAACCGCGTCGACCATCTTCACCTGGGCAGCAACTTCCGAGCGGACTTCGTCGCGCACGCCGTCCAAGGCTTCGCCGTCAAGAAGATCGCTCTTGTTCAGCAACACCATATCGGCGCACAGCAATTGATCTTCAAAGACTTCTTCCAGGGGCGAATCGTGGTCCAACATATCATCGGCCTCACGGACCGCCTGCACGGCGTCCGGGTCTTCGGCGAACTGTCCGGCGGCGACGGCTGGCGCATCGACCACGGCGACGACGCCGTCGACGGTAACCCGGGAGCGGATTTCCGGCCAATTGAAAGCTTTTACCAAGGGTTTGGGCAGGGCCAAACCTGAAGTTTCGATGACGATGTGCTCGGGCGGGTCGGGCCGGTCAAGAAGCGCTTCCATGGTCGGCAGGAAATCATCGGCGACCGTGCAGCAGATACAGCCGTTGGCAAGTTCCACGACGTTGTCGTCCTCGCATCCTTCAATGCCGCAGCCGGTAACTAATTCGCGGTCAATGCCCAGATCGCCGAATTCGTTGATGATCAGGGCGATACGCTTGCCGGCGGCATTTTCCAGCATGTGCCGGATGACCGTGGTCTTGCCGGCACCCAAAAACCCGGTAATGACGGTGGCGGGAATCTTGCCTGTTTGTGGGCTCATGACGTTTCGTCCTTCAGGATTTGCGGCAGGCCGGCGGTCACCAGGACAACGCGGTTGGCCAACTTCGCCACCAGTTGATTGAGTTCGCCCTGGGCATCGAGGAATAACCGCGACACGTGATTGTCGGGCACCACGCCCAGGCCGATCTCGTTTGATACGAAAACCACGGGCCCCCGTAAAGCCCCGGATTGCAACAGCTCCGTCAATTTCTGGATTTCTTCGCCGGCTTTCATGTCATGGAACAGCAAATGCGACAGCCAAAGCGTCAGGCAGTCGACCAGAATCGGCCGGTCCGGCCGGGCTTCGCGGGCCAGCACGGCGGGGACCTCGCGCGGCTCTTCAATGGTCTCCCATATCTCGCCGCGCCGGGCCCGGTGTTTTTCGATGCGGGCCGCCATTTCATCGTCCATGGCTTCCGCCGTTGCCAGATAGAGACCGCGGCCCTGGGCTTCCACCAGTTCTTCGGCGTAGCGGCTTTTGCCGGACCGCGCCCCACCAAGGACCAGGCTGATCAGGGGCAACGGCGTGCTCACCGTATGGTCCCGTCGTTTTTGCCGCCGGATGTTTGATTGATGCCGGCAATACGCCAGGCGCCGCCCTTGCCGCGCAACAATCCACCCTCGACATGTTCCAAGCGCGTCATGGACAGGGTATCGATGGTAAACGACATGCCCAGTTCCGGGGACAGGCCGAGGACGTGGGCGACAGCGGCACGGATCGTGCCGCCGTGGCAGACGGCGACGATGTCGCGGCCCGCATGATCCGCCGTGTAGCGCTCGATGATGGTGCCGGTGCGGGCGATCAGATCGGCGAAGCTCTCGCCGCCCGGCGGCGCGCTGTGAGCCGGGGCCTGCCAAAAGGCAAAATAAGCATCCGGATCGGCTTCTTGCATCTCACTCCAGCTTGAGCCCTGCCAATCGCCGAAATCCTGTTCGCCCAAATGTTCCTCGATTATGGGTGTTGGATAGGTAAGGCCGGCGCCGCCGATGGCCGCGGCCGTCAACTTGGCACGGCTCAGGTGCGACGTCAGCCATATGCCGTCGCCGGGCAATGCACCGGCCAATACCTCGAAAGACGCCGTGTCGGAGGTATCACAGGCGACATCATCGGAGCCATAAATCTTGCCGGTCATGCCAACCACGGGGGCGTGGCGGACAAACCACCAGCGCGTTACGGTACTCATGAAGCAAAAACTCCGGCGGCAATGAGAACGGCGGCCTCGGCGGCCTGTTGGGCGGCGCCCAGAACGTCGCCCGTATAGCCGCCGAGGCGGCGATGGGCAAGCCAGCCGACCATGCCAACGGCACATATGGCCATCAACAGGGCCAGCACCGCCGGCTGCCAATTCATCAAGACAAACGCCGCAACGATGCTCAAACCCAACGCCTGGTAGACGGTCACGGCATCCGGCCGGCCCGCGTCGCGGCCCAATCCGTCGGCCCGCGCCGGTTTCAGGCCCAGCATGACCATGGGCACGGCGCCGCGCGATACGGCGGCGGCGGTGACCATTGCCGCGGCGGCCAGTCCCGGCCCTAAAAACCCGGCCAAGATCGCGGCCTTCAAGGCGATGCTGAAGATCAACGCCAACACGCCGAAGGTCCCGGTCCGCGAATCGCGCATGATCTCCAGGCGCCGCGCCCGGTCGCCGGCACCCATGCCGTCGGCGAAATCGGCCAGGCCATCTTCATGCAAGGCGCCGGTGATCCAGGCACCCGCAGCCAATCCGATCACGGCGCAAGCCAAGGGGTGCAAATTGATCTGCGCGCCCAGCCACAACCCGCCGCCGGCGACAGCCCCAACTAGCAATCCAATCAACGGAAAGGCGCGACCCGCCGGCCCCAGATCGGCCATGGATAGGGGCGCCGCCGGCTTGAAGGGCAAGCGCGTCAGAAAAGCGCCAGCCACCGCAATATCGCGGCCCCATCCTACAAATAGGCGCTGCAGAGGATTTTGTTCGCGTTCCTGTTCCACGCGCCGATGGTAGTAGATTGGCCCATAAAGGAAAGGCATGGCGACAACGTTTCATTGGCCATGGACAAGTCCCTTCGAGGCTGCGAAGTTGCCGCTCATGACAGCCAAGACAACCGCTCAATCACCGGATAGTTTGGCCGGCCTCCGAGACCTGCTGGCGGATTTGCCGGGGCCCGACGAGGCCGCGCGGGCGCGCGGCCTGGAGCGCGAACCGCAGTTGACCAAGCCGCCCGGGTCCTTGGGCCGCCTGGAAACCATTACCCATTGGCTGGCCGCCTGGCAGGGCCGCCATCCGCCGGCCGCCGAAACCATCGCGGTGCGCGTCTTCGCCGGCAATCACGGTGTCGTGGCACGCGGCGTATCCGCCTATCCGGCCGAGGTCACGGCGCAAATGGTCGGCAACTTTCTCACCGGCGGGGCAGCCGTCAACCAGTTGTGTGAAAGCGTCGGCGCGTCCCTGGACGTGATCGCCATTGATCTCGACAAACCCACCGCCGACTTTACCAAGGCCCCGGCCATGACCGAACCCGAATTCATGGACGCCATCGGCCGTGGCATGGCCGCCGTGCCCGACGACGCCGATATCCTGTGCGTCGGTGAAATGGGTATCGGCAACACGACCAGTGCGGCGGCGCTGTGCATGGGTCTCTACGGCGGTGGTGCCGCAGACTGGACCGGGCCGGGCACGGGTGTCACCGGGGATGCCTACGATATCAAGGTGCAAGTGGTCGGTGACGCCGTGCGCCATCACGCGCCGCATCTGGCCGACGGCCTGAAGGCCTTGCAACGCCTTGGCGGCAGGGAACTGGCGGCCATGGCCGGTGCGATCATCCAGGCCCGCCTGCAACGGGTGCCGGTATTGCTTGACGGCTACATGGCCGGCGCCGTCGCCGGCGCCTTGAAAGCCGCCCGGCCTGACGTCCTGGATCATTGCCTGGCGGCCCACGTGTCCGCCGAACCGGGCCATCGCCGGCTGCTCGACATCCTTGAGATGGAACCGCTGTTGGATATGAACATGCGCCTGGGCGAAGCGTCCGGGGCCGCCTTGGCGGTCAGCATCATCAAGGCCGCCTGTGCCTGTCACAACGGCATGGCGACTTTCGCCGAAGCCGGCGTCAGCGATAAAGACTGATCCGGGTTTGCTTTGATCAGCTGGCTGATATTTCGGCCAGATTGCGGCGTCCAACTTCAGTTCCGCTCAATCCGCCGCTTCAGGCGCAACATTTCCCGGCGCCGGTTGTCTTCAGCGATGAGGTTTTCCACGAACCGGCCCTGGAACTGCTCAATGCCGACGGATTTACCGAAATCGATGGCTTCGCGGTTGTCGCAACGGATGAGCACAAATTTGTCCGCGCCCTCTTCGTCGACGACGCGTTTCAAAAGGCTGTGCACCTCTTCGCCGCCGTCGACCAATTCCGGGTCCCAGACCAGTTTGGTCAAGTCGATGCCAAGGCGTTCGCGGTGGATCATGGTCAGGGTCTCCAGGGTGACGCCGTCCATACACACCCGGTAACCCTTGTCTTGAACAAATTCTCGGGCGAATACGTAGGATGACAGGTTGGAGAAGATATCCTCCTTCTGCAGTTCGATGATCATCTGGCCGCGCCGCGACGCCGCAATGTTGTCGTCGAAGGACTGAAACTCCTTCGACAGCAGGGTCGCGATATTGACGTTGAAACTGATCTCCCCGGAGATCGAAATGCTGTCGGTTTTGGTCAACATGGACAGCATGCGCCGGTCGAGCGTCTCCGTGAGATGCTGGAACAGCCACCGGTTGGCGGTCAGGTTGACGCCAGGCAACAGCGTTTCGCGCAGATCAGAGATCGAAATGAACAATTCGCTGAAGGTTTGGGTCGGCACCAGTTTGGAATCGACGGCACAGACAAACTGGCGCCGCGCCAAATTCGAAAGATCGGCCCGGATGAGCGCCGTTTCGACCCTGGCCAGAACATCCGGGGTCAGCGGCTCACCCTGTTTCTGTTTGGCCTTCAGAGCGGAGCGGGCATCCATGCGCGACCGCACGGCGGCCTGACGCTCCTGTTCCGACTGGGCCATGCCCTGGACCAATTGAAGAAAGTTGTCGTAATCGGTGGCCGCATCATACCAGGTGGCGAAATTCTGGGTCTGTATGTCCTCTTCGGCAACCAGCGGATCATCGTCGAACAGATACTTGATCTTCTGAACGATGGTTTCCACCCCGGCCTGGGCTTCGCTCTTGAAGATGAAATAGATATCGGAGTTCTTCATGGTGAACAGTTGCCCGGTCATATCGGAAACCAGGGCGTCGAAATTACTGGCCGCGGCGCGGATGTGCTGATCACGGCGGTTGAAGGGCCTGAGGGCGGACAGATGCAAGATGACCACCTTGCGGCCGTCCTTGTGCTTCTCCAGGCGGCGCACATAATCCAACAACAGGTTTTCCTGGCTGGGAAGGCGCTTTTTACCGTCGGAACGATCAGCCATGTTATGCCGTCCCGCCGGTGGAGCGCGGACTGCGGCCGCCACCGATCACTTGCACCAGTTTATCGATGAAGAACCCCTGAAATCGGCTGATCCCAAGGCTGAGGCCCCATTTTACGGCTTTTTCCGAATCGACGCGGCCGAGGATCATGGTATCGCGACCGGCCTTCGCGATGACCTCGCGCATCTCCTGCAAACGGCTTTCCTCCTCATCGCCTGTAAACTCAGGCCCCCAGGAAATCTTGATGAAATCGGAGCGCAGGTCGGCCGGTTCGAAATATTGCAAAGACAAGGGATTGAGGCCGTCGACAACGACGCGATAGCCGCGTTGTTGCAGGGAATCCCTGGCATAAACATAATTCCTCATGTCGGCGAAAATGTCGATGATCTGAAATTCGACGATGACTTTCGACATGTGGCCGTCGACGGCGCGGTGAAAATTCTGAAAATCCCGTGACAGAACCGTCGAAATATTCAGATTGATGCTCAAAGGCTCGGTAATTTCGGAGAAATCCTCCTCCACGAGCACAGCCAGAACCCGCCGATCGAGGGTCTCCGTCAGATATTGAAACAACCATGGACTGGCAAACAGATTGACGTCGGGGGCAACGCGTTCCTTGATATCGGCAATCGACAAAAACAATTCGAAAAACACCAGGTCGCCGCCGCCGCCGGATTTCACCTGAAGACAGGCCTGGCGCTTGATCATATCGGCGACCCGCATGCCCTGAAGGCTTTTATTAATTTCGCTCAGGTTCGACGGCCCCAGCGGCTCACCCAGTTGTTGTTCTTTGTCGGCGCGGGCCGTTTCCGCCGCCTGGATTTGTTCGGCTTCCACGGCCAGGTCGGTGATGACCGCGAAAAAGGCGGCAAAATCCTCGGGGTTCGACAGGTCATACCAAGTTGAGAACGCATCATCGAAGGCGTTCTCATCTAATTCCGTCAGCGGGTCTTCGCTGAACAGGCCCCGTACTTTCTCAACGGCACCATCCACGTCGTCGACATCGACGTTGCGGCAGATCAGTGCCAAATCTTTGTTGGTCAGGGAAAAAAGCGTCGCATCATTGTTGTCCACCAAGATGTCGAAGGTCCTGGCGGCAATCTCGATGAAGTGCCCTTGTTTGTGGTTGGGCCGAAGTTTGGAAAGGTTCAAGTGGACGACGAAATACCCGGCCGCATTGGACTCGATCCGGTTCAGACGGGTGAGTAGAAGCGATTCCTCCGTGTCGTCGAGGTCGTTGGCACCTGCCGCAGCGTTGCCCCATTCAGCCATTCGCTATCCCAAAATCCCCATGTGCCACGCCGCGTGCCGCACCTTTGCTAAGGTGCCACGAAAGTTAGACCGGAACCATTAAATTTCGATTATCACCGAATATGGGAACAAACCGGAATCATCTCATAATTCTGTAAGGTTGGCATGAATAATAGACCCCATGAGATTGAATGCGCGCCGCTTGGAAACGGATTTCGAGGCCCTGCCGCCAAGGGTCCCGGCGGGCACGCGCGTCTACGCCATTGGCGATATTCATGGCCGGCTGGACCTTTTGGAAGACATTCACAGGCTGATCTTGGCCGATTGCGTCGATGGCCCCGGGCATCAGGTCCTCGTCTATTTAGGCGACTACATTGATCGCGGTCAGCATTCCTTCGGCGTTGTCGATGCCCTCATCCACGACCCCCTGCCCAACTTTCAAATCGTCCACTTGAAGGGCAACCATGAGGACTTCCTGCTGCGCTTCGTGGAAACCGGTGAACAGGGCGAAAACTGGCTGTTCAATGGCGGCGTGACGACGTTTAACAGTTACCGCACCAGCGGCGCCTCGATGGCCGATCTGTATGGCGATATGGATAATCTGCGGGATGCCCTGATTGAGGTTCTGCCGCCGGCCCACCTGGCGTTCTATCGGCGTTTGGCGATGACGCACAGCGAAGGCGACTATCTGTTCGTTCACGCCGGCATTCGACCGGGCATTCCCGTATCGCACCAGAAAGATGACGATCTCATATGGATAAGAGGCCCATTTCTGCACACGGACGAGGATTTTGGCCAGGTCGTCGTGCACGGTCACACCCCCGAATTTGAGCCTGTCATCCGACATAACCGCATCGGCGTCGATACCCAGGCCTACCGAAGCGGCTGCCTGACCTGTCTGGTTCTGGAAGGCGAACAACGCCGGTTCTTGCAGACCTGAACCGAACTCCCGTCGCCCGGCGTTTCCCGATTGCCCGGCGTTTGCCGGGGTGCTAAACCCAATTCATGCATGAACGTTCCCGTATTCTCGTCACCGGCGGTGCTGGATTCATCGGTTCCCATCTGTGCACCCGGCTGGTTGCCGAGGGCAACGATGTCATTTGCCTGGACAATTTTTTCACCGGCACCAAGGACAATATTTCGCCGCTCCTGGGCGATCCGCATTTCGAATTGATGCGCCACGATGTGACCTTTCCGCTTTACGTGGAGGTCGATCAGATTTTCAATCTGGCTTGCCCGGCCTCACCGGTGCATTACCAGCACGATCCGGTGCAAACCACCAAGACCAGTGTCCACGGCGCCATCAACATGCTGGGCCTGGCGAAACGCACGAAGGCGCGCATTCTGCAGGCGTCGACCAGCGAGGTCTACGGTGATCCCAAGGTTCACCCGCAGCCCGAAACGTATGCCGGCAACGTCAATCCCATCGGCCCCAGGTCGTGTTATGACGAGGGCAAGCGCTGCGCGGAAACACTATTTTTCGATTACAAGCGCCAGCACGACATGAGCATCCGCGTGGCCCGTATCTTCAACACCTATGGCCCCAACATGCATCCCAGCGACGGCCGCGTCGTCTCCAACTTCATTGTCCAGGCCTTGAAGGGCGAACCGATCACCATTTACGGTGACGGCACCCAGACCCGGTCGTTTTGTTATGTCGATAACCTGGTCGAAGGGTTGATCCGACTGATGAACGCGGATGACGTGACGGGACCCGTGAACCTGGGCAACCCCGGTGAATTCACGATCCGCGAACTGGCCGAATTGGTGATCGCCGAAACGGACACCGGATCGGAAATGGTCTTCAAGCCCTTGCCCGAGGACGATCCCATGCAGCGCTGTCCGGATATTTCCCTAGCCAAGGAAGTGCTGGATTGGGCGCCCGATATTGCCTTGGCCGACGGGCTCAGAAAAACCATCGCCTATTTCAAGAATGCGATCGATGCCTAAGCCTTAGACAGCGCCCGTTTGGGCCGCATAAACGCGTTTCGCCCAGCCCCTGAGACCGGGCTCGCGGTTGTCGTTGACGCCGCCGCCGGCTTGCCACAACCAACGTTCCACGGGCACGAAAAATCCAGTTTTCGGCCTGTTCAGAATATCCGGCGGCAAGGCTGGAAGCGGCGTTGACGCCATATCGCGTTTGCCGGGACCGGCCGATGTGCCGAGCACCGGCGCCAGGGCCTTGAACAGATCGACATCGACAAACGGCACCCTGATCTCCAGAGAATGGGCCATGCCGGCCCAGTCGGCGTCGCGCAGCAACTGATTTTGCATGTACCAGTTCATTTCCAGGGCACGAACCCGGTTCTCGGCGGCGCCAATGCCATCGATGCCGACCTCAAGGCGGACCAGCGGTGCCAGCTGGTTCCAGCCGTCGGCGGCCAGTTCCGGGTCCATGACGTCGGCCAGTTCCCAGGGCATGAAAAGGCCGCGCCGCAACAGATAGGCGCCAGCCATGGAGCCACCGAACTCAAACAGGCTGGCGTATTTTGCCGAAATCATCGGTCCCATCGCCGGGACCACGGCTTTGCGGAACAATCGCCCAACCGTCTCGAGGCCTGGAATCCACCCTAACCCGGCGGCCAGACGCGGCACTTGGCGAAAACTGTCATAGCCGCTGAACAATTCGTCGCCGCCAAGGCCCGAAAGTGCGACCTTGAGCCCGCCGTGGGCGGCGACCCGGGCGACGAAGTAGGTATTCACCCCGTCGATGGTCGGCTGGTCCATGCATTTCAGAAGATCCGGCAAGGCGCCGTCGAAATGCAATCGCGCGACGCGCTCCGTCAACTGCGTCGTTTCGTAGCGTTTCGCCATCAGTTCCGCCAGCGGCACTTCGTCGCGGTCGGTGCCGACGAACTCCTCAAACCCAAGGGTGAAGGTGCGCAGTTCGCCCTGCTCGCTCTCTGCGGCCAGGGCCGTGATGGTCGACGAATCGAGGCCGGCCGACAAAAACACACCGACCGGCACATCGGCGACGAAATGGTGGCGGACACTGTCCAACAAAAGGTTCCGAAGATTGGGCGCTTCGGCTTGGTCATCGGCGTCGGCTAGAATTTCACCGGCATCAAAATACCGCACCAGATGCCGCCCGCCATCGGCATTGACGGTGAGTGAGTGGCCTGCCGGCAGCGCCTCGATATCAGCATAAAGCGTATGTGGCTCGGGGACGCTGCCAAACAGGAAGAACCCCACATGGCCGGCCGGATCGGGCCCTGTGTTGCCGGCCCGGCCGGTCGCCAACAGGGCTTTGACCTGTGAGGCCGTGCGCAATGTCTTTCCGTCATCGGCCAAATAGAGGGGCTTGATGCCGAAAGGATCGCGGGCCAAGAACAGGCGCCGTTCAACGGAATCCCAGATGACCAGGGCAAACATGCCGCGCAGTTTCTCGACCATGGCGGCACCGTGGCGCTCGTAGAGGCGCAACAGGACTTCGGTATCCGATTGGGTGACAAAGCGAACCCCGGCACTGACCAAGGCGCTGCGCAGCGCCCGGTAATTGTAAATCTCGCCGTTGAAGGTGATATGGAACCGGCCGTCGATATTCATCGGCTGGTTGGCACGCGGGTCCGGGTCAATGATCGCCAGGCGCCGGTGCGCCAACCCGACGCGGCTGTCGTCGGAAATCCAATGCCCGCCGCCGTCCGGGCCCCGCCGGATCATCGCCTTGTTGATTTCCAACAACTCACCCAGCGCAACCGGCGGTGCGTCGGCATGATAGGCGAACAGGGCAGCGATTCCGCACATCTTAGTTTCATAGCGCGGCGCTGCCGGTGAACAAAGTCAATTCGATCATTTTCCCAATGGAATCAGGTCTTTGCATATACGGGTGAAAGTGGAGTAAAAGAGCGCATGAAGCAGGTTATCCAAAGCCGCAGGACGGGTCGCCTGGCGCTCAAGGACGTGCCGGCACCGCAAGTCAAAGCCGGGCATGTCTTGGTTCGGACCAAGACATCACTGATTTCCGCCGGCACTGAACGCATGGTCGTCGACTTCGCCCGCAAAAGCCTCGCCGGCAAGGCCAAGGCGCGCCCCGATCTGGTCAAGAAGGTCATCGACAAGGCAAAGCGCGACGGCCTCAAGGCAACCTTCCAGACGGTCATGGCGCGCCTTGATGAGCCCTTGCCGCTGGGTTATTCGGCGGCCGGTGAGGTGACCGCCGTGGGCGCCGGGCTGGAAGGTGTCTTTGCCGTCGGCCAGCGGGTCGCCATGGCTGGCGCCGGCGCCGCCAACCACGCGGAAGTTAACGCCGTGCCGCGCCATCTGGTGGCGCCCATTCCCGATGACGTGACCGATGAAGCCGCAAGTTTCGGCACACTCGGCGCCATTGCCCTGCACGCGGTGCGTAATCTGAACGCCGGCTTGGGCGACGTGGTCGCGGTACTGGGATGCGGTCTTGTCGGACAAATGGCGGCCCAGTTTCTGACCCTCTCGGGGGTCCGGGTCATCGCCCTGGATTATGACACCGAGCGGTTGAATTTGGCCCGGGACCTGGGCGCTGAGGTAGCCGCCAACTTGGCCGAAGACGGATTGACCGAAACGGTGAGGCGGTTAACCGCCGGCCGCGGCTGCGACGGCATTATTATCGCCGCCGCCACGGACACCGCCGAACCCTTTGAGACCGCCGCCGCCATGGCGCGCGACAGGGCCCGGGTCGTGATGGTTGGATTGACGGGCACCGCCTTCCCCTACGCGGACTTCATGAAGAAGGAACTTAACATCATCGTCTCGCGGTCTTACGGACCGGGGCGCTACGACGAAGACTTCGAAACCCGCGGGGTTCGCTATCCGGATGGCTGGGTGCGCTGGACAGAGACCGAGAACCTGGGCGAAACCCTGCGCCTGCTGTCGCCCCGATTAAGCGCGCGACTGCACGTCGAGGCGCTCATTTCACACCGCTTCCCCATCGACGCCGCGGCCCAGGCCTATGATCTGGTGACCGGCGGCGGCGAGGCACATCTGGGCGTCGTCCTGAGCTATCCCGAAGATACCACCCGGGTTGTTCGGCCGAACTTCAATATCGCTATCCGAAACGGTGCGGCCTGTGTGTTGGGTGTCGTCGGGGCGGGAAACTTCGCCAAATCCGTTTTGCTGCCGGCTTTGAAGAGGATGGGCAGCGTGCAGTTGCATACCCTCGCAACTCAACGCGGCGCGACAGCCGAACACGGGATTGAAACTTTCGGCTTCGGGCGCGCGACAACTGACGTCGGCGACGTTCTGGCGTCTGAAGCCATCAATGCGGTGCTGATTTCGACGCGCCACGATTCGCACGCCGAATTGACGTCGCGGGCCCTGAACGCAGGCATGAACGTTTTGGTCGAAAAACCCTTAGCATTGACCTGGGAAGGCCTGAACGGCGTGATCGCCGCACGTGCGGGCAATGAAGCCGCCTTCTTCCAGGTCGGCTTCAACCGGCGTTTCGCACCGGCCGCCGTCCGGCTGCAGGGTGCGCTGGCAGCGAAGACCGGCCCGAAAGTCGTCTCGATCCGGGTCAACGCCGGCGCCATCGATGCGGATCACTGGGTGCACGCACCTGACGAAGGCGGCGGCCGCCTATTGGGAGAAGCCTGTCATTTCATCGATCTTGCCCGTTTCTTAATCGGCGCCCCGATCGTGTCGGTGCAGGCCGACGCCGCCCAAGTAATCGACGGCGCCTGCGATGACGCTGTCATCGCCGTGCGTTTTGGCGACGGCAGCCTGGCGACGGTGCTGTACACGGCGCTCGGTGATGGGAGCGCCAGCAAGGAACGGATCGAGGCCCATGCCGGCGGCGCTTCCTATATTGTCGACGATTTCCGCTCGTTCGAGGTTGTCGGCGATAACACGACGCCAGCCTGGAAAGGAACCCAGGACAAGGGCTTCGTCGGTGCGCTTACGGCCTTCACTGCGGCCGTTGCGAATGGCACGGCGGCGCCCATCGATGAGGCCGAATTGATCGAAACCAGCGCCGCCACCCTGGCCGTCATGGACAGTCTGCGGTCGGGCGAACGGATCGTTTTGTGATGGGTTGAACATGGATTTAAATGCCTTCTTTGACGATGAGTTTGATGAACATGTCGAGGTCGTGACGGCGACCCGTTCCGCCATGCGTGAACCTTTTTCAGCGCTGGTCGCGGCCGCCAAGATCTGCATCGAAAGCGGCGGCAAAATTCTGTTTTTCGGCAACGGCGGCAGTGCGTCCGATTGTCAGCACCTGGCCACCGAACTGACCATCCGTTACAAGACCGACCGCGCCCCCATCGCCGCCATCGCGCTGACCACGGACACCTCGGCCCTGACCGCCGGCGGCAACGACCTGGGCTTTGATGAGATCTTCGCCCGCCAGGTGGCGGCGCTGGCTAAGCCCGGTGACATGGCGATCGGTATATCCACCTCAGGCCAGAGCGAAAATGTCATCCGCGGCTTGGCCAAGGCGCGCGACATGGGCTGTATCGCGGCCGGCTTCGGCGGCAAGGACGGCGGCCGCATGGGCGCCGTCGCCGACCCTTTTCTGGTGGTCCCGTCACGAACAACGGCACGCATTCAGGAGATGCACATTACGCTTGGTCAGATGCTGTGCGGGGCCCTGGAAATCGAATTGGGACTGGTATGACGACATCGGGTGATCTGATCGGCGTTGTATCGGCCATTGCAAAGGCCCGGGTTCTCTGTGTCGGCGACGTCATGCTGGACCGGTTTGTCACCGGCGAGGTCGAACGCATCTCTCCGGAAGCGCCAGTGCCGGTGCTGCGGATACACGACGAATCGGCCATGCTGGGCGGGGCCGGGAATGTTGCCCGGAATGTCGCGGCGCTGGGTGGCCAGGTTACGCTGGCGGCTCTCGTCGGTGACGATGATGCCGGCATCGAGATCGAAACTCAAATTGGCGCCCTGAAGACGGCCGTCTCGATCATGATACGCGATCAGGCCCGGCCGACCGCCATTAAAACCCGGTTTGTCGCCGGCACCCAACAAATGCTGCGCGCCGATGCTGAAACCACGGAGCCATTGACCGAGGCGACTGCAGAAAAATTGATGGCCTCGGCGGAAACGGCATTGGCGGACCATGACGTGCTGATCCTGTCCGACTATGGCAAGGGCGTTCTGGCCGACGGACGTGCCGTCAGGCTTATTGCGGCTGCCAAGGCTGCCGGAAAGCCCGTGGTTGTCGATCCGAAAGGCCATGACTACAGCATTTACAGCGGCGCCGATGTCATTACCCCGAACCGCAAGGAAATGCGTGAAGCCAGCGGTGGTGCGGCGGAAACCCTGGACGACGCGGCGGCGACGGCCAAATCCCTGGCCACCGCTCATGATTTCGGCAAGGTCCTCGTCACCTTGAGCCAGGACGGCATGATCCTGGCCGCGTCCGATAGCACTCATCATTTGGCGGCCGAGGCCCGCGAGGTATTCGACGTTTCCGGTGCCGGCGATACGGTAGTCGCGGCGGTCGCCGGCGCCCTGGCCGCCGGAGCGACCATCAATGATGCTGCCCGTCTGGCCAATGTCTGCGCCGGTATTGTCGTCGGCAAGACCGGCACGGCGGCGGCTTATCTGTCGGAAGTTATCGCGACCCTGCACCACCAGGATATCTCCCGCGCCGAAGCGAAACTGCTGGGCGGCGATCAGGCCCGCGACCGGGCCGACGTCTGGCGGCGCCAGGGTCTGAAGGTCGGGTTCACCAACGGCTGCTTCGATTTATTGCATCCGGGCCACGTCTCGCTGCTCAACCAAGCCCGGGCCGCCTGCGACAGGCTGATCGTCGCCCTCAACAGTGATGCCTCCGTGCAGCGCCTGAAGGGCGACGGCCGCCCGGTACAGGCGGAAGCCGCCCGCGCCACCGTGCTGGCCTCGTTGGCGGCCGTCGACATCTGTGTCATTTTCGACCAGGACACGCCCTTGGACCTGATCAACACCTTGAAACCGGACGTATTGGTGAAGGGTGCCGACTATGCCGTCGACGAGGTTGTCGGCGCCACGGAGGTCCAATCGTGGGGCGGGCGCGTCCTTTTGGCGGACCTGGAAGACGGGTTCTCGACCACCGCGACCATCGCGCGCCTGGATGGCAGCGCCGCCGGAGAGGCTTCCTGAGCGTCGAACCGGCGAACCTTCCCCATCACTGGGCGCATGGCGTTTACCTGCTGGCCTGGCTGAGTTTCGGTGTCGGGCACAGTTGGCTGGCCGGGCGGCGGTTGCGGGCTCTGTTCGGCGCGCATGGACGGCTCGCCTTTAACATCATCGCGGCCGTTCATCTCGGCCTGGTCCTGGAAATTGGCGCGTGGGCGTTTGCCGGGTTGCCGCGTTTCGCCGTCAGCGGTTGGGGTTGGAGCGTCCTGACGGCCATGGCCGTCGCCGGATGGGCCATGCTGTTCTTGGTTCTCAGGACCTATGATCTGGGCAAGTTTTCCGGCCTTGCCCAAATTCGCGCGGCGAAGGCCGGCGCCGCCATGGTGGTCGATGACGAGGCGATGATCACCGGCGGATTTCACGCCTATATCCGCCATCCGCTGTACAGTGCCGCATTCCTGGTGCTGTGGAGCGCGGCGTGGAACGACCACGGCCTGGCGACGGCCCTTTGGGGATCGCTCTATCTGATCATCGGCAGCCGCTTCGAGGAACGCCGGCTGATCCGCCTGCACGGCGATGCTTACCGGGCCTACCGGGCACGGGTGCCGGCATTCGTTCCCTGGCGCGGCAAGGCCGTATGATTGGCGCAAGGATCGGGTGGGCGGGTAACCGGCCATCTGGTTTGATGGTGGCGTCAATCACCGTAATGGAGCCCCACAATGACCGCGACCCGCTATACACCCCTTGCCAGCGATCTGGTGGTTACCTATCGGAACGGCGGGCCCGATGCCAATGGCCACGCACCGGAAAGAAGGACATCGGACGGGTCCGGCGTACCCTGCCGCCATTGTCTGAAACAGGTGGCCGCCGGGAACGATTATCTGGTTTTGGCGCACCGGCCTTTCCCGGACGCCCAGCCCTATGCGGAGGTCGGGCCGATCTTCGTGCATGCCGACGCCTGCCCGGCGTTCCATGGCGAAACCCATCGCCCGCCGATCTTGACGGGCAGCCCGCGGTTTCTGGTCCGCGGCTACGGCCATGATCACCGGATCGTCTACGGAACAGGCGATGTCATCGAGACCGATGCCGTCGACCGATACGCCGGCGGGCTTCTTGAGCGGGCCGAGATTGCCTACGTTCATGTCCGCTCGGCTAGGAACAATTGTTACCAATGCCGTATTGACCGGGCCTAATACCACCGTAAGTTTTCATATGACGCATCTACCGGTGCACGACCGGTGTTTTTGCGCTGACCCCGATTGCAATAGACACGCGCCGGCCGCAGAATGCGCTTCGGATAATTCAAGGGGATGCTGGCATGGCAGAATTCTCACGAATGCGTGTTTTGATTGTCGATGACGACGAAGCCATCCGAAACGCGATGCAGAAAGCGCTGAAAGCGCTGGGTATTGAGAATACCGAAGAGGCCAGTGACGGCAGTGAAGCCGTAACCATGGCAACCGACACCGAACAAGCGTTCGATGTCGCCATATGTGATCTGAACATGCCGGGCGAGGACGGTCTGATTATGGCCAAACGCCTGGGTGCCTTGCGTTATGCGCCGGCCATTATTTTTTCCAGCGGCCTGGATGACGGCATGATCAGCCTGGCGCGGGATCTGGCCGAAGGTCATGGCCTGAAGGTTCTCGGGGTGGCCCGCAAACCCCTTTCCCTGGACAGTCTGAAAGAGTTTTTAGAGAGCGCCTAGAGCCTGATATATGCGTCATTCATTGCCGGTGACGACCGATAGTATCCGGTCCCACAGGCTTTTCTTCGCTTTCACGCCAGCCTTCGACTTCGCAACCTTTGGTGCTGTCGGCATCTTCACCGGGCCATTGACGCCGGGCAGTGGGCGCTTGGCCCGCCCACGATGCGCATCGGTCATGAACCGTTGCCAAATAACCGCCGGCAAGCCGCCGCCGGTGACGCGCTTCATGGGCGCGCCATTGTCATTGCCGACCCAGACACCGGCCACCAGGTCCGCCGTGTAGCCGACAAACCAGGCGTCCCGATGGTTCTGACTGGTGCCGGTCTTGCCCGCCGCCGGCCGGTCCAGGTGCGCGGCGCGGCCTGTGCCCTCGGCGATGACGCCGCTCATCATTTGGTTCATGGCGGCCACATGGCGGGCCTCAATGACCCGGCCGGGACCCGAACCCGAACGCCGGTAAAGGGTCTTGCCGCCACCGTCTGTGATGTTGCGGATACCAAAGGGCCAGGCCGCCGTGCCGCCATTGGCGAAGGCCGCGTAAGCGGCTGTCAGATCGATCAGGCTGACGTCATGGGTGCCCAGCGCCAGGCTTGGCGTCGGCAAAATATTGCCAGGAATACCCAACCGGGCGGCGACCTGGGCGACCCGCGAAATTTCGGCCCGTTGGCCGACGCGAACCGCCGCTGTATTCAAAGAGCGGGCCAGCGCTTCGGCCATACTGACCGGTCCCAGGAATTGCCGTTTGAAATTTCTCGGCGACCAATCGCCGATACGTATGGGGGCGTCTTCGACGGTGTCTCCCGGCCGCATGCCCGACTCCAGGCCGGCCAGGAAGACGAAGGGTTTGAAGGCGGAACCCGGCTGGCGGCGTGCCTGGGTGGCTCGGTTGAAGGAACTGGCGCCATAGTTGCGGCCGCCGACAAGGGCGCGCACGGCGCCATCGCCGGCCAACGCCACCAGCGCACCCTGGCTCGCGCCGGCTTTTTTGCCGGGCCCATCCAGAGCCGCCTTCAACCGCCGCTCGGCGGCCGCCTGAAGGGCCGGATTGAGGGTCGTGGTGACGGTAATATCACGATCTCCCGGCGACAGATAATCGGCGACCTGATCCAACACCCAGTCCGTAAAATAGCGGCCCGGCGGCCCGGCGGCGGCCCGCCGGCGCTGGCGGTGATCGCTGGCCGCCTTGGCCTGCTTCGCACTCAAATACCCGGCGGCAATCATATTCTTCAGCACCTGGGCCGTGCGTTTTTTGGCCAATCCCGGATTGGCGCGGGGATTATAACGGCTGGGTGCCTTCAAGAGCCCGGCGACCAATGCCGCCTCATAGGTCGTCATACGCTTCGCCGGCACCCCGAAATAACGCCGGGCCGCGGCATCCACACCGTAAGTGCCGGCCCCAAGATAGACACGGTTCAGATAAATGGTCAGGATCTGGTCCTTGGAAAACTTATGCTCCAGCCACAGCGACAGCAGAACCTCCTGAACCTTGCGTTTCAGCGACCGTTCCGGGGTCAAGAACAGGTTTTTCGCCACCTGCTGGGTGATCGTCGATCCGCCCTGGACGATGCGCCCGGCGCGAACGTTGCGGTAGGCGGCCCGCGCGATGCCGATGACATCAAGACCGAAATGGCTGTAAAACCGCCGGTCCTCGGTCGCCAACACCGCCTGGGACAGAACCTTCGGCAGGTCCGAGACCCGAAGCGGCAGCCCATAGAGATCGCCGCGGGTCGCCAGCAAGGACCCATCGGCCGCCAAAAGCGTCACTGTCGGGCGCCGTGTCGCCTGCAGGGCATCATCGATATCGGGCAAATCCGTGGCGTACCAGGCAGCAATACCAGCGGCAGCAATGGCCCCCCACACGCCCACCGTCGCCGTCCACTTGAACAGCGTCCAGAACCAGCCGGAACCCTTGGTGTCTTTTTCCGTCATTCGTACTTATGAAAGCCGCGCTGTTAGCATCCGGTTAACGGCGCCCGTTGTGCACCGCCACATAACGTGTGAATTCCATTCCAGCGAATTCGCTGCTTCGGTTTCCATTTCGGAGCAAAAAATGCAAATCGGTTGATAAATAACCTGCGAAAATCGACCATACAACTTCAATAAAATGAGAATTCATTAAGCTAGAGAATTTGGACCAAACTACTACCGGAAAGCCATTGCCAACGCTCTCGATCAGTTCCAGTCCGAGGAATGTCGGAATTACATCACAAATTCCGGATACAGGTCTGATCGTTCTTGAAATGCTCTAGAACCGCGCGGTCCAGTCGCAAATGTCGATGCCGCGCTCGAACAGTAGGTCTTCGACCTGCTGTGGCGATAGCGTCCATACATCATTGCCGTGAGGCGGATCCCCGCGGGCGATCTGTTGAAGCATCGGAAAAGGCTTTTCATCCAAGAAGGCTACGGGATGCCCATTCTCGTTTCAAACTGATTTAGTCTGACACTGCCTGCGACAGGGCGTTCACTTATCCGAAACTGCCGCCGGATGTCAGGCCGGGTCGGCGTCCCGATAATAGGCGAAAGCCGCGACGATCGCCTGGGCCAGGACCATCGAGCCCGTCAGCGGCCGGAACCGGTGAGAATTGGATTCGCGGACAGTGAAATAATGGCTGCAATAGCGGCTGAGCGGGCTCGAAAGGGTGTCGGTGATGGTCAGGATCGGGGTGCCCCGGATATGCGTTTCCTTGACGATTTCGACAACGGCCGGCGAATAGGGGGCGAAGGAAACGGCGATCAAAAGATCGTCCGCGGTCATCAGCGCCGCCTGCTGCGGCGCCATCCCGCCGACAAAGTCAAGAAGATGGCAGGGCGTCTCCATGCGGGTCAACGCGTAGGAAATATAACTGGCCACGGGGAAGGCCCGGCGCTGGCCTAGCACGTAAATTTGACGGGCCTTTGCCAACAATTCCATGGCCGCCTTCAAGGCCTCCGCGGTCGTGTCTTCCTGCAGCCACGTCAATGAATCGATCGAGGTTTCGGAAAGTTCCTTTAAGATTGACAGCGGATCATCCTGCGCCGCCTCTTCCAGTTTTTCGTGTTGATCGTAAATGCGGCCGCGGTTCGCCGGCACGCCTTCGATCAGGCGCAGCCGGAAGACTTTCTGCATGTCGCTGAAGCCGGAATAACCGAAGGCTTTGGCGAAACGGACAAGGCTGGAAGGCTGGGCCTCCGCCTTTTTGGCGATATTGACGATGGTTTCCAGGGCAAAGGTATTGGGGTCTTCCAAGGCCGTTCGGGCAATGCGCTGCAATTGCGGGCTCAGCGTTTCGTAATTATCGTGAAACGCGATCCGCAGTTCATCGAATGTATCCGGCGCGCTCATTATCTTATTCGCTCATTGTCAGTTCAAGTTGCCGGGCAGGGTCGGCGACCGTGACACATCATCGGAGGCCGGGGCAAACGCGAAATTCGTTTCCCATTGGTCCACCGGGCGCAGCATGGGTCCATCACCGCACAACGAACACAATATTTACCCGGCCATTTGTCCCTGCTGTTGTCTGAGCGCGTGAATGCGCGCGTCGAACGGCGTCATGTCGGCGGTAGCCGCAAGAACCGTTTGGTTGTCATCGGGGGGTATGGCGGGGTTCAATGTCATTATCGTCGATTGCCAGCCCGCCAAGATCGAGTTTCGTCTCCGTCGACGCTCACATTGTGGTGGTGCCCGGCGAATTGAGGTAGAAGAATTTCGCCACGCCTACGTCACGTTGGTGGTGAAATTGACACGTCAGGCCTGCCAAATATCAGGAACAGGCGGCGGCGCGCAATCTTTGCCAACCCTGTGGACTATGAATAGGATCGAGATATCATCTGCGATCCCGGGTTCGCGGCCGTGGACGTGGGTTCAAAAATGTTGACCCTGGCCTTTGCAGGCCTGGATCAACAGCCCGAAGGAAATGCCATGAAATACGTACATGCCGTACACGTGAGGTGGTCCGACTGTGACCCGGCGGGCATCATCTACCACCCGCACTATTTTCGCTGGATGGACGATGCCGCCCACCTGCTGCTCGACAAGGCCGGATTCGGGTTCGAACGTCTACTCAAGGATCTCGGGGTTCCTGGCGTTCCCTTGGTCAGCGCCAATGCGGATTTTCGCTCTCCTGCTATGCTCGACGATCTTCTGGAGATTGAGTGCCACGTTTCGGAATTCGGCACCAAGTCTTTCACCGTCTCGCACTTCATCCGCCGCGGCGAGACCCTGATCGCGGAGGGCTGGCAAAAGCGGGTTTGGTGCAAGGCCGATCCGGATGGCTCGCGCAAACTGACGGCGCATCCCATACCGGATAATTTCAAACAGGCGCTTGCGCCGTGATCCGCCGTGATCCCCCGTGATCCCCAGGGGGCCCACGTGATTGAGAAGGCGAGGAAAATTATTCAATGAGTACAGAGCGCTCCTTTAAGACGGAAGTCGAAACCCTGCGCCTGGGCAGCGGCGAAATGTTCTACGGCGAAGGCATCGTTGCCGTTGCCAAGGGACTGCTGCAGTCCGGTGTCGCCTACGTCGGCGGTTACCAAGGTGCCCCCGTCTCGCACCTGATCGACGTCATGGTCGATGCGGAAGAGCTGATGGATGAGCTGGGCGTGCATGTGGAAACCTGCACCAACGAAGCCGCCGCCGCCGCCATGTTGGGGGCCTCGATCAACTACCCCCTGCGCGGCGCCGTCACCTGGAAATCTATCGTCGGCACCAATGTCGCCTCCGACGGGCTGTCCAACCTGGCGTCGCCCGGCGTGCTCGGCGGCGCCTTGATCGTCATCGGCGAAGATTACGGCGAAGGCGCCAGCGTGATCCAGGAACGGACCTTGGCGATGGCCATGAAATCCAGCATCTGGCTGCTTGATCCCAGGCCCGACATGGAGGTCATGGTCGATATGGTGGAGAAAGCCTTTGAGCTTTCCGAAACCTCATCGACGCCGGTGATGATGCAACTTCGCGCCCGCGCCTGCCACATACAGGGCCGGTTCACCTGTAAGGACAATCAGAAATCCCCGGTCAACGCCGGCAACCCCATGGCGGAACCGGCGGCCTTCAGTTATGACCGGCTGGCCCATCCGCCCGTCACCTACGCCCATGAACGATTGAAGGTCCATGAGCGCCGCCCCGCGGCGGAGCGCTATGTCGTCGAAAACGGCCTCAACGATCTGTACGGGGGCGATTTGGACGATGTTGGGATTATTTTGCAGGGCGGTCTGTACAACAGCGTGATCCGGCGCCTGCAGGCGTTGGGATTGGCCGATCACTTCGGCGAAACGCGCATTCCGTTGTTGGTGTTGAACGTCCTGCATCCCGTGGTTCCGGACCAGATTTCAGATTTCTGCGGCGGCAAACGGGCCGTAATGATCGCCGAGGAAGGCAACCCGGAATTCATCGAACACCAGATTCACACGATCCTGCGCAAGGCCGGGGTGGCGACCCCGGCGCACGGCAAGGACATTATGCCCGCCGCCGGTGAATACACGGCCGAGATTCTGGAAGACAGCCTTGATGCGTTTCTTAAAATGTACAGCGTAAACCCCGGCCCCGGGTATTCGGCGCCGGTGATTGCCGGTATCAAAAGCGCCGCCGCCGACTCTCTTGGCGATCCGTTGCCGCCGCGGCCGCCGCAGTTCTGCACGGGCTGTCCGGAACGGCCGGTGTTTTCGGCGATCAAGATTCTGGAGCGCGAGATCGGCAAGGTTCACATCGCCGCCGACATCGGCTGCCACTCCTTCGCCACTTTCGAGCCCTTCTCCCTGGGCAATTCGATCCTTGGCTACGGCATGTCCCTGGCCAGCGCCGCCGCCGTGGCGCCGTTCCAGAAACGGCGCTCCATTTCGATCATGGGGGACGGCGGTTTTTGGCACAACGGGCTCAGTTCCGGCGTCGCCAGCACGATGCTCAATCAAGGCGATTCGGTGCTGATTATCATGCAGAACGGATTTACCTCGGCGACCGGCCAGCAGTTCATCCCCAGCAGCGCCATGGGTCCGCACGGCGAAGCCCCCGGCATGGACATCGAAACGGTCCTGCGGGGCCTTGGCGTGCCGTGGCTCAGGACGATCAGAACCTACGGCGTTTCGCGGATGATCGAGACCTTGCGCGAAGCCCTGACGACGACGCAAAAAGGCCTCAAGGTGATCATCGCCGACGGCGAATGCCAACTGGCCCGGCAGCGCCGGCTGCGCGCCCAAATTCCCCAGCAACTGGAACGCGGCGAGCGCGTCGTGATGCCGCGTTACGGCATCGATGAGGAAGTATGCACCGGCGATCACGCCTGCATCCGATTGTCCGGTTGTCCCAGCCTGACCATCAAAACACCCGCCGATCCCCTGCGCGACGACCCGGTGACGACGGTGGTCGAGAGTTGTGTCGGGTGCGGATTGTGCGGCGAGGTGGCGCACGCTGCGGTGCTTTGCCCGTCCTTCTACAAGGCCGAGCGCGTGCGCAACGCCGGCCCCTGGGAACGCCTCAGCCACCGCGTGCATACGGCAGTATCGGGCTTGCTGCGCGGCGCGGGAGACGCACCGTGAACGCGCCAGGCGACGTCAGGCCGATTGCTCTGTTGATCGGCGCGCTGGGCGGCGAGGGCGGCGGCGTGCTTTGCGGTTGGATTGTCAGCGCCGCCGAGGCCCGCGGTTTTCCCGTTCAAAGCACCTCCATTCCCGGTGTCGCCCAGCGGACCGGCGCAACCACCTATTATCTGGAGATCTGGCCCGAGACCTGGTCCGATCTGGCCGGCCGCAAGCCCGTGCTGTCGCTGACCGCCGTGCCGGGCGACGTTGATGTCGTGGTTGCCAGTGAGTTGCTGGAAGCCGGCCGGATCATCTCACAGGGATACGTGACTCCGGAACGGACATGCCTATTGGCGTCCACCCACCGGGTCTTCACCACGGCGGAGAAGATGGCCATGGGCGATGGACGCCATGATTCGCAATCGGTGCTTGCCGCCGCCCGGGCCCAGGCCCGGCATTTGAGCGCCTTCGACATGCAAAAAGTTGCGGAAGCGGCCGGCGCCCCGCTCAGCGCAATATTGTTGGGCGCGTTGGCGGGCACCGGCACCTTGCCCCTGGCGGCCGATGAGTTCCGTCAGGCGATCACGCGGCAAGGCAAAGCCGTTGAGATCAATCTGCGCGGCTTTGACGCGGGTCTCGCGGCCGCCGCGGATGCCGATGTTGACGGCGGCGATGATGCGGCGCACCAGCCCGCGGCCGCGGATCCCTTTGGCGATCTTCTGGAGACGGCGAAAGCCAAACTTCCGGCGGCGGTTCACGAAACCCTCGGCCATGCCATGCCCCGTCTGGTGATTTATCAGGACGCGCGATATGCAACCGAATACGTTGATCGCTTGACGGCACTTGGCGATCTTTCGCCGGATATTCTCAACGCGGTCGCCCGCCATCTTGCCGTCCGCATGACTTACGAGGACGTCATTCGCGTTGCCCAAGTAAAACTGAAATCGGCGCGCATGGACCGCATCCGCCGCGAAGCCGGTGCGGCACCCGGCGAACCCGTATACGTGACCGACTTGTTCAAACCGGGCGTCGCGGAGATTGCCGATATTCTGCCGGCGGCTTGGGGGGTGCGATTGATGGCCCGGGCCGCCCGGCACGACAGGGTGGCGACGTGGAACTGGGCCCTGTCCCTGCGCACGGATCGGATTGGCGGGGCGCTGCGATTGTCGGTGCTGGCCGGATTGCGCCGGTGGCGCAGGCGGACCTACCGCTACGCCCGCGAACAGAAAGCCATAGAGGCCTGGCTCAAGGATATCGCCGGGGCCGCTGAACACGACGAAGCCTTGGCCCTGGAAGTGGCCAGATCGGCGCGCCTGATTAAGGGCTATGGCGACACGCACAGCCGTGGCGAGGGAAATTTCAAAAGCCTGCGCGACGCGATTATTCTTCCGGCGCTGGCCAATCCAGAAACACCCGGCGCGGCGGCCTCACTTGCCGAAGCCCGGGAAGCCGCCCTGGCCGATCCGGACGGCAGAAAGCTGGATGAGATTTTGACAGCGGTCCGCGAAACGGCAGATTAACCGGTCAGTATGGACGGCAGCCAAAGGGTGATGGCCGGGAAAGCGATGAGTATCGCGACGCGGATCATCTCGGCGGCGAAAAATGGTGCCACGCCGATGAAGGTGTCCGACATGGGCACATCCTTGGCCATGGCGGAAATGATGAACACGTTCAGTCCCACGGGTGGCGTGATCAGGCCCAGCTCGACGACAATCAGGGCCAGGATTCCGAACCATATTTTCAGGTCTTCCGCGTTCATGCCGAAAGCCGCGTCGGCGGCGGCCACGGCGTCGCCGCCGTTCAGTTCAACGATCACCGGCCAGAAGAATGGGATCGCCAGCAGGATCATCGACAGGCTGTCCATCAGACAGCCAAGCACGATCAACGCCGCCAGCAACAGGATCAGGACGGTCATGGGCGCCAGATTGACGTTGATCATCCATTCGGCCATGGCTTGCGGCACGCCGCCCCGGGCCATGAAGATTTTCAGCATCTCGGCGCCCAGCAAGATCAGATAGATCATGCCGGTCGTCTTGGCCGTTTCCAAAAGCGCCTGTTTCATCGCCGGCAGGTTGATTTCACGCCGCACGATACCGACCAGGGCGACCAGCAGGGCGCCGAAAGACGCCGCCGGCGTCGGGTTGAAGAAGCCGAAATAAATGCCGCCGATAACCACCGTAAAAATACCCAGCACCGGTAAGATGCGAACGGTGGCCTCAAGAAACTCCGCCCGGCCGGGAAATTCGCCCTTCGGGCCGCTGTCCGGCCGCACGGTGACGTAAATGGCGATGGTCGCGATGAACAACCCCACCGCCATCAAGCCGGGAATGAACGCCGCCATGAACATGGTGACAACATTGGCTTCGACGATGATCGCGTAAATGATCAACACCACGGACGGCGGGATCAGAATGCCCAGCACCCCGCCAGCGGCCAGCGTGCCCGTCGCCAATTGGCCCGAATAGTTGTAGCGGCGCAGTTCCGGCAAAGCGACCTGGCCCATGGTTGAGGCCGTCGCCAGGCTGGATCCGCAAACCGCGCCGAAGCCGGCGCACGCCGCGATAGCCGACATGGCGACGCCGCCGCGCATCCAGCCGAACCAGGCGTTGGCGGCGCGGAACAAATCCTGCGACAGCCCGGCTCGGGACGCGATGGCGCCCATGAGCACGAACATGGGCACCACGGACAGGTCATAAACGGAAAACTGCCCGTAGGCCAAATCCTTGAGTTGGCTGAGGATGATCATCGGGCCGCTGATCACGGAGATGCCGACCCCGCCGACGATAATCATGGCATAGGCGATGGGCATGCGAATGACGATCAGCCCGATCAGGGCCGCAACGCCGATAATGCCGAAGAGAAGATTTTGGTCCATGCTTAGCTTACCGCGGGGCCCGCATCGCCGCCACCTCATCGACAAACGTCAGGATTGCCGCGACCAGCAAAAGCACCAATGAGAACACTGCGGGCAGGAAAGCGTACCAGAGCGGGATGCTCAGAATTCCAGTGATTTCTTCGTATTCGATATAGTCCAGCAATCCGAACCACATGCGCCAGATCAACAGCGCCGAGAAGCCCACGGCGGCAATCGCCGCCAGCACCTTCATCAGGGCGATGGCCGTCGCCCCCGCCTTCATGGTGAAGATATCAGCAGACACGTTCGCGCCTGTCTGTTGGCAGTAGGGTAGAAAGCAGAAGGCGGCGATGGCGACGCCCATTTCCGTTAGTTCGAAATCGCCGGGAAAGGGTTTGTTGATGATGGCGCCGGCGAGGATTGAATAGGCGTTGATCAGCACGACGGCGATAAGCACCAGTCCGCCGAACAGCGCCCAGCCGGTAATAACGCGATGGGCGAGGCTGATATGCCCTGCCCATCGGCCGTTATTCAGATCGGACATGCGGTCTTATTTCTTCGTATATTTGGTGACCAGTTCGCGGGCCTTGTCGTAGAGCTTTTGACCCGGAATGCCCTTGCCTTCCATTTCCTTGATCCAGCGGGCGACCACCGGGGCGACGGCCATTTCGAACTTGCCCCATTCACCGGCGCTCAGCTGGATGTGCTTGTTGCCGGCCTTCTTGGCGACGCCGATGCCGACGGCCTCGGCGCCATCCCAGATGGCGCCAACTTCCTCGTGCCAAGCGGTGCCTGAGTTATCCAGGAAGATCTTTTGGATATCCTTGGGCAGGCCGTTCCAACGCGCCGTGTTCATGGCCAGCTGGAAAGACGTGGTGCCCAAACGCTTCCCACCCGGCCCTTCGATCTGATACTTGGTTTGCTGTTGGATTTTTAGCGGCGGGATAATCTCAAACGGGATCAAGGCGCCGTCGACGACTTTCTTGGAAAGCGCGATGGGAATCTCGCCCACCGACGTTTTCACCGGGCTGGCACCGAGCGCCTCCAGCACCCATGCACCGGTACGCGATGGAATGCGGATTTTCAGGCCCTTCATGTCGGCCGGTGAGCGGACCAACTTGTCGGCCATGTGAATAGCCTGGCCGCCGTGCACGTGCTGGAACAGCGGGAACAGCTTCTTGAAGTCCGGCTTCAGGTAGTCCGCGTACATCTCAAACATGGCGCGGTTGACAGCCGCAGACGAGCCCTGGTGGACGCCGGGAAGTTCGAACACTTCAGTGCGCGGGAAGGTGCCGCCCGCATAGGCATTGACGATCCAGGCCATATCGACAACGCCGTCGCGCACCTGACGCGGCAGTTGCGGCGGCTTGCCGCCCAAGGTCATGGACGGATAGATGGTGATCTTGATCCGGCCTTTGGACGCTTTTTGGATACGGTCCGCCCATGGCGCCAGCATCGCCTTGTGGGCCGGCGCCTTGGGGCTCAGGAAATGGTGAAGCTTGAATTCAAACTCCGCCGCCATCGTTGCGCTGCTCATAAGACATGCCGCCGAAACCGCCAGCGCCAATGCCCCGATCTGTTTGCTCATCATATTCATGAACTCCTCCCTTGGTTCGTTCGGTATTCTCAATTTAGTTCGGTATGCTAACATTTATCCCGATCATAAGGCCAACCGGAAAATGCCTAAATCGGCAATGCCAATTTCGAATAGCATACGCGAAATATGAATAGTGCGGTTGACATGTCTCAAAAACTGGTTGGCTCCGTAGGCGATCCCCAATCGGAATGGAATAAGTCGACCCAGCAAATCCATCGGGATTTCGTCGTTCATGTTAGGCTTTGGCGGATTGGCGACGCAACCGCCTTGCGGTATTGAAGGTGTCGGAGGACTCACATGAACACATCGGGTAAACCGCCGTTTCGGGCCGACCATGTTGGATCATTGCTGCGCTCGCGGGAGGTCCTGGAGGCCCGCGCGAAGCGCGCCGAGGGTGATATTTCCGCCGAAGATCTGCATGACATCGAAGACGCGGAAATCGACAAGGTCATCGCCCGTCAGGAAGAGGCCGGACTGCAGGCCATCACCGATGGCGAGTTTCGCCGTGAGATGTTTCATATCGATTTACTGGAACACTTGAACGGCGTGGTGGTCAAAAGCGGCATCCCCATCAAGTTCCGCAACGCCGCCGAGGAGCGCGAGTTCGCGCCGCCGCGCATGGAGGTGGTCGGCCGCCTGGAACGCATCCGCCAGATCGCCGTCGAGGATTTCGCCTACCTGAAAAGCAAGACCAATCGCACCGCCAAGCTCTGCATCCCGTCGCCGACCATGCTGCATTTTCGCAGTGGCCGGAAAGGCATCAGCGCAGAGGTCTATCCCGATATCGAGGAGTTTTTTGCCGATCTGGCGCGGGCTTACCGCGAGGAAATCAAGGCCCTGGGGGATGCCGGGTGCACTTATTTGCAGTTGGACGACACCAACTTGGCCTACCTGTGCGACCCGAAGATGCGTGAGCGGACCCGTGAGATCGGCGAAGACCCGGATGAACTGCCGCGCCTTTATGCCCGGATTATCAATGATGCCATTTCCTCGCGGCCCGACAATATGGCGGTGTGCATTCACCTGTGCCGTGGCAACTTCCGATCATCGTGGGTTGCCGAAGGCGGCTACGAGCCGGTCGCCGAGGTTCTGTTCAACGAACTGGACGTGGACGGATACTTCCTTGAATACGATGACGAACGCTCCGGCGATTTCGCGCCGCTGAGGTTCGTGCCCAAAAACAAGACCGTTGTGCTGGGGTTGGTGTCATCGAAGGTCCCGGAACTGGAGGCGAAAGATGATTTGAAACAGCGCATCGATGAAGCGGCCCAATACATGTCCGGCGACCAAATGGCCCTGAGCCCGCAGTGTGGTTTCTCCAGCACGGTGGAGGGCAATGAGCTGACCGCCGACGCCCAGTTTGCGAAGCTTCGGATGATCGTCGAGACGGCCGAAGACGTGTGGGGTTAGGCCGCGGCCCAAGGATCAGGTTCGTCATCGACTGGCCAGTTTTTGCGCCAATTCATCGGCGGCGTTTTTCAGCGGCGCCATAAAATTCCGGGCCCCATCTTGCGTTGAAATGGTGCCGGCGATCCAATTGATATTGATACACGCGGCGACCTGGTTGCTGACCATCACCGGCACCGCGATGGCGTTCATGTCAAAATTCAGATCGACGGGGTTAACCCAATATCCCGGCTCGCGGACCCCGTAACCCTGATCCCGGGTTTCGGTCAACAACCGATCTATCCAGTTGCGGTTTTCGGCGGCCCGATCATCCTTATGAGGCGAGCGGCGCAGCATGGCGAGAATTTCTTCACGTTCCAGATCCGGACAGGACGCCAGATAAACGCGACCCAGCGCCGACCACAGCATGCGCGGGCGAATGCGCATGACCTCGCGGTTAACCAGGAACGGTGATTTCAGGCGCGACGTCTCCATGATCTCCATGGTGCTGCCGTTAAAAAAGGCGATGTCCGATGGCCAGGCAATCTTTGAGCACAGATCTTCCAACAACGGCGTCGCCAATTCGGCGATCTCATGCTCCCGTCGAAGTTGGCTGCCGACGGCCCGGACGTTCGACCCCAACCGGTAAATGCCGTCGCCGATGGAGCAATGGACCCAGGATTGCTGTTCCAAGGTCTTCAGGATGCGCAACAGAGTGGATTTCGAAAGGCCGGTCATCAAATGCAGCTCGTGCAGGGTCGCGCCGGAGCTTTCATCCAGCCGGCGCAGCACCGTCAGACCGCGCTCCAGAGCGCGAATGGTTTTGACGTTGGCCATGAGCGCGATAATACCATCCTCTCCAAGTTTCACCTAGTGACATGCGGATCTTTCCCCGGACGCAGGTCTCGCCCATGATGCGGCGTAGTGAAGAAGACCGGCAAACGGTTCGGGGAGAGGACTTGGCAGGCATCGGAAGGTGCCCGGGAGTGTTGCATATGGTCGCCATCCTGGAAACGACACGGGTTCGCCTGGCTTGGCTGCTGGGGTTTGTGTTGTCGGCGCTGGCCATTTACACGGCGGGTTTCGGCGCCTTCGAAGATTTATACCAACGCAGCGTCGGGGTCGGCATTTCCGCCGTCATTCTGCTTTTGGCAAGCCCGCTGAAGGCCCGCGAAAACGCGTCGGCCGCCAAGAAATCACTATTACCCATAGTCGATATTGTGTTGATTTCCGCGATGGTTATCGCCACAGCCTGGTTTTTCCGTGTTCACGATGAGTTGGAAACGGGCCTATATGATTTGACACAGGAAGACATCATTGTCGGCGCCGCCGGCTTGATTGTTCTCCTGGAACTGGCGCGCCGCTCCATGGGGATGCCGTTGCTGATCCTGGGCGTGATGTCCCTGATCTACTGCCTGTTCGGAAAATCATTGCCGTCCATTTTCACCCACGCCGGCTATGGCCTGGAAGAGACACTGCGGACCATGTGGTACAGCTTCGACGGCGTTTTCGGGCTGCCGGTCTCGGTTGTCGCCAACATGATCGCCGTGTTCGTCGTCTTTGGCGTGGTTCTGGAAGGCACCGGCGCAGGCGCCCTGCTGTTGAAGATCGCCTTCAGCCTGACCGGGCAGCTGCGCGGCGGGCCGGCTCATGCGGCGGTAGTGGCCAGCGGCCTGTTCGGCACCATTTCGGGCAGCACCGTCGGCAACGTCGTCGGCACCGGTGTCTTCACCATGCCGATGATTTCGAAGCGCGGATTTCCGAATTCCTTTGCCGGCGCCGTGGAAGCCGCGGCGTCGACGGGCGGACAGTTCATGCCGCCGGTCATGGGGGCTGTCGCCTTCATCATGGCTGATTTGACCGGTGTTCCCTACCTGACCATCTGCGCGGCGGCACTGGTGCCGTCCTTGTTTTATTACGGCAGCCTGTTCTGTGCCGTTTCCGTCGAGGCCGTTCGCCGCGGCATTCAACCGATTCCGCCGGAGGAGCGCGAGACGGTCAGCCGCGCCGAATGGATACAGTCGCTCACCTTCTTCCTGCCGATCGCCGTCATCCTGGGTGTTTTGATCATGGGCCGCTCGCCGGCGGTCGCCGGCTTCTGGGCGACGGTCACCGGTGTGGTCACGGGGTTCATCCTTAATGAAGAGTTGCGCAAGAACCCCGCCATACTGATCGAAACGCTGGCCAAGGCGGGTAAGACGGTGGCTGTGATCATGGTCGCGGTTGGCGCCATCGGCATCATTATCGGCACCATGAACCTGACCGGCCTGGGGCTTCGGTTTTCCGCCCTGGTGCTGTCGTTTTCGGGCGACAACCTGTTCATCGCGCTGGTCCTGTTGATGTTGGGCAGTCTGGTTCTCGGCATGGGTCTGCCGACGGTGCCGGCCTATCTGATCATCGTCTTGGTGATGGGGCCGGCAATCGCCAAGCTGGGCGTCAACGTGCTGTTGGTGCACTTGTTCGTCATGTACTACGGCGTGCTGTCGTCGATCACCCCGCCGGTCGCCCTGGCCGCCTACGCCGCCGCGCCTATATGCGGCGCCAATCCCATGAATGTCGCGGCAACGTCCGTTCGCATCGCACTGATCGGCTTCATCATACCGTTCGTGGTCATTTACAACCCGTCGCTGGTGCTGGTCCGTGAGTTCAATATGGTCGATTTCCTGTGGATCGTCGCCCGGCTGAGCGCTGCAATCTGGCTGTTCACGACGGCGCTTTCCGGCTTCGACAAAAGCCGCCTGCCGGTGTGGGACCGGGGCCTTCGCCTTGGTGCCGGCATCGCCGCACTGATCCCCATGCTGAGCACGGAAATTGCCGGGTTCGGGGTCGGATTGGCACTCATTCTTTTCCACCGCTTTGCCGCCCGTGGCGGCACGGCGGCCTCGCAGACGTGAATTCTTAACAAGGAGGTATACCCATGAAACGCACGTTGAAAACCCTCGCCGGCGGCCTTGCGGTCCTCGGCATGGCCGGGCTGGCGACGCAAGCCCAGGCCAAAGATTTCTATAAAATGTCGACGCTAGGTCCCGGCTCCACCCCCTATGTGGTGATGTCGACCTTCGCCAAAATCGTCAATACCAACGTCAAGGACACGGAAATCCAGGTCAATGCCACCGGTGTCGCCACCCGCCATGCCCTGGATGCGGCGCGTGGCAAAATCGACTTCTTCATGTCGGCGGAATCACTGAACCACTTCATGAAGAACGGTCTGGCCATGTACAAGAAGGTGAAGGATGCGCCGAAGCTGTTTGCCAACCTGCGCTCCATCGTCAACTTCCCCATCGGCTCCTACCACATCATGGCCTTCGCCGATTCCGGCATCAATTCGATGAAGGACATCAAGGGCAAGAAGGTGTTCGTCGGCCCGCCGGCCGGTGCGGCCAAGGTCATCGCCACGGCCATGGTCGAGGCCATGTCGGGCCTCAAGAGCGGCAAGGACTTCACCGCGGTGAAGCTTGGCTGGAGCGCCGCCGCGCAGGCTTTCCAGGATCGCCAATTGGACGTCTACATCAATCCCACCAACGCACCCAGCCCGGTCATCAGCCAGATTGCGCTGACCAACAAAGTGCGGTTCTTCGGTCTTTCCGAGGCCAACTTCAAGGTGCCCGCCATCGCCAAGCAGATGAAATTGCCGGGCCGCTCGCGCGAGCAGATCGATCCGAAGGTTTACGGCAAGAATGCCGTCAATACGAAACCAGTGACGTCGATCGCGTCTTGGGTGGGGATCGGTTCGCACAAGGGCGTCAATGCCGACGCAGTCTATAAGATGACCAAGGCGTTCTGGTCGAACCTGGATGAAGTCCATGCCGTCGCGCCCTGGCTGAAGATCATCCAGATGAAAAGCGCGTTTAACCATATGACCGCGCCCCTGCATCCGGGTGCGGCCAAATACTACAAGGAAGCCGGCGCGGAAATTCCGGCCCATTTGATGGCCAAGTAAAATCCCAAGGTTGGCCGCGCCCGGTTGGCGCGGCCATCCGCAACCCGAACAAAGAGGCTTCCCCCATGGGCAAGGTCCGGAACATTCTGTTCATCATGTGCGACCAGTTGCGGGCCGACTATCTGGGCTGCACCGGTCATCCGTCGATTCAGACACCGAATATCGATGCCCTGGCGGCGCGCGGCGTCAATTTCAGCCGCGCCTACTGCCAAGCGCCGGTCTGCGGGCCGTCGCGCATGTCCTTCTATACGGGACGTTACATGCAATCGCATGGCTCAACCTACAACAACGTGCCGCTCAGGATCGGTGAGCGGACGCTCGGCGACTACATGCGAACCATGGGCCTGCGCACCGGTTTGATCGGGAAAACCCACATGGCGGCTGACCGCGAAGGGATGCAGCGCCTCGGCGTCGATCCGTCGTCCTTCGAGGGCGTGCTGGCCAGCCAGTGCGGGTTCGAACCCTGGGAACGCGATGACGGCCTGCACCCGGACCAGATCGCAGATCCCAATCTTGCCTACAATAATTACCTGCGGGCCCACGGGTATGAGGGTGAGAACCCGTGGCATACGGTGGCGAATGCCGCCGAAGGCCCGGACGGCGAGATTCTCAGCGGCTGGCAGATGCGTTACGCCAACCTGCCGGCACGTGTCGATAAGGCGCATTCGGAAACCGCCTATATGACCGAGCGCGCCATGCAGACGATCACCGACATGGGTGATGAGGCGTGGTGCATGCACCTCAGTTACATCAAGCCGCACTGGCCCTACGTGGCGCCGGCACCCTATCACAACATGTACGGCGACAACGATATCTTGCCGGCCAATCGTGACGAGTCGGAGAGGATCGCGCCGCATCCGGTCATCGATGCCTTCATGGGCCACGAGGAAAGCGTCAATTTCTCGCGCGAGGAAGTGCGCCGCCGCGTCATCCCGGCCTATATGGGTTTGATTTCCGAAATCGACGATCATATGGGCCGGCTGATCGCCTTTCTTGACGACAACGGCCGCATGGACGACACGCTGATCGTGTTCACCGCCGATCACGGTGATTATCTGGGTGATCATTGGTTGGGCGAAAAGGAGATGTTTCACGACGAATCCTTACGCATTCCAATGATTGTTTACGACCCCGATCATGCCGCCGATGCATCGCGGGGAACGACCGACGACCGGTTCGTCGAAGCCATCGATTTGATTCCCAGTTTCGTCGACGCCCTGGGCGGCCCGTCCGCTGACCACGTTTTGGAAGGCCGATCGTTGGTGCCGGTGCTGCGCGGTCGGGCCAACGGCGAATGGCGCGACGCCGTGTTCAGCGAGGCCGATTACGCCTTTCGCGGTGCCCGCCATACCTTGAACCGGGCGCCTGACGCGGCCCGGGCCTTCATGGTCCGCACGGAACAATGGAAATATGTCAGTTACGACGGATACCACCCGCAGCTTTTCGATTGCCTCAATGACCCCAAGGAATTGCAGGACCTGGGCACATCGGACGCCCATGCCGACGTTTGCGCGACGCTTGAGGCGCGGCTCATGCTTTGGTTGCGGCAACGGCGCAATCGCACGACAATTCCCTTCGACGCCGTGGAGAGACAAACGGACACGGCCAAGGACCGGGGATACTTATTCGGTGTGTGGTGAGATCGCACCGCCGCCAAGGAGAAGATGACATGAAAGTATGCGTAGCGGGCGCCGCCGGCGCCTTTGGTATGAAGCACCTGGAAGGCCTGGGCGCCATCGACGGGGTCACGGTCTCCTCCGTGGTCGGCGGTGAGCCCGATGACATAGAGGGTTTCGCCAAGGAACGCGGCATCGGCCATTGGACCAAGGACCTGGATGAAAGCCTGGCCCGTGACGATGTCGACGCGGTGATCCTGGCGACGCCGACGCCCGTTCATGCCGCGCAGGCCATCGCTTGCATGAAAGCGGGCAAGCATGTGTTGGTTGAGATTCCCATGGCCGACAATCTGGCTAATTCGGAAGCCGTGGTGCGCGCCCAGGAAGAGAGCGGTCTGGTCGCCATGGCCGGCCACGTGCGCCGCTTCAATCCGAGCCACCAATGGATTCACAATAAGGTCCAAGCGGGTGAGTTGAACATCCAGCAGATGGACGTTCAGACCTACTTTTTCCGGCGTAAAAACATCAATGCGAAAGGTGAGCCCCGGACCTGGACCGATCATCTGTTGTGGCATCACGCCTGTCACACGATCGATCTGTTTCAGTACCAAACAGGCGGCGCGGCCACGGACGCTTTCGGCCTGCAAGGGCCCATGCATCCGGAATTGGGCATCGCCATGGACATGAGCATCGGCATGAAGGCGCCGTCCGGCGCCATTTGCACCTTGTCCTTGTCCTTCAACAATGATGGCCCCTTCGGTGCTTACTTCCGCTACATCTGCGACAATGGCACCTTTGTGGCGCGTTACGATGATCTCTACGACGGCGAGGACAATCCCGTCGATTTGAGCGGTGTCGCGGTTTCCAGCAACGGTATTGAGTTGATCGACCGGGAGTTCCTGGGCGCCATCAAGGACGGCCGTGAACCGAACGGCAGCGTCGCCCAGTGCCTGCCGGCGATGCAGACCATGGACAGGATTGAGAAGTCCTTTAACGCCTGATACGGGCACCAGCCAGCACCTTGGAGGCTTAGACTCATGACACATGTAAGCCAGACACAAGTCGGAATTATCGGCGGCGGCCCGTCGGGTTTGCTGCTATCGCAACTGCTGCACCTGCAGGGCATTGAGACGGTCATTTTGGAACGCCAAAGCCGCGCCTATGTGATGGGCCGTATTCGCGCCGGTGTCCTGGAACGCGGCATGGTCAACATGCTGCGCGAGGCCGAGGTCGCCGGGCGCCTTGAGAAGGAAGCCCTGTGGCACGATGGCTTCGACATCGCCTTTGACGGGGCGCGACACCGCATCGATCTGACCGGGCTGACCGGCGGCGATCAGGTCTGCGTCTATGGCCAAGCCGAGATCACCAAGGATCTGTACGATGCCCGCGACGCCATGGGCGGCATCATTGTCGATGAGGCTACCGACGTGACGCCTCACGACGTCGACACGGAGGCACCTTCGCTGAGTTATCGGAAAGACGGCGAAGAATTCCGTCTCGACTGCCAGTTCATCGCCGGTTGCGACGGCTATCATGGCGTCAGCCGCACCGCCCTGCCGGCGGACGTGCTCAGGAACTTCGAACGGGTTTATCCGTTTGGCTGGCTGGGCGTTCTGTCGGACACACCGCCGCTGTCGCATGAACTGGTGTACGTCAATCATGAACGCGGATTTGCGCTCTGTTCGCAACGCTCCCTGAGCCGCAGCCGCTATTACATTCAGTGCGCTGTCGACGAAAATCCGGATTACTGGCCCGATGACCGGTTTTGGGACGAATTGACAAGCCGCCTGCCCGATGACGCCGCGGCCGCCCTGGTGAGAGGGCCATCGATTGAAAAAAGTGTCGCGCCGTTGCGCAGTTTCGTTGCCGAACCGCTTCGCCACGGCCGGCTTTTCCTGGCCGGGGACGCGGCCCACATCGTGCCGCCGACCGGCGCCAAGGGTCTTAATTTGGCGGCATCGGACATCTACTATCTGTCACGCGGCCTGATCGATTATTTCCAAAACGGCGATGAGGCCGGTCTGGCCGACTATTCGGCGAAGGCGCTGCGGCGGATCTGGAAGGCCGAACGATTTTCCTGGTGGATGACCAATATGCTGCATCGTTTCGACGACACCACCGGCTTTGATCAGCGCATACAGAAAACCGACCTGGAGTACCTATTTTCCTCCAAGGCGGCGATGACGTCGCTGGCGGAAAATTATGTCGGTCTTCCCTATGAGTAGGTTTATCCGATAGCGCAATAAATTCGCCGACGGGTGTCATTGCGGCGGCGAAACGCCTAAAGTCTCTCATCATGTCGGAACGCCCTCACCAAAGTGCCGTTACCATGTCCGGTTCCGGGCTGGTCCGGGTTTTGTACGCGGCCGCCTTGCTGGGCGCCGCGGTCGGCTCCATCGCGTATGGATACGCCACCGGAACGGCGTGGTATTGGGCGGGGATTGCGATCTTTGCCTACATCGCCTATTCGCTGCTGGCCAAAAGCCGCCTGCCGTGGTCGGCCAGTCCGCAGATCGAGATTGACGGCGAAATGATCCCCTTGGCCGACGCGCGGCGCGGCGCCATGAACTTCATCCTGCCGGCCGTCCTCCAATCGCTGGAAAATACCGGCTTACTGGTGCGCCGCGACGGGGCCGAAATGTTCGTCAGCCACATCGGCCACGACATGGAAAACGGCCAGAATACAAATGTCTTGGAAAAGGCAGACATCCGCTGCGCCGATTGCGGCATTAAAATTT
The DNA here is from genome assembly GCA_964595005.1 of uncultured Magnetovibrio sp. Lineage (GTDB taxonomy): Bacteria > Pseudomonadota > Alphaproteobacteria > Rhodospirillales > Casp-alpha2 > UBA3470. The sequence goes on from CAZQPC010000001.1 coordinate 45,034, forward strand.
CCAATGGCTGGCTGATGGCGATGTTCGTGCGTCAGCGGGACTCATCCATGATGCCCATATTCGGCGATCTTCCCGGCACCGTGCCGACCGACGACGGCACCTGTCCGCGCTGCCAATCCGATACCTTTGCCATCATCCACAAAGTCCGGTGAGCATTTTATTCCAGTAACGCCAAGGCCTGTTGGCAGCGGTTGAGACAGGGCTGAAGCAAGCCTTCGCGGCGCCGCCCCGCGGCGCCGTCCAAGCTGTAGGCCAAGGCTTTTTCAAGTCCCTTGACGGCTTGCTTGAGTTGTTGGGCCGCGGCCCGCACATCCTCTGCCCGCAGCAATTGAATGGCGGCCAGCATTTTGCCAATCGCTTCCTCCAGCTCCGTCCCGACGGTGGGGTCGGAAATGGAATAGGCGGCGCTTTCCGCCAGGTCCGGGCTGGTCAAGGCGGCCAGGGTACAGACATATTCACCTGAAGGGCCTTCCGGGGGCTCGGCGTTCAAAAACGCCCGCCAGGGGCCATCAACCAATTCTTCCGTTTCATCCAGGTTTGGCGTGCCATAACGGTCAACACGGCTGAGCAATCGCAACGCCGGGGTTTCCTGAGCGGCCGGAAAGGCGGCCTCGAATGTTTTCAGCAGTCCTGAGAACCGGCCATCTTCGCGCTGCAACGCCTGCCAAAGATCCTTGACCAGACCGTCACGGCGGTGGCCACGAATGGTCGACCCCGTGCTTGGCCCCGTGTACGACCCTGGGCCGGCCCCCGTTTCCCGGCCTTCGAAGACGGCACGCAAAGCGGCAACGTTCTCTGGCCGGTCGTCGGGGTGTTGCATCAAACACCAGCTGACGGCATCACGAATATCAGGATCGACGCCGGTGATGGGCCGCAGTTCCTCGCCGTCCGCCAAAGCCGGCGCCGGTGTCGGCGGGGTCCCCATGACGAAGTGATAGATCGTCGCCCCGAGCGCGTAAAAATCCGTCCACGGACCTTGCGCACCGATGTCCGGGTCGTACTGTTCTTGGGGACTGTAGCCGTCAGTGACGATGGATGTAAGCGCCTGGCGCTTTTGAGTAAGAGCAAATCGGGCGGCGCCGAAGTCAATTAAAATCGGCCGGCCGTTGTTGGTGACGAAGATATTGCCGGGCTTGATGTCGCGATGCAGTAGATCACGGCCATGGGCTGCTTCAAGGCCATCAAGAATGCCACCCAACAGATCGCGCAAGTCGTCCGCCGCACCGGGGCCGCTTTGATCACGCATTCTGTCTTCCAGTGTCTCGCCGTCCAGATACGGCATGACCATATAGGCCGTGCCCAGCGCTTCGAAGGTGTCGAGCACGCATACCACATTGGGATGACCATTGGGCGCCCCGGCGGAATCGCGGAAGCTCATCAAAATCTTTGCCTCAAATTGAAAACGGTCATAGCCGTAGTTGAACAGCTCCACCGATGTCGCGCCGCGGATGGAAATCTCCATGTCGCCGTCGCGCCGCGCCAACCCGTCGGGCAGGTATTCCTTGATCGCAACCGGCGCCTGCAAGTTCTCATCATCAGCGAGATAGGTGATCCCGAAGCCGCCTTGCCCAAGCACGGAAACAATCCGGTAGTGGTCCAAAACGTGGCCGGCGGGCAATCGATTTCCGCTGTCCGTCATGGGCTCACCCGGCGAAGTAGAGGGCGGCCGCAATCAAGGCCAGGACCGAGATGATCTTCACGGCATCCATCAGCCGGCCGCTGCTTTCCGACGCGGCATAATTTTTCTCACGTTCCATGTCCCGGAAGACCATGCCGCCCCAGGCCCGCTCGTCGGTGATATCCGGGTCCCGGTCGGGCCCCGGGCGTGGCGGGGCATTCGCCGTGCCGTCGGCCAGCTGACGTGCCTCGGCTACCAAGAACTCCGATCCGATCGGCCAACCGGGCCTGAGCGCGTGCAGGGCTTGCCACCCGGCAACCGATTTCCCGGCCCGGCCAAGCTCACGGTCGGCCAACAACTGACCCAGCATGGCGACCTCCAGTACATGTTGGCGCAGCTGCTTTTGACGTTCTCCGCTCAAACTGCGGAACCGTTTTTTATAGGGTTTGAGGACGCTGTCAGGATCGGCGATCACCTTGGTAAATATCGAGTTCGCGGCTCTCGGGCAGCCGCGCACCAGATAGGCCGCCCCCGTCATGATGTCGCTGACAATGGTGGGCGCCGGTTCGTCGATGATCTCGATCTGCAGGCGGTCGTCGGTGACGTACAGTTCGGCCAGGGCAAGCATCCAAGCGCCGTGGACACTGGTCGGCGGATCGGAAAGCTTCAGCCGGCGGAGCAATTTATTAAGTGAACCTCGGCTGCCCCATTCAACCGACGAAATAATGTCCAACGGGATGGTCACGACTTCCGCGCCATAGTCATTGATGACCTTATTCTGGTGGCGGATGGCCGGGCCGTAATCGACGGGCGGACGGAACAGCTCAACGGCAAGCATGGCCGCGGCTTCCGTGTCGTGCGGATTTTGCTGCCAATGATCGCCCAGCAGTGCGCGGCCGGTGTCAATGTCACCGCCGGCAAGCTGCCGCCAGGCTTCGTCCAAAACGGCGTGGCCACCACCCGCACCGGGTCCGCCACCGGGGGCCGCGCCGGCCGTCAGGATGGAGCGCCATTGGGCGACGGTCGGCGGCCGCGCCGATGGATCAAGAGCAAGCCCGCTGGCGATAAACGAAACAAAATTCGGATCAAGCGTGCGGCCGGCAACGTCGGAAAGCGGCTCCAGACGATCATTGAGCAGCCGGCCCGCGGCGGATTGCGGCGTGCCTGCGCCGGCGGCGTCATAAAGCGTTGCGGCGAGACCGTAAATATCGGTCCAAGGGCCTTGCTTGGACGTGACTGAGTATTGTTCCGGCGCCGCATAGCCTTCGGAGAATATGGGATAATGGCTCTTGCGCGGATCGCCCAGCGAACGGACCAGGCCGAAATCGGCCAACAACGGCTCACCATTGTTCGGTATGAAGACGTTGCCCGGCGTAATATCGCGGTGCAGTAAACCTTCATCGTGGACACGTTGAAGCACGTCCAGCAACCGTTCGGTCAAGACCATCAAGGCATCGGCCTCGAGAGGTCCCGTATAGTTGATCTGGTCCGCCAAAGACTGGCCCTCGACGTAAGGCATGACGATATAGGCGGTTCCACGGGCGGTGAAATACCGCAAAACCGGCATCACCCCAAAGGCATCTTCGCCGCGCGTCATTCTGGCCAGGGCGCGCGCTTCCTCAAGAAACCGGTCCAGGCCGTCGGCAAAAAAAGCCTCGTCGCCGTCGGCCCGCCCCGGTTCCACGTTGCCGTCCTCGCTGCGCTGGGCGAATTGTTGGGGGTAGTATTCCTTGACCACGACGTCGGCATCGAGGGTCGTGGCACGGGCCAGATAGTTGACGCCAAACCCGCCCTGGCCAAGTACCTTCTCGATCACCAGGTCTTCGAGATGGCTGCCGGGAGGCAGCGTTTCTTCAACGACACGGGCCATATTCATTCCCCTTCGGCTTTATTCGGCTCCCGGGCATTGGCCGGCGTCGCGACAAATTCCCGGAAACCCGTTTCACTATGGGCTAAATATGGATCAGAATGAACCCGGAAAAACGGCCCGGCCCGAAAAACCCCCGGCAAGGAAAACGCCATGCCTGAGCATCCGCCACCGGAATTTCGATACATCGGGTTTGCCGCGGATTTTCCGGCCAAGGGTGCGCTTGAATACGTGCTCTGCCGCTTCATCGACATGAAACGCGATGCCATGTCGACCAGTGTCCTCTCCGATGCGACCATCGAGGATATTTTCGCGGCGGTTGACGCCTATGACGGAAAGATACCGGATCAGGGCGTCTATCCGAACCGCGATATCTGGATGGGCTTTGACTATTCGCGTGATGACCTGATCGCCATGGCGGCGGACCCGGGGTCTATCGCAGACCTTGGGAAATTCCAAATCCAGCAAAGCGGTGATGCCGAAAGCGGCACCGGCGAAGACAGCGATGACGGCGGCCACTGGGTTTTGATCAAGACACTCATGGTGCTCAACTATACGGCGGCAACCCTGAGCCTGCGGTTTTCCCAGGGCGCCCTGCCGGATGCGATATTCTGCACCTGCTGGGTCAATTATGCCGAGGGTGACGGCGGCGATCTGAAAACTGTGGCCGCGCTATTGGGGCTCGCGCCTGAGCCCTGACTTCCGGCTACCAGGCCAGCCAATCCAACGTATCGAAGCTGGACAGGGATTTGATCGTTTCCGGCGGCCCCTCGTTCTCGGGTCCGAAGTGCTCGACCCGTTCCAGCGACGTGCCGGTCTTTCCCGACGCGATGTCGGCCACCAGGTGACGACCGCCGGGACCGGGGATACGGGGCGTTGACGTATAGGAGACACGAATGATCTGTAGCCGGCGGTCACTGTCGTTGACGACAACGGTGCCGATGGGGCCGCCTGCGGGTTTCGTTATGCGGGCCCGGCTGCCATCACGGAAGGTGTATTCGCCGCCGACGAACTGGCGCACGGTGCGCCAGGTCATGGTGCCGCCCGGTTGTTCGACGACGACGACGTCGAATTTTAACACCACCGTCTGCGACGCGCCGAGCGCCAGCGCACCGCTCGGCAGCACGAACCCGAGAATAACCAGCGCGGAGCTTCGCCGCAGCAAGCCGAAGACAATGATTCCGACACCGGCGGCGCCGCCCGCATAAGTCAGATAATCCCAGATCAACAGGTCTTCGGAGAGCAACGCCTAGTCCTCCGCGTAATCGTCCGCCCCCAGCGCGGGACGGCCGCATGGCAAACGCAAGCCAATACATTGCTGATTATGCCACATAATTCAGGCCTCGGCGACGCCAGCTGTCGTCGCTGGGCGGTGATTGCGCTAACGCCTTGGCGATCGGTTTGATATAATATCCCTGCGGTATCGGGTTTTTGCCGGGCGCCGCTGGGCCCGTGACGTGATAGAATTGGCCGATACTAATCACCAGGGCATCAAATTTTTGAGAGTGTGAGGATGTCGGACACCATCATTGCCATTGCCTTTGGCATTGCCATTTGGGCGGGGATTATCGTGTTCGTGGTACTTGCGGTGCGCCGCCAGTCGCGGGAAATGGACCGGCTGGGTGACGAGGCCGCCAAAGCCGCCGAAGCGGGCGATTGGAAGCCGGCATTGGGCATCGCGGCCTCTCTTTTATTTTTGATCATCGTCACCGCGCTTAATGAGGAAACCACAGAAGGCGCCATCACTGTTGTCGTCGTTTTCGCGGTGTTCGCCAGTTTCGTGGGATCGTTGCTGTTCGTGGTGCGCGCGCGCCAACGCGGCGGCGATCGCGTGGCGCTGGCCTTGGCGGTGCTGGCGGGCCTTGTCGGCGTTGGCGGATTGGCGGTGATTGTGACGATGCACGGCGTCGTCCCGATCGCCATTTTCGGCACCGTTTTCCTGGTGGCTGGCGCGCTCTCGGCGTGGTTCCATAAGATTCGTGATCGGCGGCGGCAGGGATCGGACGGATCAGACGGCAAAGAATAAACGGCGCCCGTTAGGACCGCCTCAGCCAGCTGAACCAGCGCGAGTTCGGCGCCTCGGTAATCGCCGCGTAGGCGCGGCCTAGTTCTTTCGGGTCCGGGTCGGCGCCGCCCCGGTAGGCGGTGACGAGAAACCCGCGAAGACCGATCGAGGTGACGTAGTCGATCTGCATGGGGTCATCATCGACCAGGAACTCACCGCCCATGCGGCGGATATCCTTGGGCTGGCCGCCCAGCCCCTGGGGGTCGTAATCCTCGCGGTAGAGGCGCTCGGCGAAGAATCCATCAAGGCCGTGCAGGGCCAGGATGTCGTTGGCCCGATCGCGGGTCGAATGGGTCCACAGCTTCAACGTCAACCCGTCGTCCGTCAGGCGGCCAAGCAGGTCCGGAATACCGGGCCGCATTTCGCCGCCGAAGTCGTCGGTCAGGGTATTGTCCATGTCGAAAACGACGATCATCGGGCTCTCCGGGTGGCCGCGTTCATAGGATATCGGCAAAATAGCGCTCGAATTCCGGGTAATAGAGGAAGGTTCCCGAATGATGGGCGCGGCGGCCGTCGGCGGTTTCAATGAGGATTTCACCCGATGAGAAATGGTGGGTAATCAAGTAGCGCATGTGGCGGGCACGCAGGGTTTGGCGGAATTCATGCAGGCGGGTGAAAAAATCCGGGATCGCGGCCGCCGTATCATCGTTGTCCATATAAACGCCGCCAAAAGGCAGCCTCAGCCAGACCCGGCCGGCCGGCTCCGCATGACAGTAATAGTAGGCGTGGGAGTTGACGCCGTGTCCCCACATGCCGACCAACAGATATCCGTTCGGGGCGTCGTCGACGAATTCAGCAACGTCGCCGCCGACCAATGCCGGCCGTGCCTGGGCGGCGGCGTCGCCGATCAGCAATCCGCCGCCTCTTTCTGGGATAACTTCCGCGACGTCGGCGCCATCGATCATCCAATCGGGGAATGGCTGGCCGAAAAGCTCCTCGTACTCTTTCTGGAGACGTTTCACGGTTCGGCGGTTTCGCAATTTCTTGAACAAGGCGGTCCCCGCTTCAATCGGTTCGGTCGGTCGGCTATATGCGGCTGAAATAACTTAGCAGGCCGCCCGGCATGTGCGTCCACGACCCGGCCAGATAGCCGCTCACCCAGGCGGCGCCGGTGACCAGATCTCCCGGGCGCGGATCGAAGCCGTCGGCCAGCGCCTTCGGGGCGGCATAGACGGACAAAATGAGGTCCGGCTCACCATCGACGACCGGCACGTCCAGGATCAAGATCGGCCGCCCGTCCAGTTCCGCGTGATCGACGCCTTTGACCGTGCCGTAAAACCGCTGCCAATCGGGCTCCACGGTTTCATCCTCTTGCCCGGGCCGGTCGGGCTGGATCAGGGTAATGTCCGCGCTGACGTCCCAAGCGGCCAAATTTTCGTCGCTTACGGGATCGACCCAGAAGGCGATGGCCGCCAAGGTGAACTGAGCGGTGGCGCCGATCCGCAGGCGGCTCTTGTCCTTGTAGAAAATGGGATCACAAAAAGTCAGCTCGGCACCTTGGTAGTCGGCGGTGATGATCGCCCCGGCACCGTCCGCCAAGGGCGTCACCGAGCGAATTTCCAAGGGCACCCGCGAACCGGCGACGGCGAAGGGAAAGGCGCTCGCCAATTGGCGCTGACCGTTGTCGTCGGTGGATTGCAGGACGACGCATTGCAGGGGCGTGCGGCCGCTGGAGCGCACCATGAACGGTGGCGGCTCACCCAACGGCAGGCGCGGCCCCGCATTGTCCGACCGGGCCCAGATTTCCGCCTCGGGATCGACATCCAGGGCGCTCTTGGGGATCGGCTCAATAACCTCATCACCATCCGCCCGCGTGGCGTCGATCAAGGCGGCCGCCTGGTCGCCGTCGTCGACGATGGCCAGCCAGTGGATGGACGTGCGTTGATCCAGCATGTTCCAACCCTATCTCAATTCGCAGGGTCCATAAACCGGCGGCGTGATGGTTAAAGACCCAACAGGCGGCGCAGGCCGGTCTTTACGTAGCGCCGGCGGAACCGGGCGACAACGTCGCGGAGATCGTCATCCAGGTAGGTCATGGCCTTCTTGGCAATCCGTCCGGGCAGGCCGAACCGCGCCTCCGCGACGGCGCCGGCGATACAGGCCTGGGTATCCGCATCACCGCCCAGGGAAACCGCCATGCGCACCGCGTGCTCATAGGATTTCGCCTCAATGGCGCAGCGCAGCGCCTGTGGCACCGAGCCCTGGCTGGTGACGTCGTAGCGGTAGGTCTTCCGGATATCGTCGACGCGGGTTTCCAAATCATAGCCGAAGGCGGTGTTGACGGCGGTGCCGATTTCCTTCGGTTTCGCCCCTTGTCGGGCCAGCCAAGCGGCCAGGGCCGTGGCTTTGGCGCCCTTGATCCCCTCGCGGTGATTGTGGGTGACATCGGCGGTCGCGGCGGCCAGCCGCAGAACCTCGTCTTCGGATTCCGCGATCCATGCGACCGGTGAGACGCGCATGGCCGAGCCGTTGCCATAGCTGTTGTAGGGCCCGGCACCGTCGGCCGCCACCCAGCCCTTGAACATGCCGCCATAGCCGGCGTCGGGATAGCGCCGCGCGTAGGTCCGGAAACGTTCGGCAAAATTCCGCTCACCCATCAGGGCATCGGCGACAGCAATCGTCAGGACACTGTCGTCGGTAAACTCACAGTCTTTTCCGAACAGCGGAAAATCCGTCGTCTTGATGGACCGGTATTCGTAGATCGACCCGATAATGTCGCCGGCAATGGCCCCCAGCATACTCTCACCCCGCCGCCGCCATTAGCGTGCCGCCCCGCCGTCATCATCAGCGTCAAGCTCGGCCAGCAAGTCGTCCAACTCATCATCGTCAATGACCGCCACCTCGGCGCCCAGATGAATAGCGCCGGCCCGCCGCAGCCGGCGGATGGCGAAATTGACCCGGCGCCTGGCCGCCGCCACCTCGGCCGGCGGCGTGTCACCGGCCAACTCAATATCTTCGCCAACCATTTCCGACAAGCGCCGGGCCATCGCCCGCAGCACCCGTTGGACGACCGCCTCGGGTTGCCCGGAAAGGGCGGCCACCAAGTCCGACATCTCGACCTCGCGCAGCAGCCGGCGGATCGAATCGTCGTCGGTGTGAAGCAAGTCCGAAATGTCGAGCAACTGTTCTTCCACGGCGTCGGGGAGGTTCAGATTGAAATCGGGGGTTTCGGCGCGCAGGGCCGCAAGTTTTTCGGACCAATCTTCCGGCGCCGTCGTCGTGGCGATCAATTCAGTAATCAGATGCTGACGCTCGTCGGGCCGGAAGGTCTGGTCGAGGTGTTGGTGCAGGGCATCCACCAAAGGTGTTATGCGGGCCAGATGGAAACCGTCCATGGACAGCAGTTCGGCGGTGGCGCCGGTGAGCGCGTCGGGCATGGCCCGGTCAAGTTCCGCCAACCGGTCGGCCTCCAGGGCCCAGCAGACGGCGGCCAATTCATGGTTGAAATCACTGCCGTCCGCGAGACGCCGCCGGTCGTTGAGAAAATCCGCCAACGCCGCCATCGGCAGACGGTGCAGCATGTCGCGCAAGTCCATCAGTTCGCGGCGCACGGAAAACGTCTGATCGGCGCGTTCGGCGGCATCGCGCCGGTTCGTTTCGCGTTCTTCGTCCAGCCAGTCAAGGATACGGGTGAGCGAGTGATCGATGCTTTCGACCGCTGCGGTCAGCGCGTCCAGGCGGGCCGTATGCTCTAGCTGTTTTCGGCGACCACTCATTTCACCTCACGTGCCGAAGGTCTGCCGACCTCGGCTGTCAATACGATGGTGACAGGGTAAAGGTGATCGCCGTCCAAAAACCAGGTTTTCATGCCGCCAACCGGTAACCACATTCCGAGATTGGATCGGAACATCTTCTTCAATTGCCGCCGACACAACCGGAAAACAGGTCATTCCGTCCGCCTCATGGGGCCGCGCGGCCGGCCGGCAAACCACAGGAAGATAATGAACAGAACCAATAAGGGGCCCATATAGGCGGCCGTCGTCGCAAGGGAGGCGGGCCCGGGTTTCGCGGTGACCGTTCGGGCGGCGGGCGGCGTCACGGCGCCACTTGGTTTCGCCACAAGGGGTTTCACCGCAGGTTGGGGTGTTGGCAAGGCCTTTGGCTTTGCCACCGGTTTCATCGCCGGCGTTGAACGGACTGCGGGCCGGGGCGCGGCGATCACCGGACGCGGCGGCGGTAGGACGGCGGGCATATAGGCCGCGCCGCCGTGGCGGCTGGTATCGAGGCTAGGTAAGGGGACCGCTCCGCCGTAGGCGCGTCCCGCCGACGCATGCATCAACGCCGCCGGCCGCGGACCGGGCCCGCCGATCGCACCGGCACCGGCCGGCCGCGGCCACGCCCAGCCCTGCGGCAGATTGGTTGGCACCGGGGCACTGGTCAGCGGTTGGCTGACGGGCCGGGCCAATTCCGTGTCCGTGACGACTAATACCAAGTTGCACTAATAATGACCCATAGAGACGGTTTTCCAGGGT
>CAZQPC010000002.1:0-32990 GCA_964595005.1 uncultured Magnetovibrio sp.
CATCACATCGATACTCATTGAAAATTCGATGTTACTTTACTTGTTGTCAAATATGGCCACGGCACCAAGCCTCAAGTCCCGAACTGCAAATAGAAAGCGAGGACCAATTTCTTTTAGAATTCGGGCCCATATTGTTTTTGTTCCCATATGACAACCGATATCAAGACAGTATGTGTCGATTTCTTTAAGCTTCCTTTAATGCGAATGTAAGCAACCTTCCATGTCCGAGCGCCGATTTGCGCAGTAATCGTTATTCCCGGCTTGCGGACAATGGCCGTATGCAGCAAAACCTGGATGCCGTCATCATCAACCCAAAAACCTTCGTGCCAATGGCCATGAACCACTGTCCCCGTTTATCTGATCGCAGCAACTGCCGAGCCGTTTCGCATCCGACCATTGAGGCATCTTAATCCATGAACAGCTTTCTCCTTCAATCCGATATTGCTGAAATCGTCACCCGCCTAGGCGACAAGGTCGAGGCCTTTGCCGGCAAAACCGTATTGCTCACGGGTGGGCGGGGGTTTCTTGGCCGCTATTTCATGGAGGTGTTCGGCGCCCTGAATAATGGGATTCTCGATGCGCCAGTGAAATTGGTAGCCATGGACAATATGATTACCGCCGGCAATGAAGGCGCACAAATCCCCGACCTGCCGAACGTCGAATTCATCGAACACGATGTCATTGAGCCGTTCGCCTGGGACCGTCCGCTGGATTACGTTATTCATGCCGCCGGTATCGCCAGTCCGTTCTACTACCGCGCCTACCCGCTGGAAACACTTGAGGTTGCCATCACCGGGACCCGGCGGATGCTCGAATTGGCCGATAAGCATGACGCGCGGATTGTGTTCTTTTCATCGAGCGAAATTTATGGCGACCCCGACCCGAAGCATGTCCCCATGGCGGAAAGTTACCGCGGCAATGTATCATGTCAGGGTCCGCGGGCGTGTTACGACGAAAGCAAACGGGTCGGCGAAACCCTTTGTTATATATTTCACAATTCCAACGGCACCCACACCAATACAGTCCGGCCGTTCAACGTATTTGGCCCGGGCATGCAGGAAACCGATTACCGGGTGCTGCCCAACTTCGCCAGCCGCATCAAGGGTGGCCTGCCGTTGCACGTCTACGGCACCGGCAATCAGACCCGGACATTCTGTTACATTACAGACGCCATCGTCGGATTCTTGCTCGTCGTGTTGGAGGGTGTCGCCGGCGAGGCCTATAACATCGGCAATCCGGAGCCGGAAATTTCGATGCTTGATCTGGTTGCGCGGATCGAAAGCGTGTCGTCGCGCAGCGTCAGTTGCGACATCGTCGAGTATCCCGATAGCTATCCCGCCGACGAACCTAATCGCCGCGCCCCCGATATCCGCAAGGCCCGCTTGCAGTTAAGTTTCGAACCCGAGGTTGGTCTCGATGACGGGCTTCGGCGCTTTCTTGATTGGTCGGACGGCGTATATACGGGTAAAGAGTAGACCTCCAAAAATGAATTTTATCGTTCCATACCAGCGTCTGCGCCACGGCGGCCAATCATAGCCACGATCATATGAAAAGTTCCATTACCCCTGTTGTCCTCTCCGGCGGTGTCGGCACTCGGCTTTGGCCGCTGTCGCGGCAACTCAGGCCGAAGCAATTTATGGACGTTCTCGGGTCGACGTCCATGTTCCGCCAGACCCTGGCACGGATCGACGGCGACGCCTTCGCACCCCCCCTTGTTGTCTGCAACGACGAGCATCGGTTTTTGGTGGCGGAGGAATTGCGGCGCCTGGAAATCACCCCCTCCGGCATCCTCCTGGAACCCCTGGCGCGCAATACGGCGCCGGCGATTGCCGTCGCGGCCTTGCATTTGTTGGCGAAGGACACGGACGCGGTGATGTTGGTATTGCCCTCGGATCATGTTGTCGGAGACACCGACGCCTTTGTGCACGCCGCCCAGACGGCCGCCGGCCACGCCGCCGACGGCCAGTTGGTCACTTTTGGCGTCACCCCGACGCGCCCGGAGCCGGGATACGGCTATATCCGGTCGGGCGCCGCCATGGCCAGCGGCGCCTGGGAGGTTGCACAGTTTGTCGAAAAGCCGGACACGGAAACCGCCAAGAAATTTTTGACCGCTGGCGGTTACTTCTGGAATGCCGGGATGTTTATGTTCGGTGCTGGCGCCTATCTTGAGGAACTTGCCCGGCACCAACCAGACATCATCCCGGCGGCCCGCGAGGCCCTATCCGCGGGCCACGCGGATTTGGACTTTTTCCGCATTGATCGGACTGCATTTGAGCGTGCGCCCGCCGTCTCCGTCGACTACGCGGTGATGGAAAAGACAGGCCGGGCCGTGATGGTGCCCCTTTCGACAAGTTGGAGCGACGTTGGCTCTTGGGCCAGCCTGTGGGAATTGGGCAATCATGATGACCGCGGAAATGTCGCCGAAGGCCGGACCCTCGTGCTCGATTCCGACGACAACTATATCCGCTCGGAAAAGCCCCTGATCGCCGCTCTGGGTGTTCGCGGTCTGGCGATTGTCGCGACCGACGATACGGTGCTGGTTTTGCCCGTGGACCGGGCCCAGGAGGTCAGGGATATTGTTGCCGAACTGGATGCATCCGGGCATGAGGAAACGGTCACCCATACCCGTGTCTATCGCCCCTGGGGACACTACCAGAATCTGGAGGGCGGAGACGGATTTCTGGTCAAACGCATTGTTGTCAATGCCGGCGCCAAACTCAGTCTGCAGTACCACCATAAGCGCGCCGAACATTGGATCGTGGTGGCCGGTACGGCGCGGGTCACCAATGACGGCGAGACTTTCGATCTTGGTCCCAATCAATCCACCTATATTCCCCTTGGCGCGCCGCATCGGTTGGAAAATCCTGGCGCCGAGCCCCTGCACCTGATCGAAGTTCAATCGGGCGATTATATCGGCGAAGATGATATCGTCCGCTTGGAAGATACTTATGGACGTCAATCGCGGCCCGCTGGCAACTCGTGAATTTTGGTCAATTCGCCACCGGCCCCGGCCTGGACATTCACCGCACAAACCCTAAATTGAGCGTCTATCAAATGTTTGAAGTACCAGCCCCATGAAGCCCATCGATATCGATCCCGTCACCGACGAAGAGCGTGCTCGCTGGCCGGCCCATGGCGTGGTCAAGCTGGAGAAGCCGTTCGTTGACGCGCGCGGCAAAATCCAGCCGCTGGTCGATGAAATGATGCGCAGCGCCGTGATGATTGAATCGAAGGCCGGATCCATTCGCGCCAACCACTATCACAAGACGGACTGGCACTACTGTTATGTTTTGTCCGGCCAGCTTGAATACTTGCATCGCCCGACCGGTTCCGATGCCAACCCTGCGGTGATCATGGTGAACGAAGGTGAGATGGTGTTCACGCCGCCACTGGTCGATCACGGCATGCGGTTTCCCGTCGATACGGTGTTCCTGACCCTTGGCCGCAACCCGCGCGATCAGGCGACCTATGAAGCCGATGTGGTGCGGGTCGAATTCGTCTCCACGGAGGGGCAAATTTCGTGGCAGCCCGGCGATGAACAAAGCCGCGAAGACAATGCCAAGGCTAGCGACGATTGACGCCTAACGCTATTCGCCGCGATACCTGCCGCCTGTGCGGCAGCCGCAAATTAACGGAAGTATTGGCCTTGACGCCAACGCCGCCGGCGAACGCATTTGTCAGCGCCGAAGCTGTCGGCGACGATCAGCCGACGTTCCCGCTTGACGTTTACTTTTGCGAGGATTGCGCCCATGTGCAGTTGCTCGACGTTGTAGACCCTGAACTTTTGTTCGCCAACTACGTCTATGTCTCCGGCACGTCGCCAGTGTTCGTCAAACACTTCCGTGATTACGCCGAAAGCGTCATTGATGCCTACGCCCCGGCGGCAAGCGGCGGCCTCGTCATCGATATTGGATCCAACGATGGCACCTTGCTGGCGCAGTTTCAGGAAATGGGATTGCGGGTTCTGGGCATCGACCCGGCCCGCAAAATCGCCGCTGCCGCGACGGCCAATGGCATCGAAACATTACCAGCGTTCTTCACCGAGGCCCTGGCCGCCGACATCGAGGCCTCTCACGGCCAGGCCCAGGTCATCACCGCCAACAACGTTTTTGCCCACGCAGATAATCTCGCCGACATTGCCGACGGCATTTCCTCCCTGCTGAGCCCGGACGGGGTGTTCGTCTTCGAAGTGTCCTATTTGGTCGACGTTTTTGAGAACACCTTGTTCGACACCATCTATCACGAACATCTGGCCTACCATTCGGTGAAGCCGCTGGTCGGGTTCCTTGCATCGCACGGGTTGGCGTTGATTGCCGCCGAGCGCGTATCGTCTCATGGCGGCAGCCTGCGGGGCATTGCCCAGCGCACCGGCGGCCCGCATCCGGTGGCGGCCTCGGTCAAAGAACGGATCGATCACGAGGCAAACCTTGGCCTGCATGAGGCGGGAACTCTGCGCCAGTTCGGTGCCAAGATTGATGACATCAAAGAACAGTTGCGATCCGTGCTTTCGGATTTAAAGCACCGCGGCAAGACGGTGGCGGGTTTCGGTGCGCCGGCAAAAGCCACGACGCTGATGTATCATTTTGATATCGGTCCCGATCTGATCGACTTTATCGTCGATGACAGCCCCCTCAAACAGGGTCTCTATTCTCCCGGCATGCACATTCCCGTGCTGGGGTCGGAGGCCATCTATGACCGCAAGCCAGACGCCATTGTCATTCTGGCCTGGAACTTCGCCGACCCCATCATGTCCAATCATGGGCGTTATCTGGAACAAGGCGGACGCTTCGTCGTGCCCCTGCCCAGCGTCGAGATATTCACCTGAAGATGTCCGAAATCACCCCGCAAACCGATCTTGAATACGATGGCTTCGATCTTGAAAGCCTGGCTGATCTGCACCGCTATCAACGGTGGATATTATCGAATTTTGAACCCTATCTCGCCGGCTCGGTGGTTGAGATCGGGGCCGGCACGGGCGCCGTCTCCGCGCATCTGGTGGCAAAATCCAGCGAACTGACCCTGGTCGAGCCCTCTGCGCCCCAGGCCGAACATCTACGCCGGCGGTTTGCCGATTTTTCCCACGTAGTAATTTCAGAGGATTCTCTGGAAGCCCAGGTTGCCAGGTTTCCGACCACCAGCATCGATGGCGTGGTCATGGTCAATGTCCTTGAGCACATCGAGGACGATATTTCGGCGCTTCGCGAAATTCACCGCAGCCTGAAAACGGGCGGGCACCTGATGATCATGGTGCCGGCATTGCCGTTCCTGTTCTCCAAAATGGACGTTCGACTGGGCCACCACCGGCGCTATCTGGCCGCACCACTGCGCAGCATGCTGGAAACGGCGGGATTTGAGGTCATTGCCGCCAAATACATGGACCTGATCGGAATCGTGCCCTGGTGGCTAATCAATACCCTGGCCGGGCAAACGGAGTTCAATCCGTTCCTGGTCAAAATTTACGACATTGTTTTTGTGCCCATTTCGCGGTTCATTGAAGCCATTGTGACGCCGCCCGTTGGCAAAAACATCGTTATCGTGGCGCGGCGCGCAGCCGTTAGCGAAGCTATGAATTCATGAGATTGAGAGCCCCGCGCCGATGATCTCCGTTTCCGTCATCATTCCGGCCTACAACGAAGAGAAAACGATCATTCAACTGCTTGAGCGGGTTCATGCGCAAAAGGTTGAAGGCGCGTCCTTCGAGGTATTGGTCGTCGATGACGGCTCAAAGGATTCGACCCTTTCCCTGCTTGAACAACGACCCGATCTTTATGCCAGCCTGATTAAAATGCCGCGCAATGGCGGCAAGGGCGCGGCCGTCAAAGCAGGCCTGGCCGCCGCCACTGGTGAGTACATTCTGTTTCAGGACGCCGATCTGGAATACGACCCGGCCGAATACAAAAAACTTCTGACGCCAGTGTTCCTGCATGACGCGGACATTGTCATGGGCAGCCGTTTCGCCGCACCGCAGATCAACCGGGTTGCCTATTTTTGGAACAAGGTCGGCAACCGGCTGATCACGCTGGGCTTCAACATTCTCAACAACACGACCTTCACCGATATTTATTCGTGTTACCTGTTGTACCGGAAAAACCTGGTCAATGCCGATACCCTGCGCACCGATGGCTGGGAGCAACAGGCCGAGATTTTGACCCGCGCGCTGAAAACCGCGGAGACCATTTATGAAGTCCCCATCGATTATCACGGCCGCACCAAGGCGGAAGGCAAGAAGATCCGCGCCCACCATGCCATCGCCGTCTTTTGGACCCTGTTTATCACCCGCATCTTCAGGTAAATTTTTCGGCGGCAACCGCCGCCATCTGTATTTCGCCCGCTTTCCCGCCTCTTCGCTTGGGCTCACCGGTCAGCAAGGATAAACTTCCGCCATGCCGTGGCCCCAATCCCTGATCTTTCCCATTCTTGTGTTTCTGGTGTCGATGACCGGCACCCGGCTTTTGATCCAGCAATTGGCAAGCCGTGCCGTTCTCGACCGCCCGAATGCGCGCTCCAGCCACAGCCGACCAACGCCGCGCGGCGCGGGCCTTGCCGTCGTTGGCGCGTTGCTCGCGGCGTGGGTCGCCATGGGGGTGATGGAAGGCGCCGGCGGATCGCCGCTTTTGGTGATTTCCGCGATCGGCCTGATTGTCGCCGGCATTTTCTGGGCCGACGACCTGCATGGCCTCAGCCCGACGCTACGCCTTTTAGTCCAGGTTGCCGCCGTCGCCGGCGCACTTTTTTTGGCACCGTTGCCGGGGCTTGTCTTCGGCGGATTGTTGCCGCCCGTTGCCGACGTATTATTAGCCGGCGTTCTGTGGGTCTGGTTCATCAATCTGTTCAATTTCATGGACGGCATTGACGGCCTGGCCGGTATCGAGACGTTGGCCATCGGCACCGGCCTGTTTGTTATTTCGCGAAAACTGGGGCTGGGCGATCTGGCCATGACCATGAGCCTGACCGTGGCCGCCGCGGCCTTGGGTTTTCTGCGCTGGAACTGGCATCCGGCGAAAATCTTTCTGGGCGACGTCGGCAGCATCCCGTTGGGATTCCTGATTGGCTGGATGCTGCTGAACTTGGCGGCCCATGGGGCCTGGGCGCCGGCCCTGATTCTGCCCATGTATTTCCTCGCCGACGCGACCCTGACCCTGGTCCACAGGATTATTCGCAGTGAGCGCGTCTGGGAGGCTCACCGCCAACATTTCTACCAACGCGCCGTGGACAGCGGCCTACGTCACGACCAGGTCGCCTGGATTATCGCCGTCGCCAATATGTTTTTGATCATGCTGGCCATCGTCGCCACCCGCGGCCAGCCGGAAGCCGCGCTGACAGGTGCCGGAGCGGCGGTTGCGGTGCTTTTGTTCTTGCTGGTCAAGGGAGGTCCGACGGACTGATACCGGGCATGCGCATCCTGTTCCTGAGCGAAAACTTCCCACCGGAAACCAATGCCGCCGCGACACGCGTTTACGAGCGCGCGTGTTATTGGGCGAAGTGGGGCCATCAGGTCAGCGTCCTCACCTCGGCGCCCAACTTCCCCCACGGGCGGCTTTACGAGGGCTATCGGAACCGCTGGCATCAGGTCGAAGAGATGGACGGCATCCGCGTCGTACGGGTCAAAACCTACATGGCGGCGAACCGCGGCACGGCGCGCCGCACACTGGATTTCATCAGCTTCATGGTCTCGGCTTTCGTCGCCGGCCTGTTCGAAGCTCGGCCCCAGGTGGTGGTCTCGACCTCGCCGCAATTTTTCGCCGCCGTCGGCGGCTGGGCCCTTGCGGCGGTGCGCCGCGTGCCCTTCGTGTTCGAATTGGGCGATCTATGGCCGGCCTCCATCGTCGCCGTCGGCGCCATGGCGGACAGTGCCCTGATCCGCGGCCTGGAGAAACTGGAGATGTTTCTTTACCGCCGCGCCGCCTGCGTGGTCGCGCTGACCCAGGCGTTCAAGGAAAATCTCACCGGACGCGGTATTCCCAACGGCAAAATCGCCGTTGTCATCAATGGCGTCGATCTGTGGCGCTATGGCCCGCAAGAACCCGATGCGGCGCTTGCCCAGACGTGGCATACGGCGGAACGTTTCGTCGTTGGCTACGTCGGCACCCATGGCATGGCGCACGGCCTGACCAATGTTTTGGACGCCGCCGAGCGGTTGCGCGGCCGTGATGACATCGCCTTCCTGCTGGCCGGCGCCGGGGCGGAGCGTGACGGCCTGATGGCCGACGCGGCCGGGCGCAATCTCACCAACGTTATTTTCATGGACCCCCAGCCCAAGGAGCGCATGCCGGCCGTGTGGAGTCTTTGCGACGTGGCCCTGGTTCATCTGCGCAACTCACCGGCTTTCGAAGACGTTATTCCGTCGAAGATGTTCGAAGCCATGGGCATGGGCCTGCCAATCGTGCTGGCACTGCCGGCGGGTGAAGCCAGCACCATTTTGGCCGCCGATCATGCCGGACTGCACGTCGCGCCGGAGGACCCCGAAGCCCTGGCCGACGCCATCACCCAGCTTGCCGATGATCGGGGCCGCTGCCGGAAACTGGCAGGGCACAGTCTTGCCGCAGCGCCGCGCCACAGCCGCGAAACCCAAGCGGCCCACATGATCGCCGCCCTGGAAGCCGCCGCCGCCGGCCAAGGCGGCAGCGTCGCCGACATCGCCACCCCGGAGGCTAACTGATGCGCGTGCTTGTCACGGGCGCGTCCGGTTTCGTTGGCGGTCACCTCTGTCAGGCTCTCATCGATACGGGCCATGAGGTGACGGCGGCGTTGCGCCGCGGGCCCATCGACGACCTGCCGCCGGA
Source organism: uncultured Magnetovibrio sp. (assembly GCA_964595005.1). Taxonomy (GTDB): domain Bacteria; phylum Pseudomonadota; class Alphaproteobacteria; order Rhodospirillales; family Casp-alpha2; genus UBA3470. The sequence continues at coordinate 8,784 of CAZQPC010000002.1, forward strand.
GGTTCTGCAAGTCAACGTCGGCGACATGGGAGCTCAGACCGAATGGCGTGACGCCCTTAACGGCGTCGAAGGCGTCATGCATTTGGCTGCCCGCACCCACGTCATGGATGAGACGGCCACCGACGCAGAGGCGCTATATCGGCAGATCAATGTTGACGCGACGGCGCGGCTGGCCGAGCAAGCTGCTGGCGCCGGCGTGAAGCGGTTCGTGTACCTCAGTTCGGTAAAGGCCGGCGCTGAAAACTCGGCGCCTGGAAAACCGCTGACAGTGGATGACCCGCCGGTTCCGGAAGATGCTTACGGACGGACCAAACGGGACGGCGAAGCGGCGCTTTGGCGGGCCACAGAGGCGAGCGCGATGGAGGGCGTTGTGATCCGACCGCCGCTTGTTTATGGCCCCGGCGCCAAAGGCAATCTCATCACCTTGTTTAAGGCGGTCAACTTGGGCCTGCCGATGCCCTTGGGCAGCGTCGGCAATTTGCGAAGTGTTGTTTATGTGGGAAATCTTGTCGACGCCATGCTGACCGCATTGCAAGCGCCGGCCGCCGCCGGGCGAAGTTTTTATGTTTGCGATGGCGACGATGTTTCATCGACCGAGCTGATCCGGCGTATCGGCACCGCTTTGAACCGCCCAGCCCGGCTCATTCCGTTTCCCACGACCTTGTTGTTTCTGGCCGGCCGCCTGACCGGCAAAACCGAGGTCATGACTCGAATAGCCGGATCCTTGCAGATAGATGGCGCCGCCATCCGCCAGGCACTCGATTGGTCGCCGCCGTTCTCCATGAAAGAGGGGTTGGAACAAACGGCGGCATGGTATAAGAGCCGGGGCGACGGGTAATGGCATCCGTTTCAAAAACTGAGACTTTCGGCGCTCATGCTGCATAGATTACATTCCCGCGGATGGATTGTTTATGGCCACGACATATTCATGGCCGCGCTTTCGTTCATTCTTGCCGTCTATCTGCGTCTCGGTTTCTGGGTTTTTGAGTTTTATCCGGAAATGTGGACATCCGCTTGCGCCTTGTTCACGGGTATCTGCGCGGCGATATTTTGGCCGTCGGGCATGTACCGCGGGGTCTGGCGCTACGCGTCCCTGAACGATCTTTGGGCGATCACCAAGGCCGTTTCCATCGCCACGCTCATTTTTGCCTTTGTCATGTTCATCTGGGTGCGGGCCGAGCCGCTGCCGCGCTCCGTGTTGCTGATCAACTGGTTCGTGCTGATGGCGCTGCTGGGCGGGCCGCGGTTCTTTTATCGTTTGTTGAAGGACCGGCGGTTCGAATATGAGCACAGCACGCCCGGCAATGAGCGCATCCCCGTACTGCTGGTCGGCGCCGGCGACGGTGCCGAATTGTTCATCCGCAGCCTGCGCCGGTCCGGCGATAGCAGTTACGAAGTTGTCGGCCTGATCGCTGAAGATTCAAACCGCGTCGGGCGCGACATTCACGGCGTCCAGGTGTTCGGCACAACGGATGATATCGAACGGGTCGTCCGCCAGTTTCGCAAGCAGGGCCGTGCCCCGCACCGGCTGATTCTCACCAAGGACGACATGGATGGCGCCACGGTGCGGCGTTTGTTGAACGCGGCAAATGATTTGGGCATGACCTTGGCGCGCCTTCCGAAAATCACGGATTTCCGCGCCGGCACCGCCGACAAGATCGAAGTTAAGCCGGTCAACGTCGAGGATTTGCTGGGCCGCCCTCAGGTGCCACTGGACCGCCCGTCCATGCGCCGCCTCATTGAGGGCCGGCGTGTTTTGGTGACCGGCGCCGGCGGCAGCATCGGCAGCGAATTGGTACGCCAGATTTGCACCTTCGCCCCGACAGAGATCGTGCTTGCCGACAATTCCGAATACGCCCTGTACACCGTTGATCTGGAAATGTCGGAGCTGGCGCCGGAAATCGTCCGCCACGCGGAACTGGCCGATGTCAGCGACCGGGCCGATGTCAATCACCTGATCGGCACCTTCAGTCCCGACATTCTATTTCATGCGGCAGCGCTGAAACACGTGCCCATGGTCGAAAAAAACGTCATTGCCGGCATCGATACCAACGTTTGCGGCACCATCAACGTCGCCGATGCCTGCCGCCACAATGGCGTCGGTGTGATGGTCTTGATTTCCACGGACAAGGCGGTCAATCCAACCAGCGTCATGGGCGCCACAAAGCGCATCGCCGAGTCCTATTGTCAGACACTGGACATGAACGGCGATGATGACGATGCCAGGCAAAGCGGCACCCGGTTTGTCACCGTGCGCTTCGGCAATGTACTGGGATCAACGGGGTCGGTGGTGCCCCTGTTCCAGCGCCAACTGGCGAACGGCGGCCCGCTGACGGTGACGCATCCCGATATGACCCGGTTTTTCATGACCGTGCGCGAAGCCGTGGAGCTGGTCCTACAGGCGTCGGCCTTGGCCGCCGGCACGACGACGGGCACGGGCGAGGTGCCGAAAGGCAACATCTGTGTTCTGGACATGGGTGAGCCGGTGCGCATATACGACCTGGCCCAGCAGATGATCCGGCTGGCCGGACTGGTGCCGGACAAGGACGTGGAGATCAAGGTCGTCGGCACCCGGCCCGGGGAAAAGATGTTCGAAGAGGTCTTCCACGGCGCCGAACCGCTGCTGCCGACCGATTGCGCGGGAATTCTCCTTGCGGCCCCGAGAACCGCTGATATAAACGCCCTGACTGAGGCCGTTGAACGACTGAAGGCTCAATGTTCCGCATTCGACAACGCCGGTGCCTTGACGACCATCCAAGAACTGGTTCCGGAGTTTTCCGGCGGCCAGGACGATGCCCGCGCCGCCGCCTCGGCCTGAGACCACCCCATTCCCCGACATACCTGACCTGACGTGAGGCTGACCAATGCCATCTCCCATTCGACGCGCCCTGATTTCCGTTTCCGACAAGACCGGCCTTGTCGGCTTCGGCCAATTTCTGGCCGCACAAGGTGTTGAGATTTTGTCCACCGGCGGCTCCGCCAAGGCGCTCAGCGACGCCGGCGTCGCGGTCACCGAGGTGTCCGATTTCACCGGCTTCCCGGAGATTATGGACGGCCGCGTCAAGACCCTGCAGCCGACCATCCACGGCGGCCTGTTGGCGGTGCGCGGCAACGCCGGTCACGAAGCCGCCATGGCCGAGCACGGGATCAAGCCCATCGATCTGCTGGCCGTCAATCTCTACCCCTTCGAGGCCACCGTCGCCGGCGGCGCCGACTTCGACACCTGCATCGAAAACATCGATATCGGCGGCCCGGCCCTGATCCGCGCGGCGGCCAAGAACCATGCCTTCGTGACGGTTGTCGTCGATCCCGGCGACTATACCCGTGTGCTCGATGAGATGACCGCCAACGGGGGCGCCACCACGGACGATTTCCGTACCCGCCTGGCGGCCAAGGCCTATGGGCGCACGGGGGCCTACGACGCGGCCATTTCGACCTGGTTCGCCGGCGAGTTGGGCGAAACATTCCCGCCCCGCGCCGTGTTCGGCGGCGAGCTGCGCCAAACTCTGCGTTATGGCGAGAACCCGCACCAGGAGGCCGCCTTCTATACCGGCGGTCAGGCCCGCCCGGGCATTGCCACGGCTGAGCAACTGCAGGGCAAGGAACTCAGCTTCAATAACCTCAACGACACGGACGCGGCCTTTGAATTGGTCGCCGAGTTCACCGACAGCCCGGCCTGCGTCATCGTCAAACACGCCAACCCCTGCGGCGTCGCCATCGCCGGCAGCCTGACCGACGCCTACAAGCGGGCCTTAAGCTGCGACACGGAAAGCGCCTTCGGCGGCATCATCGCCTTCAACCGGGTGCTCGATGAAGCGACGGCGAAGGACGTCGCCGAGCTGTTCGCCGAAGTCATCATCGCACCCGAGATCGATGATGCGGCAAAAGCCGTCCTGAGCGCCAAGAAGAACCTCCGCGTCCTCGCCACCGGCACCATGCCGAATGCGGAAGAAACGGGCATGACGGTACGCTCGCTGGCTGGCGGTTATTTGCTGCAGGGCCGGGACCACCGCGTCCTTGAGGACATGAAGGTGGTGACCAAGCGCGCGCCGACGGACCAGGAAATGGCCGATTTGAAGTTCGCCTTCACCGTCGGCAAGCACGTGAAATCCAACGCCATCGTCTATTGCAAGGACGGCATGACCGTCGGCGTCGGCGCGGGCCAAATGAGCCGTGTCAATTCGGCCCGCATCGCGGCCTGGAAAGCCGAAGACGCGGCCCGGGTGGCCGGCGACGGGAAAAGCTGGGCGAAGGGCTCGGTGGTCGCGTCGGATGCCTTCTTCCCCTTCGCCGACGGCCTGTTGGCCGCCGCCGAGGCCGGCGCCACGGCGGTCATCCAGCCCGGCGGCTCCATGCGCGACGACGAGGTCATCGCCGCCGCCGACGACCGGGGCCTGGCCATGGTGATGACGGGAATGCGGCATTTCCGGCACTGAAACGGCTTCGAAACAAACGTTGAAAGCCGGGCCCTGTGCCCGGTTTTTTTTGGGACACTTCAGATGAACTTGAAAAAGTAAGGCGTTCGTTTTACATTTTGGGATGATTACCGCCAAACTTTCGTCGAAATCCCAGACCGTCCTGCCGCGCAGCGTCCGCGACCATTTGGGAATCGGGCCCGGTGACGAGATCGATTTTGAACTGGTTCCCGGCGGCGCCATCATTCACGCCCATAAGAAAAGCCGCCAGGAAGACCCGTTTGCGACCTTCACCGAATGGTCCGGCGACGCCGACGAAGAGGCCTATGCAGACCTTTGATCCGGGCACCGTCTGTGTCGTGCCGTTTCCCTATGTTGAACGCCCGGTTCGCAAACGCCGGCCCTGTGTCGTCGTCGGCGCACCGGCGGCATCCCTTGAGCTTTATTGGATGACGATGATCACCAGCCGGGCAAATGATCCATGGCCCGGCGACGTCGTTGTCAGCGATCTGGACGCAGCGGGCCTGCCCCATCCGTCCGTGGTTCGAACGGCGAAGATTGCCACTGTCGAGGCCGCCGCACTGGCGCCAATCGGCACGTTGGTTCCGGCGGACTGGTCGGATGTCTTGGCGGCGGTCAGCGCGAATTTACCGGCCGCACAAATTCAGTAGAGGATTTTCGCGTAGCGGGCCTGCATGTCCGCATCCGATTCCAGCGGCTCATCGTCGCCGGACTGGTCCTTGATCATCTCGGCGATGGTCGGGATCGGGCGCACTGCCGATTGCGCGTCCGCGGACCACAACTGCGAGCGCATCAGCGCCTTGGCGCAATGCAGGTAGGCTTCATTGATACGGACCACCAGCACCGAGGCCGGCAACTTGCCGCGCACTTCGAAACGCGCCAGCAGATCCGCATCGGTGCGAATTTCCGCCGCACCATTGATGCGCAGGGTCTCGTTGACGCCGGGGATGAAAAAGATCAAGCCGACGCCGGGGTTCTCCAGAATATTGGTCATTGTATCGAGGCGGTTGTTGCCGGGCCGGTCCGGGATCGCGATGGTCTGATCATCCAGGACATGGACGAAGCCCGGCGCCTCGCCGCGCGGCGTCGCATCCCCCAGGCCGTCGGGGCCGGTGCTGGACAGCACCAGAAAAGGCGACAGCGCGATGAACCGCTTCGAATGCCGCTCGAGCCGGGTCATCTGCTTCGACAGCGAGCGGCCCTTGGGTTGCTTGTAGACCTGACGCAAGGCCTCGACATCGGTGATATGGGCCATCAGAACTTCCTTTCCGCGATCAGGTCCGCGTCCATGCGCTTGAGGCGCAGATACTGGGCCAGGATGTGCATGAGACTTTGGTGGACATCCTCGACGATGCCGTAGTTATCCGCGTCCACATGCAGATTGACGTCGGCCAGGGCCGCCGAGCGACCGCCGACGAAGCCGGTCATGGCGATCACCGAAACGCCGTTTTCCTTCGCCCACTGGCCGGCGCGGACGATGTTTTCCGAATTGCCCGACGATGATATGGTGACCAAAACGTCGCCGTCTTGCGCCAAGGTGCTTAATTGGTAGACGAACACATCGTCGTAAGAGATATCATTGGCGATGGCGGTGATGGTCTCGATATTGGCGCTCAGGGAAACGACGCGCGGCCGGGTCTCCGTATCCGTCTGCACGCCCTTCAAATGGTCGCAGACCAGGTGGTTTGAGATCGACGCCGAGCCGCCGTTGCCGCACACATAAACCGTGGCCCGGCGCTCATAGGCGGCACTCAGCAGCTCCGCCGCGTCATGCAGCTTGGCACCCTCAACGCTCTGCGCCGCACGCCCGATCTGATCGAAATAGGCGCGCGAAAAGGCGACGATATTTTCAAAACCCTGGTCTGGAAATGTCATCGCCGGACTATGGCGCGGACCGTGGGGAGGATCAATATCTAAGGGGCGGGTTTTAGGGCTGGCACCTTCATCATCAGCGCGGCACCGACGGCGAAAAACACGATGATCGTCGCCATGCCGGCGCGTTGGCTGTCGAAGGCCGTGGTGGCCCAGGCCAGGAAGAGCGGGCCGAGGAAGGCGGTGGCCTTGCCCGACAACGCGAACAGGCCGAAGAACTCCGTGCGCATGTCGGGCGGTGCCATGTGGGCCATCATCGAGCGGCTGGCCGATTGGGCCGGGCCGACGAAGATGCCCAAGGGCATGCCGAAGACCCAGAACAATGTCTTCGTCTCAACGACCAAAAGGGCCGAGCCCAAGACGGTCAGGCCGGCAACGGATATGAGGATCACCGTCTTCGGGCCCAGGCGGTCGTCCAACCAGGCGAAGGCGGCGGCGCCCAGGCCCGCCGTGACGTTCATGCCGATGCCGAACAGGATCAATTCCTCGAAGCTCAGGCCGAAGGTGCCGGCGGCGTAGATGCCGCCGAAGGCGAACAGCGTGTTGAGGCCATCCGTGTAGATCATCCGGGCGGCCAGGAACCAGGCCGCGTCGCGATACTGGGGAAGCCTACGGAAGGTCCGCCAAAGCGTGGCCAGGCCGTCGCCGACGGCGGCCGGCATGGATTTACCGGTGGCTGGCTTGTCCGGCGTCAACACAAACAGCGGGATGGCGAATATCACCATCCATACGCCGACGAAGGGGCCGGTAATCCGCAATTGTTCGGCGGTCGCCTTGTCGAGACCGAACAGCGGCGTCTCGGTCTGAACGAAGGCGACCAGCACGATGCCGAGGCAGGTCAGGCCGCCCAAATACCCCAGCCCCCAGCCCCAGCCGGACCAGCGGCCGAGCCTCAAGGGCGGGGCCAGATCGGGCAGCATGGCATTGTAAAAGACCATGCCCATCTCGAAGGCGAAGTTGGCCAGCGCCACCCAGAACAACGCCCGGACCACAAAGGCCGTATCGGGCTCGACGGTCCACAGCATCATGGCACCGGCCGCGGCGATCATTGTGAACAGCGCCAGCCACGGCTTGCGGCGTCCCGTGTTGTCGGCGATGGCGCCCAAAATGGGGCCGCAAATGGCGACGGCCAGGGCCGACAGGCTCATGGCGACGCCCCACTGGCTGGTGCCGGAGACCTGGTCTGCGGCGACGCCCTTGGTGAAATAGGCGGCGAAGACGAAGGTCGTGATGACCGTCGGAAAGGCCGAATTGGCCCAGTCGTAGAGGCACCAGGCGGCCAGGCCCTTTTTGTTTTCGGTGGTGGTCATAGGAACGCCAAAGGGCGTCGACCGGTCTGACGATTCGCGCGTTTCGACAACACGTCCTCCCTCGTCATTCCCGCGCAGGCGGGAATGACGAGGGTTGAATGCCGCGTGTTAACCCTCAACCGCCGCCGACGTCGATCATGGTCCGGACCTGACGGCTGGCCACGGCAATCATCGAGACATCGTTGACTTCCGTCGCCCAAAGCTCCGTCAACAGCTGCTCCGTCGGCTCCACCAAGGCCCGGTTCTTGTCGATCCAGCCTTCCACGGCGGCCTTGGCGTCGGCCTTGACGCCGGCGAAGTCGAGAACCTTGTTGGAAAGCGCCAATTGGTGCGAATAAATCTCCTCAACCATGGCGGCGACGGCCAGTTGCTGCCAATGGCTTTGCGAGTCCATGAATTCCGCGGCGGCCCTGAGCCGGCCGAGACGGAAGCGCGTGCCGACGGCAAAGTAGAACCGCGCCGCATCGATGACATCGACCTTGCGGCGCGTCGCCAGGCGGACGATATCGAACCCGGAATAGAGGTTCACCAAACCCGACACCCGGAGCGCCAGGGCTTCCGGCACGCCTTTCTCCACATAAGGTTTGGCGCGTTTCTTCGCGTCGCTCACATAGTGCGCCGGCAGGGCCTTGTTGACATCGGCGGCCAGGCTGCGGATGCCGTCGCTGTAAGCCTCCATGTTGGCGCCAATATCGAGGTTGGCTTCGCCATTGCGCAACAACCACAGCGTCACCCATTCGATCAGGTGATTGACGTCCAACAGCATGGCCGTCTGGACGGAGCTGGGCACCCGGTTGTCCAGGGCTTCGATCTGGGCCCAGATATCGCGCAACTGGAAGACATCACGGGCGATGACATAGGCCCGCGCGATCGCCGCGGCGCCGAGCCCGGTTTTTTCCTTGAACTCAAAGACGAAGGTATCGCCGGCCCGGTCAACCAGGGAATTGGTCGCCCGGGTGGCGATAATCTCACGGCGCAGGCGGTGCTGGGCGATCTCACGTTGGTACTTGGTGCGCAGCGGGGTCGGGAAGTAATCGACCAGATCCTGGAAAAGATAGGGATCATCGGGCATGTCGGACGCCATCAGCTCATCGTAGAGCCAGATTTTCGCATACGAGATCAGCACCGACAGTTCCGGCCGGGCCAGGCCTTTCTTGGCCAGGGCGCGTTCGCCCAGAACCTCATCATCGGGCAGGAATTCCACATCCCGGTCCAGGCGGTCGGCGCGTTCCAGGAAGCGCATGAAGCGTTGCTGGTTGTCCAGGGCACCGACACCCAGGCTTTCGGTAACGGTCAGCGCCTGGGTCTGGCGGTAGTTGTGGACCAAAACCAATTTGCCGACCTCGTCGGTCATACTGGCCAAAAGCGCGTTGCGGCTTTTCGTGTTGAGGCCGCCCGCCTGCAGCACCGAATCGACCAAAATCTTGATATTGACCTCATGATCCGACGAATCGACGCCGGCGGAATTGTCGATGGAATCCGTATTCAGCCGCCCGCCGTGCTGGGCGAACTCAATGCGGCCCAATTGGGTGGTGCCCAGGTTGGCGCCTTCGCCGATGACCTTGCAATTGAGCTCTTCGCCGTCGACGCGGATGGCATCGTTGGCCCGGTCGCCGGCGTCCAGGTGCGATTCCGTCGACGCCTTGATGTAGGTGCCGATGCCGCCGAACCACATGAGATCGACAGACGCCCGCAGCAAATGCCCCATCAGTTCATCCGGGGTCACGGATTTCTTCGTAATGCCGAAACAGGCCCGCGCTTCCGGCGACAAATCCAGGGACTTGGCGCTGCGCTCATAAACGGCGGCGCCCTTCGACAGCACCTTGTTGTCATAATCCGCCCACGAAAGGCCCGGGTTGTCGAACAGGCGTTTTCGTTCCTTCCAGCTTTTCGCCGGATCGGGGTCGGGATCAATGAAGATGTGCAGGTGGTTGAAGGCGCCCAGCAGCTGGATGTGTTTGGACAACAGCATGCCGTTGCCGAACACGTCACCCCCCATGTCGCCAACACCGACGACGGTGAAGTCTTCGCTCTGGATATCGGTGCCCATTTCGCGGAAATGGCGTTTCACCGATTCCCAGCCGCCGCGCGCCGTGATGCCCATCTTCTTGTGGTCATAGCCCTGGCTGCCGCCGGATGCGAAGGCGTCGCCCAGCCAGTGGCCGTATTCGATGGAGACACCGTTGGCGATGTCGGAAAACGTCGCCGTGCCCTTGTCGGCGGCAACCACCAGATAGGGGTCGTCGTCGTCGAGACGCACGACCTTCTTCGGCGGCACGATCTTCGGGCCCTTGATGTTGTCGGTGAGGTCCAGCAGTCCGGCGATGAAGGTCTTGTAGCAGCTGATGCCTTCATCCAGGAAGGCCTGGCGGCCGCCCGTTGCCGGCGGCCGTTTGACGACGAAGCCGCCCTTTGATCCGACCGGTACGATGACCGCGTTCTTGACCTGTTGGGCCTTCACCAGACCCAGCACCTCGGTGCGGAAATCCTCGCGCCGGTCGGACCAGCGCAAGCCGCCCCGGGCGACGAAGCCAAAGCGCAGATGCACCCCTTCGACGCGTGGGCTGTAGACGAAAATCTCACGCAGCGGCCGGGGCAGGGGCAGCTCATCCAAAGCCCGGGAATTCAGCTTGAAGGACATATAGGGCTTGGTGTTGCCGGCCTCGTCGGGCTGGAAGTAGTTGGTCCTGAGCGTGCTTTCCACCAGATTGAGGAAGCGCCGGATGATGCGGTCTTCGTCGGCGCTTTCGACCGCCTCCAGGCCTTTCAGGATGCGCCGCTTGATACGTGTCGCGGCGGCCGCGGCACCCTTCTGATCAGCCGGATCGAAGATGGTCCGGAACATATTGACGATGTCGGCGCCAAGCTTCGGGTTATTGACCATGGTCTCGGCCATGTAGTCCTGGGAAAAGGCGATGCCCGCCTGACGCAGGTATTTCGAATAGGCCCTGAGCACGACGATCTCGCGCCAGTTGAGGCCGCCGCCGGTGACCAGGGCGTTGAACCCGTCGCTTTCGATCTCGCCGATCCAGACCCGCTGAAAGGCATCATGGAAATTGGTCCGGATGGCGGCCAAATCAACGGCGGCGCCGGATTTCGAGCGAAGACCGAAGTTATGGATCACCAGGGTGCCTCGGCCGATGCCGCTGAGATCGACCTCGTGCGGGCCGGCTTCGTCGATGACCTTGAAGCCCATGTGCTCAAAGATCGGCAGGGCGTCGGAAAGCGGGATCGCGTGGGCGAAGTGATGCAGCTTGAAACGCACTTCGTCGGCATCCACGCCGGCCGGCTTGTAAAGGTTCATGCCGATCCCGCCGACGACCAAGATCCGTTCGATCTCGGCGATATCATCCAGCACTTCGTGCGGCTCATAGCGGTCCTTGTAGCCCGCGCCGAAAGCCGGACCGTAGCGGTCGAGAAGTTCAAGGCCGATGCCCTCGCCGTGTTCGGCAATCAGCGCCTGACCAATGTGATCTTCCCAGGACCGGGCCGCATGGACGAGGCGGGCCTCAATCTCATCGGGATCGAATTTTACCGGCGCGGCGCTGTCGATGGGAATGGTGTAATAAACCCGCGCCAGGGGCGAATCGCCGATTTGGGTCTGAAAGGACGCGTCGTGGCCGGCGAAGGCATCGACCAAGATGGCCTGCAAGCGCCTGCGCAGATCCGTGTTGTAACGTTCGCGCGGCACGAACACGAGACACGACATGAAGCGGCGGAAATTGTCCTGGCGCACGTAAAGCGCGACCCGCTGGCGTTCCTGAAGATGCAGGATACTCATGGCGGTTTCGTAAAGGTGAACGTCGGAGGCCTGGAACAGCTCGTCGCGGGGGAAGGTCTCCAGCGTGTTGTTCAGCGCCTTGCCATCGTGGCTGGCGCGCGCGAACCCGGCCTTATCGATGACCTTGGTAATGCGCCGGCGCAGCAGGGGAATGTCCCGGGGGCTCTTGTTGTAGGCGACCGACGTGAACAAACCGACGAACAACCGGTGGCCGATGACCTTGCCGTTGGCATCGATCCGTTTGACATCGATAACGTCGAGCAGCACGGACCGGTGGACCGTCGACTTTCCATCCGCCTTGGTCACCAGCAGCAATGACGGTTTGGTCAAAAATGCCTTCACATCGGCTGGCAGCGACGGCGCCACATCAAACACCGCGGTCGCCGTGTTGCGCAGCACGCCCAGCCCGGAATCCTTCTTTGACTTTAACTTCACGTTCTTGCCGGTGCCGCTGACGTCGTAGTCGCGGAAGCCCAGGAAGGTGAAATGATTGTCGTGAATCCATCGCAGGAATTCCCGCACTTCATAGCAGTCTTCGGGCTTCGTGCCCTTGGGTTCGACCTCCAACTCCTCAATCACCGTCGCCATGCGCTCGCGCATGGGACGCCAGTCATCGACGGCAGCGCGCACGTCGGTCAAAACATTTTCGATCTGGCGGCGGATTTCCGCGAAACGACTCTTCGGTTGTTCGGACACTTCAAGGTGAATATAGGATTCCATCACCGAATCGGCATCCGGCTGGCCCGGTTTCAGGACCTCGGCCATCTTGCCGGCGCCATCACGGCGCGCCTTGACGATGGGATGGATAATCAAATGGGCCGTCAGGCCGCGCTGGTTGACCGCGGCGGTGACCGAATCAACCAGGAACGGCATGTCATCGTTGATCACTTCGATGACCGTGTGCTCCGTGTCGTAGCCGTTGGCTGATTTTGACGGTTTATAGACCCGCACCGAGGACTTGCGCCGCCCACGTTTTGCGCCGAAATCCCAGTGTTCGCGAACCATGTTGAAGATCGCGGATGCCGGCATGCCGGCCAGGTCTTCCGGCGGCACATTTTCCAGGTATTGGCGGATAAAGGTTTCCAATCGCTTGCCCTTGGCGCCCTTCGCCTTGGTCAGTCCGTGGCGTACGACCTTGTTGATCATTTCCTTGGTCCGCTTATCGACTTCAGCAGGCATGGCTGCGCTCCTTCATGATCCCGCCGGCACCCCGTCCGCCAGCATCGAAAGGCTAGCTGAATCTGCTTGTGGATTCAAAAGGTTAATTGATGATCGGGGGCTAGATGTCGTGCTTGTGAGAAGCGGGGAATCTCGGTTCCGCGCCGAAATGCCAACCGTCGGCCGCGGCCTTTCCGAACCCTTTGGCCGGGCGCCTCCTTTCAGGGCACGCCGCCGTCTTCCTCCAGGCGGTGCAGCACCATGTCGCGCAGGGTCACGATGCCCAACAGTTCGCGGTCTTGATCGACCACCAGGGCACGGCTCAGGCGGAACCGGGCCAACATGCGTACGGCGTAGACGATGTTCATGTCGGCGGCCAAGGTGAGCACCGGTTTTGACATGATTTCGTAGACGTTGACCCGGCTTGGGGACAAATCCTTGCCCAACACCTGATTGGCGATATCTGAGACCACCACCATGCCGAACTCATCGGCCGCATCGCGGCGTTCGACAATGATCGAGCTGGTATGATGTTTCTGCATCAGCTGAACGGCATCGCTGACCGTCGCCGTGGCCGGCAAGGTAATGAGATCGCGGGTCATGACATCCGCGACACGGGTGATTTTTTTATCGGTCATAGGGATTCCTCAATTTCGTGTATCAGCATTTCTTCCTGGGTTTTCAGGCCGACCGCGTCTTCGATTGCGATCTGCACGGCAATGCCGCTGCCGGGCTCTTCATCGAAGCGGGCGGCTTGCGATATGGTCTCCAGAATCTCGCGCGCCTTCGGGGCGGCGACCAAAAACACCAGGACGTCGCGCTGCGCGGTCAGTTCCAGGCCGAGAAAGGTTTTTTCCGGCTCCAGGCCTTCGCCGCGCACGCTGGGGAACACGGTCGCCCCGGTGGCGCCGGCCTCGCGGGCGGCGGTCAGCACCAGATCGGTTTTCTCATCGGCCACGAAGGCCATTATCATCTTCAGGTTCACGTCGTGTCCTCCTTGCTGTCGTGAGCGCTATTTGAGGCGCCATTTGGAGCGCTGTGATGGACGTCACGTCGCCTCAGCCAGGTGACCAACATGTCGTATCCCAAAACGGAGATAATGGGAAACACGCTGGCAAAGGCAATGAGGCCAAATCCGTCGATCAAGGGGCTGCGCCCGGGAATGGTCGAGGCCAAACCAAGGCCCAGGGCGGCGACCACTGGCACGGTCACCGTCGATGTGGTGACGCCGCCGGAATCGTAGGCCAGGGGAATGATCATCTTCGAAGCCATGAAGGTCTGTATAATGACCACCACGTATCCGGCCATGATATAGATCGGCAGCGGCGTGCCGGTGACGATGCGAAAGGTGCCGATGGCGACCCCGACGGCAACCCCGATGGCGACGGCGATGCGCAGCTCAAAGGCCTTCATGCCGCCGCCGGAAACCTCTTGCGCCTTCAGCGCCACGGCGATCAGCGACGGCTCGGCGGCGGTCGTCGCGAAGCCGATGGCGGCGGCGAATATGTAGACCCACAGATAGTCCTGCCAATGCACCGCGTCGCCGGCGCCGATCCCCAGGAACCCCGGGTCCGTCAGTTGTTGTGCCATGGTCCGGCCGATCGGGAACAGGGCCTTTTCCAGACCCACCAGAAACAGGCTGAGGCCGATCAGCACATAAATAAAACCAATGATAATGCGCTTCAGGTTGGCCGGTTTCTTGCGGATCACCAGGGCCTGGAAGATAAACAAGATGACCACGATGGGCAGCACATCGAAGGCCGTCGCCGAAGTGGTGTTGAAGATGTCGGCCAGCAAGTCCATCAGGCCAGCATCCCGAATATCATCACGAAGATCATCGGCGTCAGGCTGGCGAAGGCGATCAGGCCGAAACCATCGAGCATGGGGTTGCGGCCGCGGATCGTGCTGGCAAGGCCGACGCCCAGCGCCGTCACCAGGGGTACGGTGATGGTCGACGTGGTGACGCCGCCCGAATCATAGGCAATGCCGACAATCTCCGGCGGCGCAAAGCCGGTGATCACGGTGACCAGCACATATCCGCCGATAATGAAGTAATGGATCGGCCAGCCCATGAGGATGCGGAAGACTCCCAGCACCAGTGCCGCGCCGACCGACAGCGCCACCGTCATGCGCAACCAGAAGGCGTACGAGTCCTTGGCTTCCATGGTGTCGGCGATGGCCCTGGCGCCGCCGGCAATGGTCGCGGCCTCGCCGGCGACGGCGATCAACGCCGGCTCGGCGACCGTGGTGCCGAACCCCAACGCGAAAGCAAAGGCCAGAAGAATGACCAAGCTGCCTTTGCGGGCCATCGCCTGGGCCATGGCTTCACCGATGGGAAACAGGCCCATTTCCAAGCCCTGCACGAACAACGCCAGACCGACGATGACACAGGCCAAGCCGACGGCAATGCCGCCGAGATCCGGAAACGGCTGGCGCAGAACGACAATTTGGAAGAACGCAATGACCAGAATGATCGGGGCCAGGTCGCGGGCCGCGTCGCCTAGCAGCCGGAGGAACCTGAACAGCGGGTTTTTCATCTGGCGTTTCATCCGTTAGGCCGGACCGCCGGGGCCCAAACCCCTGCCCGATGTTAACCCTTAACCGGCCTCTGAAGGCTAACGGATACGGCGCGTCAGTTCAAAAGCTCAATTGGCGAATTGCGGGCTAAAGACAGGCACGTAAGCGGTGGGCCGCGCTCGCAGGTCTGTTCTTTGTGCCGGGAACGGGGCGGGCCTGCGGCGCGGCTATGGCGCGCCCTTGCTAGCCGCCAAGATACATGCGCCGCACGTCGGGATTGCCGAGCAGGTCCTCGCCCGTCCCTTCGTAGCGGTTCTTTCCCAATTCAAGCACGTAGCCTCGATCGGCAATTTCCAGGGCACGCGCCGCATTCTGTTCGACCACCATGAGCGTCATCCCGGAATTGGCCAATTCCACGATCCGTTCGAAAATGTCATCGACGAAACGCGGGCTCAACCCCAGGGACGGTTCATCCAGCATCAGCATGGACGGGCGGATCATCAAGGCGCGGCCCATGGCAAGCATTTGCTGTTCACCGCCGCTCATGGTGCCGGCAAGTTGTTTTTGACGCTCTGCAAGGCGCGGAAACAGGGTGAACACATACTCTATGGATTCGCGGATTTTCTGCCTGTCGCGCTGCAGGAAGGCGCCGATTTCCAGGTTCTCAAGAACGGTCATCTGGTTGAACACGATCCGACCCTGCGGCACGTACCCCAACCCCAAGCCCAAAATCTGATCGGGACGGCATCCGACAAGACTTTGATCATTGAAGGTCATGTCGCCGCCCAGGTGATCGATGAACCCCATGATCACCTTGAAGGCGGTGGATTTGCCGGCGCCGTTTGGCCCGATGACGCAAACAACCTCCTTCGCATTGACCTCAAGCGACACCTCGTGGAGGATTTGAATGCGCCCGTAGGCGGCGTCGACATTCTTAAGCTTCAGCATGGCTTGTCTTCCGGCGTCCGAAATAGGCTTCGACGACTTGTTCATTGCTTTGGATATCGGCCGGCAGTCCTTCGGCGATATTGACGCCGTAGTCCATGACGAAGATTTTCTCGCAATGGTTCATGATCACGTTCATATCGTGTTCAACGATGAGGATCGTCTTGCCCTGCTCTTGCAGTTCATGGATGCGTTCCAACAGGCTGGCCAGCAGGGTCCGGTTGACGCCGGCCGCCGGTTCGTCGAGCAAGATCATGTCCGGGTCGGTCATCAGGGCCCGGGCGAACTCCAGCAATTTCTGCTGGCCGTAGGACAGATTGCCGCCGTATTCGTCCCGGAGCCGGGTCAGGGTCACGAACTCCATCAGTTCGTCGGCCCGTTGGCGGGCCTGTTGCATGGGAATTTTCAAGTACGCGACGGATAGCATGTTCTCGAATACCGTCATTTCCCGGTAAATCCGGGTGATCTGAAAGGTCCGGGTGATCCCTTTTTGGAAAACCTGATAGGACTTCAGCCCGGCGATGTCCTCGCCGTTATAGATCACCTTGCCGCTGTCTGGGGGGATTACCCCGGTCAACAGGTTAAAGGTCGTCGTCTTGCCCGAACCGTTCGGCCCGATGAGCCCGGAAATCTTCCCCTTGGGAACCTGCAAATGACAGCCGTTGACGGCCTTGATGCCGCCGAAGTCCTTGTGCAGATCCTGGACGTCGAGGGCAATGCCGTTCGCCGCTGCTTGCATGTTGTTTGCCGACATCCCTAGTGAACCATGCCCTTGCGGGCCCATCCGCGATCGACGAAGAAGCCGACGATACCGCGCGGCATGAACCGCGCCACGAGAATGAGGAAGACACCGAACGCGATCAAGTGCGCCTGCGGCACGGCGACCCAAACGACTTCCTGGATGGAGTAGAGAACAACAGCACCAAGAATGGGGCCGATAACGGTGCCTTTGCCGCCGAGCATGGCCATCAGCTTCATGGTGATTGTCACGAGAATGAAAAACTCCGTGTCCGGATCAATGTAGAGCGTCTTGTTGGCCTGAATGGCCCCGGCCATGGAACAGAACACGGCGGAAAGAACGAAGGCGATCATCTTATAAAGGGTTGTGTTGATGCCGTTGGCGGCGGCCGCCACTTCGTCTTCGCGGATGGCATTCAGGCGCACCCCGAATCGGGAATGAGCGATCCAATAACTGACCAATATGGTGACGATCATCAAGATCATCATCGCGTAATAGGTGGAAAAGGAGTTTTCCACGTTCGGCAACGAAATGCCCTCGCCGCCGTGGGTGACGTCATCCCACACGGTGGCCAAAATTCGGAAACTCTCCGCCGCCCCCAGTGTCGCGATGGCGAAATAAGGGCCCTTGAGACGCAACACGGGATAACCGAGGACGATGGCAACGCCAATACCGACAGCGGCCGCGACCAAAAGGGTCGGGATCCAATTCCAGCCGTAGTCGGCGACGAGGATCGCCGAGGCGTAGGAACCGACGCCGTAAAACAGCACATGGCCGAAAGACAGATAGCCCGTGTATCCGCTGATGATGTTCCAGCTCAGGGCCAGAACCACGTACATCATGGTGAACATGATGAATGAGCGGTAATAGACGTTGACCTGATCGGGGACGATCAACAGCACCACACAGAGGACGCCGAGATAGCTCAGGTTGCGGGTCGTTTCACGAGATTCCACGGTTTCCTCCCGTCAGTCGATTTTCGGGCCCATCAGGCCGCGCGGCCTGATCAGCAGGACAAAGATCATCGTTCCGTAGGCGGCCATTTCCACCATGGCGGTGCCGTTGGGAACCAAGAACGAAACCAGGTTCTCCAGGATACCAAGCATCAGCGCGGCGATGAACGCCCCCACATAGTGGCCGCGGCCGCCCAGCACGATAATGGCAAAGGCGATCACCGTGTAGGTCAATCCGGTTTCCGGATTAAACCCGAACTGAATGGACACCAGCGTCCCGCCAGCACACGCCAGCGCCGAAGCCAGGCCGAAGGTGATCAAATAGACGCGGTAAATGTTAATCCCGCAGACCATCGCCACCTCGGCGTTCTGCGAGGTCGCGCGGATTGCCTTGCCCAGGCGGTGATATTTCAGAAACAGGAAAACGCTGGCGGTGATAAACAACGCCATCATGAAACTGATGACCTTGTTCTTGCCAAGCGCGATGCTTTCGGTGATCTGGAAGGAATCGGGATAATAGGGAATGGTGTGGTAGTCGGTGGAAAAAATCCATTCGATGATATTGATCATCGAGATGCCCAGGCCGAAAGTGATCAGCAGCGGCGTCAGTTCCGGGCCGCCGACGACCGCGTTCAACAGCACTTTCTGCACCGTGTAGCCGATGACGAAGGCAATGGGCAGGGTCAGGACCATGGACACCAAGGGGTCGACGTAGGCGCTGATACCCAGGAACGCCGGCGTATTGAAGGCCGCATAGGTCAGATAGGCGCCCAGCACGACAAACTCGCCGTGGGCCACATTGATCACCCGCATGACACCGAAGATCAGGGTCAGGCCGACGGCGAACATGGCGTAGACGCCGCCCTGCATCATGCCGCTCATCATCACGGTCACCAGATCGTTGAGCCACTGCAGGTCATAGTAGACGTTGCCGGACATCATCCCGACGGCGAACGGCAGGGCATAGATGGCCGCCAGGAAGCCGCCCAGCATATACAAACTCTGTCTGTCGGATTTTTCCATTCTGAAGGCGTTTCCTTTGGCAGGTAACCCGGCGCCCCTTGCGACGGTCGTACCCGGTCATATGAGAACCGGACGGGCGCTTCGCCGCGGCCGGATTTTCCGTATTTCGTCAACGAGCCCCGTGCGCGAGGCAACGAAAACCAAGGTTCGGCCGATCTTCCGGCTGCCCCTTGGTCGTCGTTCCTAGCGTTTCACGTGGACCTGTATGGTCTCCTCGGACGCTTAGCGGTCGCTCCACTTCGGCATGGGAAGCTTGGCCTTGGCCTGTGCCTGTGCTTCCGGCCAGACGACGATGCGCTTGCCGTTCTGGATCTGGAAGGTCATGCCCTTGTGGCTGTTGAGGCCTATGTCGTTGACCTTGTAACGGCCGAACATGGTCATCACGTCGATAGTCTGATAGGCGTTGCGGACCTTCTCTGAATCAAAGCTGCCAGCAGCCTTTACCGCTGCTTCCAACACCTGCATGGCGCCGTAAGCGGCGCCCGCATGATAGTTCGGCGGCGAGCCATATTTTTTCACATACCCGTCAATGAACTCCTGCATGCCGGGATAGCCGAGCTTGTCGGGGATCGGTTCCCACTGCGTGAACCCCAACACGTACTCTGCCGTCGGACCGAGATCCTTGGCGAACCGGGGCAGGCCCGGACCGACCGTCGAGGCGAACATTTTCAGGTTGTAGTTCATTTCCCGCAAGGTGCGGATTTGCGAGGCCGCATCGGCAAAGTAGCTGTTCGAGAAGATCGCTTCGGCGCGCTTGCTTTTGATTTTCTGCAACAGCGCCGTGTAGTCGCCTTGCTTGCGGCTGCCATAGTTCTCGGCCAGCACGATCTCCATGCCCAATTCCTTGGCCCACTTTTCGACACCCTTGCGGGTCATCCTGGGGAACAGGGAATCCTCGCCGATCACGGCAATCTTCTTGACGCCCATCGCCGCGGCCAGATAGAGCGCGCCCTTCTGATAGTTTTCGGCATAATCAATGGTGTTGAAGATATACTTCCGGCCCTTTTCCCAGATCACCGAGGACGCCGCCGCGAAAGTGATCATCGGCATCTTGTAGCGCTCGGCGACATTCGCCACCGCGTCGGTGATGCCGCTTGAATAGGGCGACGAGATCAAATCAACCTTGTCGTTGGTGATCAGCTTTTCGTAAAGCTTGATGGAGGTCTGCTTGTCCGACTTGTCGTCCAAGTAGTTGATCGTAACGGTGTGGCCCAACAAACCACCACGTTTGTTGACATCGTCAACCCACAATTTGATCGCATTGAGGTTGCGGCCGGCGGGTTCGGAATATTTCCCGGTCTGCGATATGGCGCCGCCGATCAACATCGTATTGTCGCCGCGGTGTTTCGCCACGGCCATGTCCGACATGGCCATGGTCGCGGCCGCCGCGGTCAACACTGTCAATCCGTAAATTCCAACTTTCATGACATACCTCCCTTATTGGTAACTCGGTTGATTGTTGTGGAATTCCAGCTTTTGGGTTTCAGCCCCGCTGATTTTCGTTGTCTCCCTTGATCGCATCGTCTTTTGTGCGTTCTATTGTTTTCCGAGCATGCTTTCCAAGCGGCAAGGCCTGCCCGAACCATGATGTCCCATTCGCGCGCATCGCAAGTTCAATCTGCCCGCCTTTTCTGAAACACCCTGTCGATTGCAAAGATTGTATCCAGTCGCGCTCATCGGGGCAAGCCGGGCCCGATGGAATGAATCCCGGCCATTCGCCGCAGACAACATTCGATTGGTGAGTGGTAATGATTTCGGAGACAGGACACCCGTTCGTCGACGATAAAGTTCCGCACACAAAAGCTAATCGTACCTGGGCTGGTGTCGATGAACTGTTGCAGGAACGCCAGCACGGCAACGTCAGGGTCCGGCGTGAAGGTGCGCAGGAAACGGTAAGACGCCATGCAGCGGGTCAATTTGTGGTTGTCCCAGAACAGCCAGCGCAGGATCTCAAAGGCGTCCGGATCTGTTCCGCCGTAGAGGCCGTAACGCTCGGCCAGGCGCAACAGGATCGGCGCGGTCAGCCAAGACCATTCTTTCGACGAGTGTCCGTTGACCTGCCGATACGGTTCCTGGTGCTGACACGATACCCCATGTCGTGGATGATGATGCGGGCAAAATCCCACCGTTGATCCCACGGGTGGTGGTTGGCGCGCTGGCGGCGTTGGTTGAGGGGTGGTATTTGCCCGCAGTTTAGCGCTGTCAAATTTGGTCTTCCGCCGTCAAGACCCCTCATTGGAACATCGTCGATTACATGAGACCAGCTTCTTTGAAATAGCGGATCGCACCATCGTGAAGCGGTACGGTTAGGCCGACCCCTATCATATCTCGCTTGTTCAATTGGTTGAACGCGGGATGGGATTTGCGGAATGATTTGAAATTACTGAAGACACTCCTGACGACGTGATAAACTGTATTCGCCGATGTTGATGTCGAGCCAACGAAAATTGCCCTCATCCCCAGTGTCGGGATATCTTTCGCATTTCCTCGATACATACCCCCTGGGATCATTGCGCCGGCGTAATAGTCCGGGATATTCCTCTTACAGCACTTTGGTCCGCAATTCGGGCAGGTATCGACGATGACGGTGTCACAAGTCGTCACGGCTTCATTGACAATCGAATTGGGGTTCCCTGCGACAACGATCATCGCGTCAATTTTGTTGGCGCAAAGGGCTGACGGCACTTCCGCGGATTTCATCTCAGCCGCCAACCGAAGATCTGATCTTTGCCATCCCAATGATTTCTCAAGCACTTCCCAGGATGCCCGCACGCCTGTTCCCCGGTTTCCGACATTCAGTCGTTTTCCTTTCAGATCGGACACAGAATATATACCGGCATCCTTGCGCGCGACTATCGTCACAGCTTCCGCGTGCGCGGAAAACAATGCACGTAAATTTTTAAACGCGCCACTTGATTGGAAAGTTTTCCGCCCGATTCCGCGGTAGGCCTCATAGACACGATCTGACTGGGCAACACCGAATTCCAATTCTCCGGCACGGATGGTTTGGATGTTGTAGACCGAACCGCCGGTCGAATTTTGGGAACATCGAACTCCATGATTCTTCCGGCCCTTGTTGACAAGCCGACAGACCGCGCCACCCAAGGGGTAGTAGATACCCGTAACTCCACCTGTGCCGATTGAGATGAATTGTTTCTTCATCCCCGCCGACGCTGGAAGTGACGTCGCGGCGATAAGGACAAGTGCCGCGAAATTCGTGCTCAGAAGGCGTGTTCTCGATGACATCGATTTTTCCCCTAATCAAAATCTAAGTGTTGCCCCAACAAAGTTTTCCGTCGGCCAGTTCTCGTCGAAATCTTATGTAACTCGGTGCTGTCAATATGCCGGAAATGATCTTTTTCTCGTCCGAATAATGAAAGAGTTCGATCTGCGACGCGTCGTTCAAAAAAATTTGCCGGAGATCAGACTTCTTACAAACCGCATCCCGAAAATTCTTGATCGCCATATCGACGAAGACGTTCGAACAACCTCCGTGGCCACACTCCAGTATCCTTGTAACCCCGCGCTGGAGCTCAACCTCGGCGGCGAATTCCCGTTGTGTAGAGGTATCAAGCCGCAATGTGTTCGTGAAGGACGCGCGGGCCGCTTTGTGATGTCCCAGTCGAGATTGAACCAATCCAAGATTGAAATGAATGGCTGGATCAGGTGAGTGATCCGGCTTCAAACGAGTCAAATCCTTCAAGGCGGCGGCGTATTTTCTTGCGAGAATCAATGCGGACGCGCGGTTATAAATATACTTGTTGGTACTTAGTTCGTCCCGCGCAAACTCGATCGCCTGCGAAAATGAGTTCGCGGCCGGGAGATAGTTTCGAGTTTGCAAATTCAGCTGACCCTTAAGATTGTGGAGGTCAGGGTTTTTCGGAAATCGCTGCAACGATTTGCTCAGCTCGAATTCGGCGTCCGTATTCCAGCCTTTGTCGACGGACGAGCGAATGGATTCGACGACCCTCACTTCGTCGACAACAAGGCTCGCTGGCGAATAGAAGTAGACAATGACGAACACGGCAAGCGCGCCACCGGCTTTGATAAATTTGGGAATCTCAAATTCAAGGAAACCAGACAGCAAGGTCGCGACGCCAGCACATGCAAGCGCCAGCACAATTCTGCAGATTTCGTACTGAAAATTCGTCGGGTTGGGAAAAAGAAAAGCCAAAACAAGGATGGCGGCAACAAACACGACCCCGAAAATAAATATCGCAATCCGCTCCCAGAGCATCACCACACCTTAAATTTGAATTCGAAAATTTTTTTCAACACTATCATATCACCCGGGAATTGACATAAAAAATTCCCGAGAGACGAGACTTATGCTGATTGTTTGCGTCACATTCGAATTTCCAAGTGCGTTGCGAAATCAAGGCACCTCTTCTTTTCCCATCACCCCCGCCGCAAAAAACGCCCGCGCATTGTCGCTGAGCGACGGCCCCAGATACCCGCCTTCCTGCACATACACCGTCGGCAGCCCCAGCGCCGCAATGCGCCGGGCCATCTCGGCGAAGCCCGCCGCGGTCATGCCGACTTCCGACAGGGGGTCGTCGGCGCCCATGTCGAATCCCAGCGAGACGACCAAGGCATCCGGGGTGAAATCTTGGACGGCGGCGGTCATTTCATCGAAGCGCGTCAGGATCACCGCCTCGTCATCGCCCGGTGTGAGCACGACGTTCAGGTGAAACCCCTCGCCGGCGCCGGTGCCGCGCTCGTCGGCGTAACCGGCATAGTGGGGCGGATAGTTGGCCGGGTCCGTGTGCATCGACGCCGTGAACACATCGGCGCGATCGTAGAAAATATCCTCGGTGCCGTTGCCGGCGTGGGTGTCCATGTCCAGAACCGCCACCTTTGCGAACGTCCGGCGCAGGTCCTGGGCGGCGACGGCGGCGTTGTTGAAGAAGCAAAAGCCGTTCGACGCGTCCTTCGACGCGTGATGCCCGGGTGGGCGGCAAAGGGCATAGGCGGGCCCGTCGCCGACGGCGACGCGCCTCGCCGCATCGACGGCGCATTGCGCCGACCAATAGACCGCCTCCCAGGTACCTTCGGTCACCGGGCAGGCCGTATCGGTGGCGAAATAACCAAGCTGGCCGACGACGCCTTCCGGCATGCGGCTGACCCGGCGGCCCGTGTGGTAATTGGGCACGGCCGGATGATCATCGCCCGTCGCCGCGGTCCAGCGCGCCCAGGCGGTGCGGAAGAAATCCACGTAGGCCGGGTCATGCACGGCGTACAAGGGATCGAGACCGAAATCGTCGGGCGCGGTGATGGCGTGGCCGAGGTCGATCATCACCTGGCGCAGCAGCTGGGCGCGCTCGGGCTGTTCCGGATGCGGGATGTTCTGGCCCAGGCGGAAATAGGTCTCCGGCGCGTGGTTGAGCTGGCGGTCATCGAACAGGACGTGCAGGGACATGGGTCAGGGTCTCGTGATGAAAGATCAGAAAAGAATCCCGCGTAGTTTCCCAAC
>CAZQPC010000002.1:33090-49849 GCA_964595005.1 uncultured Magnetovibrio sp.
CGGCTGGCGTGGCCGAACGGCACATCGGTCTGGCCAACTTCCCTCCGGGGGATAACCCGGGCTTACGCCGCCGCATATGCGGCGACGGTCCCGGAACATCCATCCCCAGACCTCACGCCGCGCATGGCGACAATCAGAGCGCAACCCCATCCCCGGACCTCACGTGGGCGTTTGCCGTCGCGCCTCATCAAGCAGGTGTACTTTTGCTGACTTTTGTGAGGTTTTTCACAAGAAAGTACACAAAAGTGTCCATAACCAAGGCTTTGAATTCATTGGAAACTGAATCTCTCAACATAGCGAAATGTGTACTTTTGCGTACCCGTGCGTACTTTCGTGTACTTTCGGACGAAATTTTACATAATGTCCGGCATCGCCGTGCGGGGCGTTTACGCGGCTTTCGGCAAATATTTTCGGGGACGGTTCGTTTTGGCGGGCCGACACCCTGCAAAGAAATAGATGATTTGGGCTTACGCCGCGCCGCTGGTGATCGGCGCCGCGCCGGCGCCGTCCGCGCCGGCCTCCGCCGCGTCCGAAAAATCCACCTCGCCGAAGGCGTCCGCCAGGCCGCCCGAGGCGAACGGCGTGACGGTGAAGCTGTCGCCGGCCCGCTTCTTAAGTGCTTGAAAAATTGGAGCGGGCGATGGGATTCGAACCCACGACCTCAACCTTGGCAAGGTTGCGCTCTACCCCTGAGCTACGCCCGCATTGGCCCGGGCTGTTCCCCGCGAAAGGGGGGCCCGAAAGCGCGCCGATCATACGCAATGGCCGGACCTTTGCAAGCGTCAACTTGCCGGCCAATTTCGGCCCCCCGGGCAGCATCCTTCGCGGCGTTCTTTGCGGCCTGCTTGAGACCCGGGCGGCGGACGATTAGTATCCCGGCCATGATGACAACACGCGATATTCTTTTGCAGCGGCTGGCGGCGCTGGGCATTGATGCCGAGACAGTTGACCATCCGGCAGTCTATACGGTCGACGAATCGAAACGCCTGCGCGGTGACCTGCCGGGCGCGCATTCGAAGAACTTGTTCCTCAAAGACAAAAAAGGCCGGCTCTGGCTGGTCGTCACGCTGGAGGACCGCCATATCGACCTGAAGGCGCTGAGGAAAACCATCGGTGCGGCGCAACTGTCATTCGGCAAGCCCGATCTGTTACAGGAGGTCCTGGGCATCGACCCTGGATCGGTGACGCCGTTCGGTGTCATCAACGATACGACGGCCCGGGTCAGCGTGGTTCTGGACGACGGCCTGCTGGCCTTTGAGGCGCTG
Source organism: uncultured Magnetovibrio sp. (assembly GCA_964595005.1). Taxonomy (GTDB): domain Bacteria; phylum Pseudomonadota; class Alphaproteobacteria; order Rhodospirillales; family Casp-alpha2; genus UBA3470. The sequence continues at coordinate 34,356 of CAZQPC010000002.1, forward strand.
AATTTCCATCCGCTGACCAACACCGCGACGACGCGCCTGTCGCCGGATGGCCTGCTGGCCTTTCTGCGCGACACCGGCCATGAGCCGCTGATTGTGACGCTGTGAACGTCGAAACCGCGGCGCCCATGCATGGACCCTTGCGCCGGGCCAGCGGATGGACCATTTATGAACCAACTTCCGCCGGCCATCGATGGGCCCGCAGACCAAAGGCCCACACACAAAAGGACCCTACACAAAAGGATTGGCTATGGAATTTAAGATGAACCCCGACGGCAGCATGACCCCCGTTGGCGATGGTGGCGCCCCGCAAGGTGCGGCGGCGGGACCCGCCGCACCGCCCCAGCAATTGCACGTGGAGCCTGGCATGGGGCCGGCCGGCGCACCGAGCGGCGCCCCTGTTGGCGCATTGATCAAGGATTCCGACACCGCCAATTTCATGGCCGACGTTATCGAAGCGTCGACCCAGGTTCCCGTGATCGTCGATTTTTGGGCGCCCTGGTGCGGGCCCTGCAAACAGTTGGGCCCAGCCCTGGAAAAGGCCGTCACTCAGGCCGGCGGCCTGGTCCGGCTGGTCAAGATCAACGTCGACGAAAACCAGGAGATTGCCGCCCAGTTGCGGGTGCAATCCATTCCCGCCGTGTTCGCCTTCAAGGACGGCCGCCCCGTCGACGGGTTCACAGGCGCCCTGCCCGACAGCCAGCTCAAGGCTTTCATCGACCGCCTACTGGACGGCGCCAAGCCGCCCCTGGAACAGGCCCTGGACGCCGCCAAGGAGATGCTGGACGCCGGCCAGGCCGATGAAGCCCTGGCGCTGTACCGGCAGATCCAGGCCGAGGCGCCGGACAGCGAGGCCGCCATCGCCGGCGTATTGCGGGCCACCCTGGCGACCGGTGATCAGGCGACGGTCGATCAGATTATCGCCGCGCTGCCCGATGAGCTGAAAGCCAAAAGTGAGATCGCCGCCGCCATTTCGGCCGTCGAGTTGAACCAGGCGGCCGAGGACGTCGGCGACATTGAACCGCTGAGGGCCGCCGTTGTCGCTGACGGGAAAGATCCGCAGGCGCGTTTCGACCTGGCCATGGCGCTGGTCGGCGCCGGCCAGAACGAAGAAGCCATCGACGAGTTTCTGGAGCTGATCCGCATCAACCGGGCCTGGAACGACGAGGCCGGCCGGGTACAGCTTCTCAAGGTGTTCGACACCGTCGGTCCGACGGACCCGCTAAGCGTGGCTGGCCGCAAGCGCCTGTCGTCGATCCTGTTTTCATGATGCGCTGTCTGACATGACGCCCGACGCGCTGCCCGAAACGCTTGCCATCTTTCCCCTGAGCGGCGCGCTGTTGTTGCCCTATGGCCAATTGCCCTTGAATATTTTCGAACCCCGTTACGTCGCCCTGATCGAAGATGCCTTGGGCGACGGCCGGCTGATGGGGATGATCCAGCCGAAACAGGGCGACAGCGAAACCGTCGCCGACGATGGCGCCATCTTCGCCACCGGGTGTCTTGGACGGATCACCGAGTTTACGGACCCGGGCGATGGCCGCTTTGAGATTGTGCTGACCGGTGTCTGCCGGTTTCGGGTCGCCGAGGAGTTGGCCATGGGTCGCGGCTACCGCCGCATCCGCCCGGACTACCAGGAATTTGCCGACGATCTGGACCCGGCGGACACGGAAATCGCCAACCGCCCGGGCCTGTTGGCGGCCTTGAAAGGCTATTTCGACCACCACGAACTGGAAGCCGACTGGCAGGCCCTGGAAGAGGTCCCGGATCTGGTCTTGGTGACCACGGCGGCCATGGGCTGCCCGTTCAAGCCCCAGGAAAAGCAACTGTTGTTGGAAGCCCCGGACCTGCCGGGCCGGGCCGAACGCCTGCAGGCCATATTGGAAATGGGCCGCCACGAGGCCGACGGCTCGTCGGCCCACCATTGAGGAGCCGCGCAAATGTCGTCAGAAACCCCCACCGTCGACCCGAAGCTGCTGGAAATCCTGGTCTGCCCGCTGACCAAGGGCCCCCTGGAATACGATGCGGCCAGCCAAGAGCTGATTTCAAAAAAAGCCGACCTTGCCTTCCCAATCCGCGACGGTATCCCGATCATGCTGGCCGAGGAAGCCCGGCGCCTGGGCGACGATGGTGAATGAAGGAAACCGTTGATGAGCGATCAATTCAGTCAGAAGCACAAACCCACTGAGATCCGCCTGAAGCGTGACGAAAAGGTGCTCGAGGTGGATTTTGAGGGCGGCGAAAGTTTCGCTCTGCCGGCCGAATTGCTGCGCGTCGAAAGCCCCTCGGCGGAAGTTCAGGGTCACGGGCCAGGACAGAAAACGCTCGTCACCGGGCGCCGCCATGTCGGCATCATGGAGGTCACGCCGGTCGGCAACTATGCCGTCTGTCTGAAGTTCGACGACCTCCATGACACGGGCATCTTCACCTGGGATACACTATATGACTATGGTGCCAACAAGGAGGCCTTGTGGCGGGCATACCTGGATGCCCTCGATCTTGAAGGCTTGAGCCGGGACCCTTAAATGAGCGGCTCGCCCCTCAGCAATCGGGGCAATTCGCCGACCAGCCCCATGGCGTGACGCATGAAAAAGCGTTTCAGGGGCGGCACGCGGTTGACGGCGGCCAGGCCGAAATCCCGGGCCATCCGAACCGGCCCGACATCGTTGGAAAACAGCCGGTTCAACCCGTCCGTGGCGGCCAACATCAGGGTATTGTCGAAGCGCCGCCAGCGGGCATAGCGCTCAAGCACCATTGCGTCGCCGATGTCTTGGCCGAGACGTGCCGCGTCGACCAGAACTTCGGCCAAGACGGCGACGTCGCGCAATCCCATGTTCAGGCCCTGGCCGGCGATCGGGTGCATGGCATGGGCCGCGTCCCCGGCCAGGGCCAGGCGCGTATCGGTCATGCGCGACGCAAACTGCAGGCTTAGCGGGAAGACATAGCGCGGCCCGGCCAGTTCCACGTCACCCAGAAAATCACCAAAGCGGCGGCGCAATTCGGCAACGAATGTCGCCTCATCGGCGGCCATCAATGGCGGCGTCAGATGATCGCGCTCGGTCCAAACCAGAGAGGATCGATTGCCGGCCTCGGGCGGGTCGCCCTGCAGCGGCAGGATGGCGAAGGGTCCGGCCGGCAGAAAGCGTTCGTGGGCAATATTCTCATGGTGGCGTTGATGGCGCACCGTACAGACGATCCCCGATTGATGATATGACCATTGGGTCAACTCGATGCCGGCGCCTTGGCGCGTGCTGGACGCCCGCCCGTCGGCCGCCACCGCAACGCGTGCCTGGATTTCCTTGCCGCTGACCAGCCGGGCGCGGACGCCACCGGAATGGCGGTCCAAGGTCTCAACCCGGTCGGGGGCGAAAATCGAAACGCCATCGGCGTCCGACAATCTTTCATAATGGGCCCGCCGCAGATGTTGGTTTTCAACCATAAAGCCCATGGGACCATCACCGGTTTCGCGGTGATCATAATGAAGAAAAAGCAATGAAGGGCCGTCGGAAATGCGGATATCGAGGATCGGTTCCGTAAACGGCGCCAAGCTGGACCAAACGCCAACCTCCTCAAGCATGCGTTGATTGGAAAGCGAAATGGCAAAGGAGCGGCCATCAAACTCGGCATCGATGGCGGTTTTCAGATCCTGCGTGTCGACCAGCACAGTTTTCAGTCCCGTGCCGGAAAGCGCCGCAGCCAAGGTATTGCCAACGAAACCGCCGCCAATGATCAATACATCGGCCTGCACCGTACTTGTGTCGTCAGATGTCGCTTTGTCTGCCATTTGAAAGTTTGTTCTCAATCGAGGCGTAAAAAATTTGATTAAAAAATAATCATTAGATAATTATGCCTAATATTTAAGCGTATTTTTCTCGTGCATTCCAAAACTATCGACCGAATCATCTATTAAGTAATTGATATAAATCAATTTTCCGTTTTCGCTGATTCTGGCATGAGATTTGAGTATGGCTAGGCAGCATAGCGGGACAGGCCCCGTCGAACAATCACCGCCGACGGGTAAGCGCCGCCCAGCGACGAAACTTGAAAAGGAACCTGCAAAATGAAGCTGATCATGGCCGTCATCAAGCCCTTCAAGCTTGAGGAAGTCCGCCAGGCTCTATTGCCACTTGGTGTCGAAGGGATGACCGTCAGTGAGGTCAAGGGGTTTGGCCGGCAAAAAGGCCAAGCCGAGATTTATCGGGGCGCGGAATATGAAGTGAATTTCCTGCCCAAGGTCAAACTTGAAATCGCCGTCAAGGACGATGTCGTTGAACAGGTGGTGGAAGCCATCACCGGATCCGCCCAGACCGGCAAGATTGGTGACGGCAAGGTCTTCGTCTATTCCCTCGATTCCGCGATCCGTATCCGCACCGGCGATACGGACGCGGAAGCCCTTTAGGAGAGCATCATGAATTTCCCATTGAAAATCAGAAAAACCCCCGTTGCCGTGCTGGCGGCCACTATTGTTTTGGCGGGTGCTGTTCCCGCCCAGGCCGACGTTACGGGCGAGACCGCCTACATCTTCAATACATTTTCGTTCCTTATTCACGGCGTCCTGGTGATGTTCATGGCGGCCGGCTTCGCCATGCTGGAATCGGGTCTGGTGCGGGCGAAGAACACGGCGACCATTTGCCTCAAAAACATTGCGCTCTATTCCATCGCCGGTATCATGTTTTACTTGATCGGCTACAACCTCATGTATGTGGATGTACCGCAAGGCGGCTTCATGGGTTCATTGAGCTTCCTCTACAACCCGTCCGGAGATGAACTGGCGCTTCTTAACGCCGAGAAAGCAACGGATGAAATGACCACGAAGGTCATCAAGGGTGGTTATTCCGTACCATCCGATTGGTTCTTCCAAATGGTTTTCGTCGCCACCGCGGCATCGATCGTCTCCGGAACCGTCGCCGAGCGCATCAAGGTCTGGCCGTTCATGATCTTCGTCGTCGTTCTTTCCGCCGTCATCTACCCAGTTCAGGCCTCTTGGGTTTGGGGCGGCGGCTGGCTCGACAAGATGGGATTTACGGATTTCGCCGGCTCCACCCTGGTCCATTCGACGGGGGGCTGGGCGGCCCTGACAGGCGCCATCATTCTTGGCGCCCGGCGCGGCAAATACGGCCCGGACGGCAAGGTCCGCGCACTGCCCGGCGCCAACATCCCCTTGGCAACACTTGGCACCTTTATCTTGTGGTTCGGCTGGTTCGGCTTTAACGGCGGCTCACAGTTGGCCATGGGCAGTGCACTGGACGTCACCGCCATGTCGATCGTTTACGTAAACACCAATCTGGCCGCCGCCGCCGGCGTGGTCGTCGCGATGGTCTTGGCGCAAGTCATGTATGGCAAAGTCGACGTGTCACTGGCCCTCAACGGCGCCATCGGCGGGTTGGTCGCCATCACCGCCGGTCCGGACCTTCAAAATCACTTTTTTGCGCTGATCGTCGGTGGTATCGGCGGCGCGCTGGTGATTATCGCCGTGCCCATCATCGACAAGATGAAAATCGACGATGTGGTCGGGGCTATCTCCGCTCATCTGGTGGCCGGTATCTGGGGCACATTGTGCGTCGGAATTTTCGGCAGCGGCAACCTCGGAACCCAGTTGATCGGCATCGTCGCCATTGGCGCATTTGTCTCCCTGACCAGCGCCATTGTCTGGTTCGCCTTGAAATCAACCATCGGCATCCGGGTCGACGAAGAAGACGAGGTGCTGGGCCTGGACAAGGCCGAATGCGGGATGGAAGCCTATCCGGAATTCGGTACGGGATCACAGACTTTGTAACCCATCCTTCGTCCGTGCCGGCGGCGGTTCCCCTGTCGAACGGCACCATCGCGATCAGGCCGGAGAAATTTCTTTCTCCGGCCTGTTTCGTCAGCCCTAATCCTTCTGGCTGAAGGCCTCGGCATTAAGACCTTGTTTAGGTTCGTCGCCTAAAAATTCCCTATGGGTTTTGCTTTGAGATTTTTCGATTCGGCGGACCGGAGTGTTCCGGGCGCAGATACCGTGACCGCCATCCTGCCGGCCGGTGCCCGGACCTTCCTGGGCAACCGTCTTTCGGAGATTTGCGGTGCTGTTTTGGCGGTGCTTGCCGCCGGCACGCTGCTGGCCCTGTTCAGTTACGCGCCCGGAGACCCCTCGCTGAACAGCGCGACCAGCGAACGCGTGACGAATTATCTCGGCTCTGTTGGCGCGGCACATGCCGATGTCTTGATCCAAGGCTTCGGATACGCCGCCTATCTTCTGGCCTTCGGCATGGCCGGATGGGCTTGGCGGCTTTTGCGAAAACGCCCGCTGACCCACGTGGGCTGGCGCTGCGCGGCATTGGTTCTGGCAACCATCGCCGCCGGCATCGGCCTCAGCGCCCTTCCGGTTGTCGCCGACTGGCCGCTGGCGACGCGTATGGGCGGCGTCACCGGCACATTAGTATATGACCGTGCCATCAGTGTCTTGGCCTCGCTGGGCTGGGCCGACATGGGGCTCTACTTCGCCGGTGTGATGGGCGCCCTGACGATTGTCTTGTGGGTTTTCGGATTCGGTTTGACCTGGAAGGAATGGCGCGCATCGGGTCTGGCCCTCGGTGCCGGCGCCTTGATGGTAGGGCGCGGCGTCAAGAAAGGCCGCGAGACCTTTGGCATCGTCCCAGCTTGGGGCCGCAGGGTACTGGCCGACGACGACGAAGCACCTTCCGAGATGACGCGTCAGCTCGATGATCTTGATGAGACGACCGAAGGCGTGCAGCTTCAGGTCACCGTCGGCGCCAATAGGGACGGACCGGTGGCGCCGGAAAGATTGGGACTGATCGCGCCACGCAAACCAAAACCGAAAACCGGCAAGAAGGCCAAAGCCGCTCAGCAGGGAAAGTTGGACCTGGAGCCCGGCGAAATCTATACCCTGCCGCCGCTTGATCTTCTCGAGACCCCAATCGTCCAGCCGGGCAAGGAGTCACTCAATAAGGACGCGCTGGAGCAAAACGCTCGATTCCTGGCCACCGTGCTGCAGGATTTCGGCATCAAGGGCAAAATCGTCAAGGTTCGGCCGGGACCTGTGGTGACGCTTTATGAATTGGAACCGGCACCGGGCACCAAGACGTCACGCGTTATTGGCCTCTCGGATGACATCGCCCGGTCCATGAGCGCCGTGTCCGTGCGGGTCGCCGTCGTCCCGGGCCGCAATGTGATTGGCATTGAGTTGCCGAATGTCGGGCGCGAAATGGTGTTCCTCAGAGAACTCTTGGCGTCGACGGATTTCGAGAAATCTAAATCGAAACTGCCACTGGCCCTGGGCAAGGACATCGGTGGCGGCGCCGTGGTCGTCGATCTGGCCCGCATGCCGCACCTGTTGATCGCCGGCACCACCGGGTCGGGCAAATCCGTCGCCATGAACACGATGATCCTGTCTTTGCTTTATAGTTTAAGCCCCGAGGAGTGCCGGCTGATCATGATCGACCCGAAGATGCTGGAGCTTTCCGTCTACGAAGGCATCCCGCATCTGTTGACACCTGTGGTGACCGACCCGTCAAAGGCCGTGGTTGCCTTGAAATGGGCGGTCCGGGAAATGGAAGACCGCTACCGCAACATGTCGCAGCTTGGGGTTCGTAATATTGCCGGCTATAACACCCGCATCGCGGAGGCCTGTAAAAAAGGCGAGACCCTGACGCGGCGCGTTCAAACGGGATTTGATGAGGACGGCAAGCCGGTCATCGAAGACCAGCCGCTGCCCATGGACCCCTTGCCGTTCATTGTCGTCGTCGTCGATGAGATGGCCGACCTGATGCTGGTCGCCGGCAAGGATGTCGAGGCCGCCGTGCAACGCCTGGCGCAAATGGCCAGAGCCGCCGGCATCCACATCATCATGGCGACGCAACGGCCATCGGTCGACGTCATCACCGGCACCGTTAAGGCCAACTTCCCGACCCGCGTCAGCTTCCAGGTGACGTCGAAGATCGACAGCCGGACGATCCTTGGCGAACAAGGGGCCGAACAGTTGTTGGGCCAGGGCGACATGCTCTACATGGCCGGCGGCGGGCGGATCACCCGCGTCCATGGGCCCTTCGTTTCCGATGATGAGGTCGAACAGATCGTCGATCATCTAAAATCACAGGCAACGCCGGACTACATTGAAGACGTCACCGTTGAGGACGAGGTCGATGTCGGCACGGATGCTTCAGGCGGCCGCGCCAGCGCCACTGATGAGCTTTACGACGAAGCCGTCGCCATCGTCGCCCGCGAAGGAAAGGCGTCGACCAGCTTCATTCAACGGCATCTTCAGATCGGTTATAACCGCGCCGCGCGGATCATCGAACAGATGGAAAAAGAGGGTGTCATCAGCGCCGCCAACCGGGTCGGCCGGCGTGAGGTTCTGGTCGGCGCGCACTAGGGCCGGAAGCAGCCTTGGGTGGGCACGGGCACCCTGTACATAACGATGGGTTTACCCGCCTCGAACGCTTCGCTACAAACTCTGCATGACATGCCGCTCTTTCCAACATCTCTTTGTATTAGGCACTGTTCTGACGGCACTGTGGCTGCAGGCCGCAACGCCGGCGTCGGCGACGATCGCGCGCACCTTGAAACTTACCCGCCAGGATATTGCCGATCTGGTGCGAATTGAAACCCATCTTAATGAAAACAAAACCGTTCGTGCCCGGTTTCTACAGGTGTCGAGCAATGGCGCCTATGCGGAGGGGATGGTTCATATCAAGCGGCCCGGCCGCATGCGTCTGGAATACGATCCGCCGAACCCGACCATGGTCATCGCCGACGGCACCAACCTCATTTATATCGACAAGGAACTGGACCAGGCGACAGCCGTCCTGCTGATTTTGACACCGGCGGAGTTAATCTTGCGCGAGAACATCTCGTTTACGACGGACGAACTCCTTGTCACCGGCTTCAACCGATCGCCAGGTGTGATCCGGGTTTCCTTGGTCAAGGCCAATGATCCTCTTGAGGGGCGGATTATGCTGGTGTTCAGCGATAAGCCTTTGGAACTGCGCAAGTGGGTTATCACAGACTCGCAGGGAATTCAGACCACCGTATCCCTGCTGGGACCGGAGTTCGGCGTCAAATTGGACCCCGAATTGTTTGACTTTGAAATGCCGACGCCGTTTGGCGATGAAAACTAACCGATAACATAGCTTTGCGTGCCGGAATCTTCGTCCACGCAGCAAAGAGTTTTTCGAAATTGGCTGGATTTATTTCAGCCACCGAACCATATCATTCGGATGGGATCGGAGGCTTGCGCAGCCTTCCGGTTCTGTCCGGATGGTCCCCCCACCATCCTCGGACTCTTTTGCGAGTCCTGGCGCCCGGCAACCCCCTTGCCGGGCGCCTTTAATTCATGGGAGCCGCCATGAGTGCAGAGCGACACGTGGATCAGCAACATTTTTCCATTGCCAGCTGGAACGTAAATTCATTGCGCCGCCGCTTGCAATGCCTGGCTTGGTTTGCCGAAGAATGTGCCCCCGATGTTATCTGCTTGCAGGAAACCAAAGTCATCGATGAGCTGTTCCCGAGCGCCGATATTGCCGCCATGGGCTATCCACACCAGGCGTTCACCGGCATGAAGGCCTATAATGGTGTTGCCATTATTTCGAAAGTGCCGCTGAGCGACCCAGAGGTTAAGCCATGGTGCGGCCGTGACGACGCCCGTCACATATTTGCATCCGTCCAGACCGGCACTGCAATCGGCACGCTGGAGGTCCATAATCTGTACGTGCCGGCAGGCGGCGATCTGGCGGATCCTTTAAAGAATCCCAAGTTCGATCATAAACTGTCGTTCCTCACGGAATTGACCCATTGGTGGGCGGCGCGCGGCGCCGGCACAAAGCGGGTCATGGCTGGCGATTTCAATATCGCGCCGTTGGTGGCGGACGTGTGGTCACACGAACGGTTGCGCCGAACGGTCACCCATACGGAGATCGAGATCGTGCACCTAGATGCGCTTCGCCGCGCCGCCCACTGGGTCGATGCGGTCCGCCTGTGCCACCCAAAGGACGAACCGGTTTTCACCTGGTGGAGCTATCGGGCGGCCGATTGGGAGGCCGCCAACAAGGGCCGGCGCCTTGACCACATCTGGATTTCCGATGATCTGATCGCCGCAACGAAATCCGCATGTGTCTTCAAGGAGGCGCGGGATTGGGAACCGCCGTCCGATCATGCGCCGGTTATCGTGACCTTCGCCATGGCAGAAGATTAGGGAACCAACCGATAGCCGCCCGGTTCGGTGACCAGAATTTGGGCGCTTGAGGGATCGGGTTCGATCTTCTGACGCAACCGATAGACATGGGTTTCCAACGTGTGCGTGGTGACATTGGCGTTGTAGCCCCAAACCTCATCCAACAAAACATCGCGGCCGACAATGCGGTCGCCGGCCCGGTAGAGGTATTTGAGGATGGCCGTTTCCTTGTCCGTAAGCCGAACCTTTTTATTATCGGCCGCATTCAACAACAACTTGTTGGCCGGCTGGAAGGTATAGGGCCCGATGGTGAACACGGCATCATCGCTGCGTTCGTGCTGGCGGATATGAGCCCGCAACCGGGCCAACAGCACCCCCAGCCGAAACGGCTTGGTAATATAATCATTGGCACCGGCATCCAGACCGAGGATCGTATCCGCATCCGTGTCGGCGCCGGTCAGCATAATGATCGGCGAGCGCACGCCGTTGCGCCGCATCAACCGGCAGACCTCACGGCCGTCCATATCGGGCAGGCCGACGTCAAGAATGATGACGTCGTAGTATTCCTTTTTTGCCAACTCCAATGCGTCGGCCCCCGATTCCGCGCCAATGGTGGCGAATTCTTCGTGCAGCTGCAGTTGTTCCGAGAGCATTTCGACGAGCGTCGTGTCGTCGTCGACAATGAGAATTTGCTTACCGTTCGTCATGTTTTGCTCGCTATTCCGCCCTCAGGTATTAACATGGCCCATCGATCAATATGGTCACAGCGCTTCCGCGTATCCATATCACAATCCTATAATACTGGTAACGCGCGTAAACATATAATGATCGCAATGTGGCACGGTGAAGGCGAAGGCGTGGACGGAAAACCAGCTAATTTCAATCTCAGTCTAGTCGAAGTGCCGGCATCACGTGAGCCTGTATCGCTGCTGGCTGTTGACCGGGCCATCTCAGAACTGCGCCGTGGCCGCATGGTTGCCATTCGCGGCGCCAACGGCTCGGCCGTCTTGGCGCAGGCCGCGGAAGGCCTGACAGCGGCAAGCTTCGAACAACTTGCCGTATTGGCAGCGGATTCCCCGGCGCTGACGATTACCGCTCGACGCGCGGCCGTACTCCACATCGTCGAAGCCGAGGGGAAAGCCGTCACAATTGTCACTCACCCGCCGCTCAGCGCCGAAGCGGCAATCCGTATCGCCGATCCCCTGACTGAATTCGATCTTGGCTCGGTTGAGGTTTCGACCCGCGAAACGACCACCTACGACAGTGAAAGCGCCGCCGTCGCCTTGGCCAAGTTGGCGCGTCTGTTGCCGTCGGCCGTGACGGCACCGATCACCTCGCCGGATGCAGAAGACCTGGCCCATTGGTCATTGCGCCATGATATTCTGATGCTCGACGCCGGGGATATCTTTCAATATGAGCGAACCGCGTCGCGGTCCCTGCAAATCGTCAGCGAAGCCCGCATTCCGTTGGCCGACGCGGAAAATACCCGGGTTTTCGCGCTGCGCCCGCAAGATGGCGGGATCGAACATCTGGCCATCGTCATCGGTGAGCCCGATCCCGACGGGCCCGTCCTGACCCGCATTCATTCGGAGTGTTTTACCGGCGACTTGCTGGCCAGCCTGCGTTGCGATTGTGGTGATCAGCTGCGCGGCGCCATCGCGGAAATCGCGGCGACGGGAAGCGGCGTGCTCCTGTATCTGGCCCAAGAAGGCCGGGGCATTGGGCTGGTCAACAAGCTTCGCGCCTATACCCTGCAAGATCAGGGTTTCGATACCATCGATGCCAACGAACAGCTTGGCTTTGACGCAGACGAACGGGTATTTCTGCCCGCCGCGAAAATCCTTCAGATTTTGGGTTATCATCAAGTTCGCCTGATGACCAACAATCCGCTGAAGGTCGACGGATTAACAGCCTGCGGGGTGACCGTTTCGGAACGTGTCGCGCACGCCTTTCCGTCAAATAAGCACAACGAGACCTATCTGAAGACCAAGGCGGTCCGAGGCGGCCACCTATTCTAAATTCGGTCAGTTAGACGTTAAAACGGCGGCGCCTGTCAACGGCCCGTTGCGGCTCGGCACAAATTGCCGCCTTGTCGTGATTGGTATCGCCAAAATCCCAACCAACTAATTGAAAAGTAAAGCTTTTCTGTTGGCATGGGCTTTGCGTCGCTTAATGCAAACCAAACAACAATGCAGACGGGAAAATCAGATGGTGACGACTTCACAGGATGTGCCGCCCTGGCATAGTGCGCCGGTATCCGCCGGATCCGCGCCGTTCGCCCTGAAACCGGAGAAACAGCCGGACCCGGGCTTTCATCCGTTCGGCGAGGACGGGTTTTCGTTCCTCGACCTGATCGATGTCATCAATCCCCTGCAGCACATCCCGGTGATCGGCCCCATGTACCGCGATTTCACCGGTGACACCATTGGGCCGTTGCCGCGGATCGCCGGCAGCACGTTGTTCTTCGGTCCCATCGGCGCCGGTCTGGCGGCCGCCGATGTGGTCTTGGAAGAAACGACCGGCAAGGATACGGGGGCCCATGTGCTGGCCATATTGCGCGAGGAATCGACGACGCAAACGGCCGAGACCGCAGGTTCCGCTGCCCAAGTGGCATCCGTTGTCGGCGCCGCCGGCACGGATGGCGACGACGCCGTTTCTGCTTGGCTGCAGGCCGAAACAGCATACCGGAAACAATTGGCCGCCGATCAAAATCCGGCCGCCGTCACGACTCCTCCACCGGCCGCGGCCGGCACGGACGGGCCGGGCACCGTGACGGCCTGGGCGCAAGCTGAAATTGCCTATCGCGCGGCAATCGCGCCACAACGTCCCGCCGCGCCATTCACCGCAGCGGCCGGCGGCGCGGATGAACCGGCGCGCGCCGTCTCACCAGCAACTCAATCTTCCGGGGCGCCCACTCATCAGACGGCGGCCGTGCCACCAGGAGCAACGGCGGCCGGCGGCGGCTGGTTTACGGATGTCATGCTGAGCGCTCTCACGCGATACGAGACCCAGAAAGACGACGGAGACGACGCTTCCCAGACGAACCAACGGCGGTTAAATTAGCCGCAGCTTCCATCGAATACGGGGCGTCGCGGTGCCGCATTCCACCGATATCCATGTCTTTGCGCCGGACCGATTGTCCTGGCTGGGCAACGCCTACCGATGTGCGCTGGGCCGGGCCGGCCTGACCAACAGCAAACGCGAAGGCGACGGCGCAACGCCTATCGGCAAGTTCGCCCTGCGCCGTGTGTACTTTCGCCCCGATCGACTGGGCCCGGTGGCCACGGACCTGCCTGTCGCCGAACTGCGCCCCGATGATGGCTGGTGCGATGATCCGGCCGACGCGGCTTATAACCGTTTGGTCAAACTGCCCTTCCCGGCCAGCCATGAGATGCTGTGGCGCGATGATGGGCTTTACGACGTGATTGTCGAATTGGGCTACAACGATACGCCCGTGGTGGCGGGCATGGGCAGCGCCATCTTCATGCACGTGGCGCGCTCCGATTACGGCCCGACGGAGGGCTGCGTGGCGCTTCAGCGCGGCCACTTACTGAGCATATTGGCGGCCTGCGGCGCCGATACCTTCGTCGAGATTAATTACCCGCCGGCGTAATCGCCGGCCGTTCGCCGAAGATCGCCGTTCCGACCCTGACATGGGTGGCACCGAAGCGGATCGCGGTTTCAAAATCACCGCTCATGCCCATGCTCAGTTTCGCCACGCCGTTGCGCCGGGCCATTTCCGCCAACAGGCCGAAGTGCAGCCCCGGCTCTTCATCAACCGGCGGTATACACATGAGGCCGACGACGGGCAGCCCGATCTCATCACGGCAAGAGGCAATGAAAGCATCGGCATCAGCCGGCAGGATGCCGGCCTTTTGCGGCTCCTCTCCGGTATTGATCTGGATGAAACAATCCAGTGCCTTGCCGGCCGCCGCCATTTCCCGCGCCAGGGCGCGCGCCAGTTTCAGGCGATCGACGGTTTCGATGGCGTCATACAGCTGAACGGCACGCTTCACCTTGTTGCTTTGCAAAGGGCCGACCAGATGCAGGCGGACTTGCGGGTGAGCTTGTTGCAAGGCCGGCCACTTCGTCTCGCTTTCCTGGACGCGGTTCTCGCCGAAGACGCGATGCCCGGCCGCGATGGCCGCCGAAATTCGATCCGCGCCGTGAATTTTGGAAATGGCAACCAAGGTGATGGCCGCCGGGTCGCGGCCACCGGCCGTGGCGGCGTCTTCGATCCGTGACTTGACGGCGGCAAGATTTTGCCGAATGTCAGTTGGTGATCTATTGACGTCTGTCGTCATGGGGAGCCCCTTATGGAAACGGCCGAATGACCAAGAAGCTAACAGACCTTACCCGGTCTCTCAATTTGACCTTCGGCGCGCGTCGCCATTCGCCCCGCTGGCCGGGGCCGCACCATACCCATGCCTTGCCGCGCGCCTTCCTGATGACCGATTCACGGCGCTTCACCGATCCTGAACCGATCATTGACGTGTTGCCGCAAGACGTCGCCATCGTGTTTCGCCATTATTCCCATCCGGACCGTTTGACGATGGCGGAACGCCTCGTCCACATGGCCCGCCGGCAGGGGATTCGGGTTCTCATCGCCGGCGATATCCGTCTGGCGCAGCACACCGGCGCCGACGGTGTTCACCTGCCCGGCCATATGCTGTCTTCACGGCGGGGATCCGGCGCTGCCCTGGCGCGCCCCGACTGGCTGGTGACGGCCGCCGTCCATAACCGGCGTGAGCTCTTGGCGGCAACGCTATGGCCCGCCGATGCGATCTTCATATCGCCCGTGTTCACCACGCCATCGCATGCCGCCCGGCGCGCTCTGGGCTTGGCCGGATTGCAGGGCCTGGTCCGGCGGTCCCGGCTACCCGCCTTTGCGTTGGGCGGCATCAATGAACAAACGGTAGCGCGCCTAAAGCACGCCGGCATCGCCGGATGTGCCGGCATTGGGTTATTTTCCGCGGCATATGAACAACTTGGCAGAGATTCAGTAGGCATTTAAGATCAAGTTATCTTGGCGAATCCGAGGAATCGGATATAGTACGCAGCCGGAGTTATCCACATTGACCCGGTCCACAGGCGGAAACGATTGATGCCATTGTTTCGATTGAATATTTTGATCCTCGCGGCGATAGCCATGCTGGCCGTATCGGGATGCGATTCCATTGTGCCGGGCGAACCCGAAACGGGCCCTGACCACGAAGGGATCAGGCAGTTTCTGTCCAAGGAAAAACGCAAGACGATCTTCGGCGATGGCGGATTATCGTTGTTCGGTGATAGCGAGCAAACCAGTGGTGGCGATATCGGGGTTAACGCG
>CAZQPC010000003.1:0-45657 GCA_964595005.1 uncultured Magnetovibrio sp.
ACAGCGAGAAGCCGATCTGTAGGCCGTCCCCCCAGCCAAAAATTTGAGATGCACGCCCACGCCGCTGAAAATCATTAACCACCTGCCAAAACGGAGTTTTGCAACAGAATACCCCCTGAAAGCCGACATCAAAATCCGCGTCGCCGATTTTGTGCGATTGAGGTTTGCTTTACCCCTCAATACGGAAATTAATCGCTGTCCCTCGGATGGCCTGAAATTAGCCAATACGCCATATCGACGGTTAATCTTCTTGCTTCATCATTTGGCACCTGTATGTCGGCGCATGCCAACTGTAAGATGGGCTAATTGTTTGCTGCGAAAGAAATGTGTAACTGTGCCCAATTTGTGCCAGCGTTATTCTGTCTCATTCGGTTTTCTGCGGTTTTATTCGGTCGGACGATGCGACAGCGCCTGAACAAGTGATTGAAATTACGATTTTTTCTTTATTGGAACCCATTGGTAATGGCGAGGTCGGAAGTTCAATCCTTCCCGACGGCACCACTTCTGACGATTAGGCTGGGCACCCCACCTGGTTTCGCATAAGCATCGAATACGTAAATACATAACGACGGTCGCGACTATGCTCAGGTCCCTACAAAAATTTCTTTTACCGCGCATTCCCGCCGGAGCAGGTAATTGGGCGCCAGACTTTATGTTGTCGCTGTATCGGCGTCTCAGCAATGACGTGTGTGTGGTCTCCTATCCGTGCTCGGGACGGACCTGGTTGCGGCTGATGCTCGGCTACGTGTTGAAGTCTTCTGCGAACATGACGGTAAAGAACTTCTGGGACCTGCATCTCTTGCCTTTTACCAAAGGCGGCGAAAATCTGCCCCGCATCATTTTGAGCCATGACGATAATGTGTTCATAAAAACGCCGGCGGAGCTTTCATCGGACCGCAGTCATTACATTGGCCGCAAGGTGATATTCTTGGCCCGCGATCCGCGCGACCTGATCATTTCATGGTATTTTGACCAGCTTAAACGCGGGGATTTAAGCGGTGTGGCGACCTTCAAAACCTTCGGCGGGTCGCTGGAGGAATTCATCGATATCGAGCGCGGGTCCTTGGCAACGATTTTCGCGTTTTACAACAGCTGGATGGGCGACCATCAAGACGCTTCGGATTTTCTGCTCATGCGCTACGAAGATCTACATCGGCAACCTGAGTACGAATTGCGCCGGTGTCTCAGTTTTTGCGGCTATGGCGACGTATCCGATGAGGTAATCGCCGAGGCGGTTAAATATGCTGCCTTCGACAACATGCGCTCAATTGAGGAAAACAACACGTTGGGCTGGGATGACTTCCGGCCCGGCGACAAGGCCGACAAGCAATCCTACAAAACCCGGCATGGGAAAATCGGCGATCACATGAACCAGCTTGCGCCGGAAAAGTGTCAGATGCTTGACCATGCGGTGAAAACTCAACTTGATCCAAAGTTCGGCTATGACGTCGCCGGCGGCCGCAACATTTCTTGAATTTCGGACCACCGATAGAGACCCATAAGCCGCGCCATGAGTAACGTGACGAGGACACTTAAAACCGTGCCGCCAACGATCAGAAGGACGCCCGTTACCTGGGTCGCCAGCCCATAAACCGCGCCACAGGCCAAGGCGCCGCATAAAAGCGCCGCCAACTGTTTGCCAAGAACGCCAATTCCCGTACGCCGCCGCAACCAGTAGGTGAACATGGCGTATATGGCGATCTGCGAGATCAGCGTTGCATAGGCCGCGCCCGCCGCGCCGAATTTTCGTATCAAAAAGACGTTTAACGCGACATTGATAAGGGCCGCGATGCTGGTCGAGCGTGCGTGTTCCTTTTGCAGCCCCCAGGAACTCATACCGCCGCCCGGCGCCATCCGGCCATGGACCATAATGACGGTCGCCATCTGGACGATGAAAATCGAAACCGCCGGCAAGAAGGCGTCACCGTATATGGTCGAAATTAGGGTTGGCGCCGTGGCGATGGCAACGGCGCAACCCGATACGCCGACCAAACTGATGGCAATGGCATAAATGCCGAAAATTCTGCGCCGCTTCTCTACCGGTGCGGAAACAAGTTTCGGGAAGCTGACGGCGAAAATCATCCCCGCCGGCATCAGGGAAAAAAGCATGAGCCTTGATCCGGCGACGTACAAACCCGTTTCATAGCTGTTCGACAAAATCCCCAGCATCACAATGTCGACCGTGAAAAACAGCGTGTTGACGAACGCCGACACGGTAAACGGCGCCACCCGCCGAAAGGTCTTCGTCATCGCCCGGAAGCTGAGATTCGGCATGCCAATGGGAAAACGGCCAAATGTGATGAAGAATATGATCAGCGCGGGGACCATCACGCCGAGTGATTGCGCGCCCGCCGCCGACAGAACGTCTTGCGATGACCTGACCAAATAAAGACTGAGAACCAGAATGAGAACCGATTGAAACGCCTGGCGGGCGGCGTTGGTGGCTTGGCGCTGAATGCCTTGATAAAAATAGTCCAAGGTGATCGGCACCGCGCATACGGCGCCCGCCTGAACCATCACAATCGTCTGCGCGGTTTCGTCTGCCGCAAGGAAAGGCAGGGCCATATAAAACACACCCATGGCGCCAACGAACGTCCATATGCGCATGCCGGAAACCCGGCTGGTAACCGTGGCCACCGAATATCTCTTGGAAGCGATCAGCCGGGCACCCCAAACTTCGCTGCCACAGGCCGTCCCAAGCACAAGATAGGCGACAACCGCCGACCCAAACCCTAGAATCCCCAGTCCCGAAGGTCCAAGAATACGGGCCAGCCAGATGTTGGTAATCAATGCCGCAACAACACTGACAGCCTGACCGGCGGAAAGCGCCATGAAATTTTCGGCAGGAGAACGCGCTGCGACCATCAAGAAACATGGTTTCCTGTAGAGGCCATAGTCAACAACCGTTTTGCCCATCATGCACGCCTGTGTCCATATGGGCACGGAAGCCATACTTGATATGGATCAATTCTAGTTTCGAAACATTGTAGTATAGAATTGGCATCAAATTCGAAATCGCGAGGGTCTCATGTCGAACACCAGTGACGCACCAGATAAGAAACGCGAGCTTCTGGGCTTCCTGTTCTTGACCGTTGTCCTGGCACCGGTGCTATCGGTGGTTCTGGTCGGCGGCTACGGGTTTTCCATCTGGATGTACCAGATCATTGCCGGCCCCCCAGGCACGAACTGATGATGCGATTTATCGACGCAGCCTTCCTTGGCACGGAGAAGTGAAATGTTTGAACCGACGAAAATTCCCGCAACCCCATCGCGTCGGACGCTGCTGGGTGCCCGGTCGAAGTCCGCAGGTGCGCACATCGCCAGCCTGTTGGTGCAGGCCTGGCCGGACAAGATCGACGCCATTGGCCGGCACCTGCGCCACATCCCCGGCATCGACACCCATGGCGTTGCCGCTGGAAAATTGATTGTCACCGTGGAAGCCGAAAGCGATGCACAACTGGTCCAGTTGGTCGGCGCCATTGAGGCCGCCGATGGCGTCGTCGCCGCATCCTTGGTCTATCACCAGCTTGAGGACACTGATCATGGTTGACAAAAAATCCGACAGTAAATCGACGGGCGGACTGACGCGCCGCGACTATATCAAGGCCAATGCCGTCGCCGTTGCGGCCGCCGCAGCCGGCATGCCGCTGACTGCCAAGGCGGCAAATATCGCAACGCAAAGCCAGGTCACGGAGCTGAAATGGGACAAGGCACCGTGCCGGTTCTGTGGCACCGGCTGCTCCGTCATGGTTGCCACGAAGGAGGGCCGGGTCGTCGCCACCCACGGCGACATCCACGCCGAGGTCAACAAGGGCCTGAACTGTGTGAAGGGGTATTTTCTGGCGAAAATCCTCTACGGAGAGGACCGCCTGACGAAACCACTGCTGCGCATGAAGAACGGCAAGTACGCCAAGGATGGCGAGTTTGAGCCGGTCTCCTGGGACCAGGCTTTCGACATCATGGAAGTGAAGTTCAAAAAGGCCCTGAAGGAGAAAGGCCCAACGGCCGTCGGCATGTTCGGCTCAGGCCAATGGACCATCTGGGAAGGCTATGCCGCATCGAAGCTGATGAAGGCCGGATTCCGGTCCAACAACATCGACCCCAATGCGCGCCATTGCATGGCGTCCGCCGTCGGTGGTTTTATGCGAACCTTCGGTATCGATGAACCCATGGGTTGCTATGACGACATTGAGGCCGCAGATGCCTTTGTGCTGTGGGGATCGAACATGGCCGAAATGCATCCGATCCTGTGGACCCGCGTCGCCGACCGCCGCCTCAGCTCACCGCACGTCAAGGTCGCGGTCCTGTCGACCTTCCAGCACCGCTGCTTCGATCTGGCCGACATCCCCATGGTGTTCACACCGCAGACGGATCTGGCGATCCTCAACTTCATCGCCAAGTACATCATCGACACGGGCCGGGTGAACAAGGTCTTCGTCAACAAACACGTCAACTTCCGGCGCGGCAACGACGATATCGGCTATGGTCTGCGGCCCACCCATCCGCTGCAAAAGAAGGCCAAAAACGCCGGCAAGGCCGGTGGCTCGAAGCCTATGACATTTGAGGAGTTCGCCAAATTCGTCAGTGAATACGATATCGACCGGGTGTCGAAGATGTCCGGCGTCTCAACGGAACGGCTGACCGCCCTGGCCGAGCTTTATGCCGACCCGAACACCAAGGTCACGTCGTTCTGGACCATGGGTTTCAATCAGCATACCCGTGGCGTGTGGGCCAACAATCTGATCTACAACATCCACCTTTTGACCGGTAAAATTTCCGAACCCGGCAACAGCCCCTTCTCATTGACCGGCCAGCCCTCGGCCTGCGGCACGGCGCGTGAGGTTGGCACGTTTTCGCACCGGCTGCCGGCCGATCTGGTGGTGGCGAAGAAGAAGCACCGGGATATTGCCGAAAAGATTTGGCAACTGCCGGCCGGCCTGATCCCGCCGAAGCCAGGCTATCACGCCGTAGAGCACAACCGCATGCTCAAGGATTCGAAAATCAACGCCTACTGGGTCCAGTGCAACAACAACCTGCAGGCCGCCGCCAACCTCAACGAAGAAGGCTTTCCCGGCTACCGCAATCCGGACAACTTCATCGTCGTCTCGGACGCCTATCCCACGGTGACGGCCCAGGCCGCCGATCTGATCTTGCCCACCGCCATGTGGGTGGAGAAGGAAGGCGCCTATGGCAACGCCGAACGGCGCACCCAGTTTTGGTACCAGCAGGTGGCGGCGCCTGGTGAGTCGCGATCTGACTTATGGCAGTTGGTGGAATTCTCCAAGCGCTTCAAGACCGACGAGGTCTGGCCGAAGGGAATCCTCGATGCCAACCCGGCCTACCGTGGCCGCACCCTCTATCAAGTGTTGTTCGAAAACGGTGCCGTTGACCGCTATCCCCTGGCCGAGACCAGCGCTCAGCATGACAACGACGAGGCCAAGCACTTCGGCTTCTATCTCCAGAAAGGGCTGTTCGAGGAATATGCCGCCTTCGGCCGCGACCACGGTCACGACCTGGCGCCCTTCGACACCTATCATCAAGTGCGCGGCCTGCGTTGGCCGGTGGTCAACGGAAAGGAAACACGCTGGCGCTTTCGGGAGGGACAGGACCCCTATGTGAAAGCCGGCACGGGCCTGCAATTCTACGGCAAGCCCGATGGCAAGGCGGTGGCCTTCGCGCTGCCCTATGAGCCGCCGGCCGAATCGCCCGATGACGAATTTGATCTCTGGTTATCGACGGGCCGGGTCATCGAACACTGGCATTCCGGATCCATGACGCAACGCGTGCCGGAGTTGTACAAGGCCTTCCCCGATGCAGTCGTGTTCATGCACCCGGACGATGCCAAGGCCCGCAAGCTACGCCGCGGATCAGAAGTGAAGGTCGTGTCCCGGCGCGGCGAGATCGTCACCCGGGTGGAAACTCGCGGCCGCAACAAACCACCGCGCGGTCTGATTTTCGTGCCCTGGTTCGATGCCAGCCGGCTGATCAACAAGGTGACGCTGGATGCCACGGACCCGATCTCCAAACAAACGGATTTCAAGAAATGTGCCGTAAAGGTGATCCCAGCATGAGACCCATTTGGAAACCCTTCGCCGCCGCCGTCGCCCTGACCGCCGCGGTTCTCCTTCCGGCGACCTCAATGACCGCCGAACCCATCGCAACGCTGCGCGGCAATGCCATCGACGTTGAACCGGCAACGCAGCCAATGCCGAAGATCTCCAACAAGGACCTGAAGCGCATGCGCAATTACCCGGAACAGCCGCCGACCATCCCACACAAGATCCGCGGTTATCAGGTCGACAAGAACGCCAACAAATGCCTGACCTGCCATAGCCGGAGGGCGACCGCCGACAGCCAGGCGCCCATGGTCTCGGTCACGCATTTCATGGACCGCCATGGCCAGGTGCGGGCGCAAATCTCGCCGCGGCGCTATTTCTGCAATCAATGCCACGTGCCGCAAATGGAGATGAAGCCCCTGGTCGGCAACAAGTTCATCGACGTGGACGACATCATCAAACGCCTGAAACCGAAGAAGGGGGGCTGAGCCGTGCACCTGGTTTCACGACTCAAAGGCTATTGGAACCTTCTTAACAGCCCCAGCAAGTATTTCAGCCTGGCCTTCCTGACCGCCGGCGGGTTCATTGCCGGGATTGTCTTCTGGGGTGCCTTCAATACGGCCCTGGAACTGACCAACACGGAGACCTTCTGTGTCAGTTGCCATGAGATGCGCAACAACGTCTTCGAAGAGATGAAATCGACAATCCACTACACCAACCGCTCCGGCGTGCGGGCCACCTGTCCCGATTGTCACGTGCCGCACAACTGGACCGACAAAATCGCCCGCAAAACACAGGCCTCAAAAGAGGTCTGGGGCAAGATTTTCGGCACCATCGACACCCGCGACAAGTTCCTGGCCAAACGCAAGGAACTGGCAACACGTGAATGGGCGCGCTTCAAGGCCAACGATTCTTTGGAATGCCGCAACTGCCACGACTTCGAATTCATGGATTTTACCCAGCAAAGCACCCGCGCCGCGAAACAGCACGAACGTTTCCTGGCGTCCAAGGAAAAAACCTGCATCGATTGCCACAAAGGCATCGCCCACCATCTGCCGGACATGTCGGCAGCGAACTGATACTGGCCAGCGACTGAGGCGTCACGGTTCCCTGAGAGCGCGCTCCCAGACGGGGATATCCTGACCGGCAGGCATCAGGGGGATTTGCCCGAACATGTCGCCCAAAAAGCCCCGGTGAAAGGAACCGTGCATCGCCAAATGCGTGATGATCATGTAACGCGCCAAGCGGCCACGGTTGCCGCCGATCAGTTCATAGTCGACGACTTCTTCCAATTCATCGGCGCTCAACCCGGCAACATAGTCGCGGATTTCACCATCCATCTCCTGCTTTGCCGCGAACAGGTCATCCAAGTCTTCGTGGAGAACCGTTTGCAATTTCTCGAAGGCATGGGTTTCCCCCTTCATGTGACCCAGCCAGACCTTGTCGATCATCAACAGGTGGTTCACGGAAATCAGGATGTTGTTCATCAGGGACGGGCGTTGCTTGGTTACCTCTTCATCCGGCATCTCACGGATTTGAGCGAAATACTGTTCGTTGGCCCAAACGTTGAAGTCCAACAGGGAAAGCAGGTAATCCTTGTCATGCATGGCGCGGTTCCCATCCGTTACGGCGGCATCGTGCCGCCCGGATTTGATCTTAGGTGAAGGCGCGACGTCGCGTCACCGCATTTGTGCTGGTCACGGGGCGGCTGCCCCTTCGATAATGATGAAGTCCGTGTCCGCATTCGCCATGCGAATGTCCCGGGCCGCCTGATATTCGGGGCTGGCGTAAAATGCATGCGCGGTCTCCACATCCTTGAACTCAACGACGACGTTTCGTTCGCGCGCCTGTCCTTCCATGGCATCGTATCGGCCACCGCGAACAAGAAAGTGGGCTTCAAATTTCGCAAAAGCCGGTTTGGCGGCCGCCAGATAGTCTGGATAGCGCGCCTCGTTTTCAACGCTCACCCGAACGATCCAATATCCTTTTGACATCTCATTAATCCTTTATCTGAGTTGAACAATCGTCACTGCGGCCTAAGCCGCCGCCATCGACGCCGGGTCTTGAGAAGCCGCCGCGTTTCGCATGACGCCAGCGACCGGCCCATAGGCAACGCCCCATGCCGCGCCGGCATCCTCAGACCAGTTGTCACCAAGGCCCTTTTCGAGTGTATCCAGCAAGGCGGTGCCGACGGTCTCATAATGGGCGTCTTCGACGCCGTAGGACGTGTGACGCCGGCCCAGGGATTCGAGCGTCGGAACAATCGTTTCAAGATGTTCCAAAGCCTCGACGACCGCACTCAGGGCAGCGATCAATTTTTGGCGATGTCTGGTCGAAATGGCGCCTGGAAACAAGGGACGGAGCTCTGGGTTGAGGTCAAACAGGCGCTCATAGAACATGGAAGCAGCCTGATCAGCGATGGGCGTGACCATCTGCCAGGTCTCGCGAATGAGGGTTTTCTGTTGCGGCGTCATGGGTCTCTCCAATTTATTGACTTCAATGTCGTGCCGACCGTCGCCGGCACAGCAGGACGTTACATAACGCTTGATAATTATTCTTAAAAAAGAATAATAATGATAAATATTATCTGTATTTATGATAAATGAATTTGTCAGCCCTCCGGATATTTCGTGCCGTCGTCGATGAAGGCGGCATTACCCGCGCCGCAGAACGGCTGCACCGTGTCCAATCGAATGTGACGACGCGGGTCCGCCAATTGGAGGACGATCTGGGCGTGGCGCTGTTCATTCGCCAAGGCAAACGCCTGCATTTGGCGCCGGCAGGGCAGATTCTGTACGACTACGCCGAGCGCATCCTGAATTTGTCCGACGAGGCCAGGGCCGCGGTCCAGGACAATCGGCCGCGCGGGCCGTTTCGACTGGGCGCCATGGAAAGCACGGCCGCTGTTCGTTTGCCGGGACCGTTGGCCGCCTACGCCGATCAGTTTCCCGATGTCGACCTGGAACTTAGCACCGGCAACCCAGTGCAGCTTGGTGAAGCCGTAATGGCCGGGAATATCGACGCAGCCCTTGTCGCCGAGCCAATTGCCGAGGCCAAATTCGACAGTGTTGCGGCGTTTGATGAAGAGCCGGTCATTGTCACCATTGATGATGGGGTTACCCTGGACGGCAAGGCGCCGAAGACGGCGATCGTTTTTGAACAGGGATGCCCGCATCGCAAACGCTTGGACGCCTGGTACGCGGCCCGTGGCGAGGCGCCTGAACGCACCATCGAACTGGGCTCCTATCACGCCATGCTGGGCTGCGTATTGGCCGGCATGGGCGCCGCATTGCTGCCGAAATGTGTGCTCGAAACCTTTCCCGAGGCCAAGCGGCTGCGGGTTCATGCCTTGCCAGAGAATGACTACAGGCTACGGACCTATCTGATCTGGCGGAAGGGCGTGCGCGCTCCCAATGTCGCCGCCTTGGCGGCAATTTTGAGCGAAAACCCATAGCCCGCAAGGCCGGCGCCTATTCAATTGACCATACGGCAATCGTCAAAGGCGGCGATAATATCTTCAGCATCGCGGGCGATGGCAGCGATGGATTTGCCCGGCCGATAGAGCGACGACCCGAGACCGAAGCCGAAGGCGCCGGCGGCCAGATAGCCGTCCATATTGTTCGCGCCGATGCCACCCACCGGCAATACCGGAACCTCGTCCGGCAGCACCGCCCGCATGGCCTTCAGGACCGAAGGTGCCAGCGCCTCGGCGGGAAACAGTTTCAACGCGTCGGCGCCGGCGGCCAGCACCCGGAAGGCCTCCGTCGGCGTCGCAATGCCGGGAATGGAGATCAGGCCCCGGCGTTTTGTTTCCGAGACCACGTCCGGATCGGCATTCGGTGAGATGATCATCTGCCCGCCGGCAAGCTCGACCCCGGCGACCTGGTCGGTTGTCAGCACCGTACCGGCACCGATCATGGCTTGATCACCGAATTCACCGGCCAGGATCGAAATGGAGCGCAGCGGATCCGGTGAATTCAGCGGCACCTCGATCAATGTGAAACCGGCGCCCACCAACACGGCGCCGACCTCGGCAACCTCACCCGGTTCAATACCGCGCAGGATCGCGACCAGCGGACATTGGTTCAGGGCATCATTGAATGTCGACATGATGGTTTCCTTTTTACGATGCCAGGGTTTTCGCGGCGGTCCACAGTCCGGCCAGGGCGGCGGCCTCGGCATCCCAGAGAGTGAAGGCGATGCCTGAGGCCTCGAAGGCCGCGGTGTAGGGTTCGCCGGCGGCGCCGCCGGCGACAAGATGGACCGGCGAGAGATCGTCGTATAGGCGGCGCGCGCCATCGATCTCGGCGCCAATCAAAAGGCCCGACAGAAACGATCTCAGCCCCGATTTCGGCATCTCGTCGAGAATCCCCAGCGTGCGCGCCGCGAACAGCTGGTGCAACAGGCCGCCCGGCGCCTGGGCCCGCGCCAGGCCTTTGCGGAAAACCGCCGGATCATGGCCGTCGTCCGCCGCCATCAGCCGTCCGAGGATGCTGTGCGCCTTCAGGATGGCGAAACTTTCTCCGGTCATGAAGGTGGCGAAGGAGCGGATTTGTCCGCCGCTGACCTGCACCCACTTGGAATGGGTTCCCGGAATACAGAAAAGACCGTCGCTGACACCGTGAGCGGCGATGACGCCGCCGATCTGGGTTTCCTCGCCGCGCATAATTTCCGGCGTGCCGTCGGCCGTGCGGCCGCGCACCCCCGGCATGATCCTCACGCTACCGCCAACCTCCGGCACTTCGGCCATGGCGGCGATCAGGTCGGACAGGCCGCACGGCGTTTCCAGATAGGGCGCCTCGATCCAGCCTTGCTGGCTGCCGATCATCCCCGACATGAGTACGGGGAGGCCGGGATGGTCGGTCCGCCACTCACCACAAGCCGCTTCCAGTTCGGCCGCAAAGCCGCCGGCCGGCACCGCCAGTATTCCTTTCGGCCGCGCGACGCGATCCAGCACCTGGCCTCCGTCGCCGAGCAGCATGACCCGGAGGCTGGTGGTGCCCCAATCGACGGCGATGCACTGTGCGGTGGCGGTCATGGCCATTTCCAAGTCCTGCGTCCGCCCGGAAAAAGCCGCGGGCGCTGGGAATTTAGCAAACGGCTCCGGAATCGTCATGCGGTTCGTCATGCGGTCGATCATATGTTTGATTTTCGCTGCCCGCTGCCCTCAAATCGGAATTGGGGATCATCAACACCGGAGATACAACATGATGAAGGTCGGATTTATCGGGCTCGGCCGCATGGGCAAGTCCATGGCGCTGAACCTGGCCCGCAAAGGTTTTGAACTAGCCGTCTACGATATCAACGACGCCCCGATGCAGGCGTTCACGGAATTCAACACCTGCCGTCAGGCCGCCGACGCCCATGACGCCGTTAAGGACGCCGAGATCGCCATCACCGTCCTGCCTGGCCCGGCTGAATTGGATGCCGTGGTTCTGGCCGACGGCGGCCTCATGGACAGCCTGCCCAAGGGCGCCATCCTGATGGACCAGTCGACAGTGCTGCCGGAAACCTCCGACCGCATGGCGGCGGCAGCGAAGGCCCGCGGTTGTCATTTCGTCGATGCCCCGATCGGACGGCTGGCGTCGCACGCCGACGCCGGCAAGAGCCTGTTCATGGTTGGCGCCGATGACGCCATCTTCGCCAAGGTCAAGCCGGCCCTGGAGGCCATGGGCACGACCGTCCTGCATTGCGGCGGGCCGGGCACCGGCACGCGCTCGAAACTTGTCAACAACTTCCTGGCCATCGCCTCGTGCCAGTTAAACGCCGAATGCATGGCTTTGATCAAGGGCTTCGGGTTGGATCTGGAAACCAGCCTCGACGTCATCCACGGCACCACGGCAACTAACGGACAGCTGAAAATTAACTATGCCACCAAAGTCCTCACCGGTGACATCGAACCCGGCTTCGCCATCAATCTCGCCCATAAGGACCTGTCGCTAATCGTCGAGTCCGCCAACCAAGGCAATGTCCCCATGCCCATGGCCGCGGCGGCCCGCGAAAGCCTCAGCCTGGCCCGCGCGGCGGGGTGGGGCGGCAAGGATTTCTCCGGCCTAGCCGATTTTTGGTGCGAGATGGCGGGGGTCAAGAAGGCGAGGTTCAAGACCTGAGCGATTTTTGGCGCCGCCGGGACCAGAACAGGTAGCGCAGCACCGGTGTCCAGACACGAATTAAATCCGGCGGAATTCCAGGATACTTCGCGAAATCACGTCGCCATGGCGTGTGCGCAAATGGCCCGCGTTGGCTAGGTCTCGTCGGGGGCCGGCTCAAGACCGGTCTTGACCGGCTTGTCCTCGCTGACCAGGGAAAGCCCTGCACCAAGCGCCACAGTCTCCAAAATGGCGGCAAAATCCTGTTGCAAATAAGCCTCTGGGTCATTCTTCAACCGGGCAGCGCCGAAATGCGCCTGCAAGGCCTCACGGGTCGTTGCCGTGACCGGCATCGGCACGTCGAAGGTGCGCCCGAGTTCGAGCCCGAGGTCCAGGTCCTTGCGCAGCAGGGCCGGCGTAAAGGTCGTCGTCCAATCAAGGTTAACCAGGGCCGGCGTCTTATATCGGGTGAAGATGGATCCCATGACGCTGTTGTTCATGAATTCCAGGAAAGCATGGCGCGGCACGCCGGCTTTCTCGGCGAGCACCGTGATCTCGGAGAGGCTGCGGATCACCGTGCCCAGGAAAACATTATGGGCGATCTTGCAGATGCGGGCGAGTTCGCCCTCGCCGACATAGGCGACGCCATTGCCGGCGATCGTGCCGAGATAACCGCGGACGCGTTTAAAAACCGGCTCGGGACCTGAAGCGACAACCGACAGTTTGCCGGCCTTGGCGCACTTTCCGTTGCCGCTCACCGGGGCTGCCATATACTCGGTCCCCAGGGCTTCAAGCCGGGCCCGGAGTTCAGCCGATTCGTCGACCCCGATACTGGAGCAATCGACGCAGATGCCCGGCCGCTCGTCACCGCCGTTGGCAACGACGCCACCGTCGCCGAACAAGACCTGGTCCAAATCGCGGCCCGTGGATACCATGGTAAAAAGCACATCGACCCCGGCCAGATCGTTAAGGTTTTCGACGACCGTCGCACCCCGCTCAGCCAGGGGTTCCGCCTTTGCCTTCGTCCGGTTCCAGACCCGGACATCATGTCCGGCGCCGACCAGCCGGTCGGCCATGGGGTAACCCATTCGCCCCATGCCGATCCATCCGATACGCTCTAGTTTTTGCTGCATGGTCCGCCTTCCTCAAATATCGCGATTTCATTCGGAACCGCACCGTCCGAAACACGACACGACGTCTCCGGACAATCTTCGTTCCCAGGCCTATGGTATCCATCTTGCAGGACCGTTGGAAAGAATTACGCTAGCGCCTTTGACGTTGATATGTCGGCGGATGGGATCGGTTGTCCGCCGTTCCGACTAGGTGAACACTTTCAACGACGCCGGTACAACGAACAACCGGGCGAGGGACTTCTTTCCCGATGCCAATCCGCGTCATCCAGTACTGAAGCTGGTGCGGACGCTGCCGAAGGAGGTCATGGAATGCGCTCATTTGATGAAATTCTGGCTATCGCCGTCGACCGCAAGGGCAATCTGAAACCGTTGCTGAACACACACGGGGCGCCGAAATCACCGAATGCCCTGGCCGCCGTGCCGGATGACCGCTGGCTGGCGATGATGACACGGTGCATCTTCCAGGCCGGCTTCAATTGGAAGGTCGTCGATAACATGTGGCCGGGCTTCGAGGACGCTTTCGAGGGCTTCGATCCGGGCCGGTGCGAAATGCTCAATGACGACGACTTGGCACGACTGGTGTCGGACAAGCGGATTGTCCGCAATGGCCGGAAAATCCGCGCCGTTCAGCAGAACGCCCAGTTCGTCAATGAACTGGCGGCGGAACACGGTAGCGCCGGCAAGTTTTTCGGCGGCTGGCCGGCGGCGGATTACATCGGCTTGCTGGCCCTGTTGAAGAAGCGCGGTGCCCGGCTTGGCGGCAACACCGGGTCTTATTTCCTGCGTTTCATGAACGTCGACAGTTTCATCCTGTCGAAGGACGTGACGGCGCGGTTGATCGCCGAGGGTGTGGTCGACAAGACGCCGACGTCGCAAAAAAGCCTTACGGCCGTTCAGGACGCCTTCAACGAATGGCAACGCCAGTCGGGGCGGTCGTTGACGGAAATCAGCCGTATTCTGGCGTTTAGCATCGGATGAACCCATAAATTACTAGCTAATTGAAACCGACGCATTAGGCCGACGTCCACATGGCGAAGGACGAGGGGTTGGTGATATCCGAAGAGAGGAAGATTTCCGCGGCGATGCTGTCGATCTGAACGATTCCCCTGTCCTGGGCCGAATGCAGGGTCTTCGCGAAGTCTTGATTCCAACCCCGCTCGCGGTTCACCACCGCGTGCTGTTGGGTTAAGGGGCCGGGCTGTTCGATCTGAAAGCCGAAGGGTTCGATGTGGACACCGGTCATCTTGGGCGCGAAGCTGCACAGCCGGTCAAAGAAATCATCACCCAGCATCGCCACCTGTTCCAGGGAATGCACCGAATAGACCAGCACGTTTTGCCGTGCGCCGATAAACGACAAATCGGGCTGGGTGTGGTCGTAGGCGTGGAAAGAGACCTCCATGCCGCCCGCCAAGGGCGACAGGCGCGTCGCCAATTGCCGCCCGCCGGAGGTCAGCTCACCGCCGAAATAGGGTCCCGGCCAAGCACTGTGATAGAAGATGTCGAACAGGTTCCGTCCCCAACCGCTGCCGATCTCGACGACCGCGTCGAAGGGGCCGCAATGCTCCATAAGATCGGCCAGCAATGCCGGATAACCGGGATCGGAAAACCGCGGCACCAGGCAGCCGTTACCGCGAAAGGAACTGTCGCGCATCATCGGCCGGCCGCCGGGGAACCGGCTGCCCTTATCCGCTGCCGGCTGGTCGGTCACTTCGCTGCGTTCGATCCAGCGGACGGCCTGGAAGGCGTTCTGGAATTGGCCCGCGTCGATCGCCGCAACCGCCTTGTCGCAGAGGTCCTGCCAGGCCTTGTGATAGTAGTCCCGCCATCCTTCATCCGGGGTGGAAACCGTGAAGTCGCCAATGTCGATGGGTAGCATGTCGCAGTGTCCCTGTATGCGGCCAGCCGCCAGAGTGGACGAACGGCTTGCGGATGTCCCCGACATCTTCGCACTGTGACGTCATCCGCATCAATATCTTCGCGAGACCACTGGCTTTTTCTCGGTGTTCTATACCGTCCGGGCAAGCACGCCAGCGAACGCCAGATCTTGGCATTCCGTATCGTGTGGCTGTTCGCACCCGGTCGCCCGATGGCCAATGGGTGCCCTGGAATTGAGAACAAATCCAGCGCGCTTGAAGGCGCGGAACGGTCTACCTAGTGCAGTTTTACGTATTCGTAATCCAACGGCTGGCCATGAATGCCGCGCCTCGGCGCGGCGATCCAGCCGGCCATCTTGGCGGGTTCGGTGACCGGCTTCATGAGGCTTTTGACATAGGCGCGGTCTTCTTCCGTCGGCAGGAACTCGGACTGGCGTTTTTGGAATTCCTCACCGCTGATGATGTCGCCGGCCGGGTCCGTGCATACCTCGGCCCAGCTGCCGATATCGCGGCGGAAGCGGTTGCTGGGCAGCGTCAGGCGGATGTCGAACCCGCCCTTTTCGATGGTTTTGTTCCAGCGGTCCATGCCACGTTGGCAGTCGCCGACGTAGAGATTTCGGGTGATCTCATTCATGGCGTTGCGGGTCGGCACTTCCTGGGTGGTGACACCGCCCTTGCCGTCGGGAATTTCCATGATCTCCACCGTATCCGTACACGAATGATCGTCGAACTTGGCTTCGTCGGGACGGCCCTTGAGGCCGGTGGCGAAGTACCCAGCGGCGTTCGACGATTGGTCGGCACCGAACAGGTCCAGGCATGACGAGAACCAGAAGTTCACATAGCGCTGCAACAACCCAAGATCCATGACCCCGGCGGCGCGCAGGGTTTCCGGGTCCTCGGTCTTCAGCTCTTTCATGATATCGGCGGTGCGTTCGACAATGCGGCCGATGCCGGTCTCGCCGACGAACATGTGGTGCGCCTCTTCCGTTAACATGAACTGACAGGTTCGGGCCAAGGGATCGAAGGCAGATTCCGCCAGACACTTCAACTGGTACTTGCCGTCGCGGTCGGTGAAATAGGTGAACATGAAGAAACTCAGCCAATCATCGATGGGCTCGTTGAAGGTGCCGAGGATGCGCGGATTGTCCGGATCGCCGGAGTGGCGCTCCAACAGATCTTCGGCTTCTTCACGTCCGGTACGGCCGAAGTGGGCATGCAGCAGATAGACCATGGCCCACAGATGCCGGCCTTCCTCCACATTGACCTGAAACAGGTTGCGCAGGTCGTACAAAGACGGGCAGGTCAGGCCCAACAGGCGCTGCTGTTCCACTGACGCGGGCTCGGTGTCGCCCTGGGTGACGATCAGGCGGCGCAGCGCGGCCCGGTGCTCACCCGGCACATCGTTCCAGACGGGCTTACCCATTTCGTCGCCAAATCCGATGGTCTTGTCGGGGTTCGCCTCGGCCAGAAAGATGCCCCATCGATAGTCGGGCATCTTCACATGGTCGAAGTGCGCCCAACCGTCGGCACCGACGTTGATGGCGGTGCGCAAGTAGACGTCCCGAGATTGAAAGCCCTCGGGCCCCAGTTCATTCCACCAATCCAGATAGCGCGGTTGCCAATGCTCCAGCGCGCGCTGCAATTTTCGGTCACTGCCGAGATCAACGTTGTTCGGGATCTTCTCCTGATAATCGATGGCCATTTCCTATATTCTCCTCCAATCGAAGCTCGGTTTCGAACCCGAGCCGAATTGTTTAAGCGCGCCCTTCTCGCCGACGGCGTTGGGCCGGTTGAATATCCAGTTTTGCCAGGCCGACAGGCGCCCAAAGACCTTGGTGGCGACATTTTCTGCGCCGGCGAAGCGCAGGTTGGCCTCCATGCCGGTCAGCGCGTCCGGCGACAGGCTGGCGCGTTCCTCGACGGCGATGCGGATCTCGTCATCCCAGTCGATATCGTCCGGCGCAAAGGTCACCAGACCTGCCTCTTCCGCCTCCTGGGCCGCATAGGTTTGGCCCACCTCGCGGGCCAGGGCGGCCAACTTCTGTTCGTCGCCGCCGAACCGGACGGTCAGGCGGTTTTCGCCGTTGACCATCTCCAAGGGGCCGAAATTCATGTCCGAAAGCGCGATGGCCGACGGGGTTCCCTCCTCTTCGGGGATGTCGAGCATGTAGCTGCGGTCGGCGGCCAGGGCCAACTCATACAAGGTTCCGGCGAAGCACGAACCTTCATCGATGATCGCAAACAGGCTCCGCGACGACACATCCAAGCGCGCCAAGGTGCGCCGGATCATGCCAATAGTTTCGCGCACGAACCAATGGTCGGCGTTGGCCGCCAAAGCCTTGTCGGCGGCTAGAACGGCGGCCACGGCGCCTTCGGTCTTCAATAAGATTACACCGGCTTCGTCTTCACTGGTGCGCAGCATCAAAATGGCGTCATCCAGTTCACGGGCCATGGCCAAGGGCCAGAATTCCATACCCTGGGCGACGATCTCGTCAACCGTCTCCGGCACGGCCTCTGTTGGCGCGCGAACCGTCAACGTGGCGGTGCGGGCGTCCCGGTTAACGACGGCATCAACCCATGTGTAGTGGTAGCCGGCCTCATCGATGGTTCGGTTCAAGGGGGTCAGCGGCACACCTTCCTCGCCGCCCTCCTCACCGGCAAGTTCCGTGGCACGAGCACGCACCTTGTCCATAAATTGTTGCGGCGGCGCGATTTCATCGACGAAGCCCCAGGCCTTTGCGCGCTTGCCGCGCACACCCTCCTCGCTGGTGCAGAAGACATCGGCCAGGTCGCGGCGTACCCGGCGCTTGTCGACCACCCGGGTCAGGCCGCCGGTGCCCGGCAAAACGCCCAGCAACGGCACTTCCGGCAGGCTGACGGCACTGGACCGGTCGTCGACCAGCCAGATCTCGTCACAGGCCAGGGCCAGTTCATAACCGCCGCCGGCTGTCGTACCGTTGAGTGCTGCGATGAACTTGATGCCGGAATGGCGGCTGGTGTCCTCGATTCCGTTGCGGGTTTCGTTGGTAAATTTGCAGAAATTGACCTTCCAGCCGTGGCTCGACTGGCCCAGCATGTAAATATTGGCGCCCGCACAGAACATGCGCGCCAGGCCGCTGGTGACAATGACGGATCGGACTTGCGGATGTTCAAACCGCAGGCGTTGCAATGCGTCATACAACTCCATATCGACGCCTAGGTCGTAGGAATTGAGCTTCAGCTTGTAACCGGGCATCAGCCCGCCGTCTTCGTCGATGGTCAGGGTCAGCGTCGCGACGGCGCCATCGACATCGAGGGACCAATGGCGGTAGCTGTCCGGATGGCGGTCGTAAAGAATGGCATCGGTCATGGTGAGATCGCTTTCATCGCAAAAGATGCACTATAATGCACTTGACGCAAATCAAGTCAACCAATCAATTTGCGGCTTAGGCTCAGCAAGGCGTCGGCACAGGCATTTTCATCCCGGCCACTGGTGTTAAATGTGGCGACAGCACGTTCATAGAGGGGCGTTCGCGCCGCCAGGATTGATTTCAGGTCCTTCATGGCCTCCCTGTTCCTTGCCATCGGCCGCAGGTCGCCCTGCGCCATGACCCGGCTCATGTGGTCGTCGGGCTTCGCCTGAAGCCAGATACAGTGGCAATGGCGCAACAGCATATCGAAGGTCTGGGGTTCCGTGACGATCCCGCCGCCCGTGGCGATGACGACGGCCTCGTGCCCGGCAATGGTTTTCTCCAAGCAACGCAGCTCATGGCGGCGAAATGCCGGCTGGCCGGAAAGCGCCAACAATTCCCCGACGCTGGCGCCATAATCCTGCTCCACCAGCCGGTTCAACTCAACGAATACTACATCAAGTGATTCTGCCAAGCGCCGCCCCAGTGTTGATTTTCCAGCGCCGCGCAAACCAATCAATGCGATTCGCCGGGCCCGGTCAATCTTGGTTCCGGCTCCGAAATTGGCTGCCAACAGGGAGGCTGCCTCCGCCATGCGGTCAACACCGATGGTCCGCAACTGCCCGACAACCGCCTCCATCCCATTGGGCACGCCTTGGGCGCCTGGCACGAAATCGGCAATGGGGTAGTCCATGGCCTGGGCCAGTTGGCGCAACACGGCCGCCGACGGATTGGCCGTGCCGCCTTCCAGTTTTGCCAGATAACGCTCCGAAACACCTGAATCATTGGCCAGAATGCGCCGTGTCATGCCGCGCTTGGCGCGGGCCTCACGAACCCGGCCGCCGATCTCGGCAAGAAAGTCATCCAGGCTGTGGTTGCCGGGCGCCTGTCCGGGAGCTTGGCGCTTGCGCCGCGGTGCCCTGTCGGCCTGTTCGTCCATACCCGGGCTTGTCCCTTGTTAAAGAAATGATCTGCAATACTTCTTTTACTACACCGAATATGCATTATACTTCCACTACAAATGTTGCGTATTTGCTGAATTAGCGGCTCACCTGTTAAAAACGTGACGCCGTTGACGCCATCACAGGGGTCGGAGACGGATCTCGGGGAGCGACAGATGACCATCCAGACAACCGCCGGCGGCCTCTATAATGCCGCCGAAGATTTGATCGGCCGCAACCTGACGAACGGTCGCGCCGACAATATCGCCGTCATCGACTCGGGCGGCCGTTATACCTATGCGGAGATCAATTCTCGGGCCCGCACTTTCGCCAATGTGCTGACGGAATTGGGCGTGCAAGCCGAACAGCGGATCGTTTTGTGCCTCCACGACACGGTGGATTTTCCGACTTGTTTCCTGGGCGCCATTCTTGCCGGTGTCGTTCCCATTCCCATCAACACGCGGCTGACGGAAAAGGACTACGACTTTATCCTGGCCGATAGCCGGGCCCGGGCTTTGGTGGTCTCCGGCGACCTATTGAGAGCTTTTGAGGCCCACTTGGATGATCATCAGAACTTGCAGAATGTCATCGTCTCCGGCGGCGACGGCGGGCCGCACAAGTCCCTGAGCAGTTTGATGACCGGCGCAGACACTGAATTCCAGACCGCTGCCACCCGGCCCGATGACATGTGTTTTTGGCTGTATACGTCGGGCACCACGGGAATGCCCAAGGGCGCGGTGCACCTGCACGCTCATCTTCTGGCCACCGCTGATCTATATGCCATCCCAACACTGGACCTCACCGAGACAGACGTCGTCTATTCGGCCGCCAAGCTGTTCTTCGCCTACGGCCTGGGCAATGGCTTGACCTTTCCCTTCGCCGTCGGCGCCACGGCGGTATTGTTGGAAGGCCCGCCGGCGCCGGACGCGGTATCGGCCATCCTGCGCGACCACCAGCCCAGCGTCTTCTATGGTGTGCCGACACTTTATGCCATGCTGTTGGCTGGCGACGACCTGCCCGCTCCCGGTGAGACCAATCTCCGCCTCAGCGTCTCGGCCGGTGAAGCGTTGCCCGGCGATCTGCTGACCCGGTGGCAGGAACGCATGGGATGCGACATCCTGGACGGCCTCGGCAGCACGGAAATGCTGCACATTTTCCTGACCAACCACCAAGGCGATGTGCGTCCCAATTGCAGCGGCAAAGCAGTGCCGGGTTATGAGTTGCGGATTGTTGATGAGGACGGTGCGGAGGTGGCGCAAGGCGAATTGGGAAACCTGCAGGTCAACGGTCCCAGCGGCGCCATCATGTATTGGAACCAGCGCGATAAAAGCCGCGATACCTTCCGAGGCCGCTGGACCGTCACCGGCGACAAATATTTTATCGATGACGAGGGCTATTACATTTACGGCGGGCGGTCCGATGACATGTTGAAGGTGGGCGGCATCTATGTCTCGCCCTTTGAAGTGGAAGGCGCGTTGATCGCCCACGACGCGGTTTTGGAGGCCGCCGTGGTCGGCCATCCGGATGCCGACGCATTGATCAAACCGAAAGCCTTCGTCGTCCTGCAGCAGGATCAGGCCGCATCCGATGATCTGGCCGACGAGTTGAAAGCCTCGGTCCGCCAGACGCTGGCCGATTACAAGTATCCGCGCTGGATCGAATTCATTGATGAGTTGCCGAAGACCGCGACGGGCAAAATCCAGCGATACAAACTTCGCGAGAACGCCTGATCCATGACATCCAGCGACGGCGCACACGGCGCCGATGAGATATCCTTCGTCGATGCCGACGGTGCCGTGCTGGAGGTGCACCGCTATGCTGGTGATGCGGACGGCCCAACGCTGGTGTTTTTGCACGAAGGCTTGGGATCGGCCGCCATGTGGCGGAATTTCCCGGGTCAATTGGCCGGCGTCACTAAGCTGGCGGCAATTGTCTATTCGCGCCGCGGCTATGGCAATTCGGCGCCGCGGTCCGATCCCTACACGACAGATTTCATGCACGACGAGGCGCGCCGCACCCTGCCGGCCTTGTTGTCGGCGTTGGCCATTCAACGGCCCTTGTTGGTCGGCCACAGCGACGGCGGCTCGATCGCACTGATCCATGCGGCCGATCATCCCGTCGCCGGCCTAATCGTTGAAGCGCCGCACATATTTGTCGAAGATATTTGTGTCGATGCCATCGCACAGGCTAGGGAAACCTTCCGGTCGGGCGACCTTGTCCGGAGGCTCGGCCGCTACCACAAGGACCCGGAACAGGCCTTTCGCGGCTGGAATGATATCTGGCTGGAACCGGATTTCCGCGCCTGGAACATTGAGGACATTGTCGGCCGCGTGAAGGCGCCGATTCTGGCCATCCAAGGCGAAACGGACCAATATGGCACCATGGCTCAGATCGACGGGATTGCCGCAACGGCCGCCGGGCCCGTTCAATTGTTGAAGCTGCCGGACTGCGGCCATGCCCCGCACCGCGACCAGCCGAAGATCGTATTGCGCGAGATGAAGGCCTTCATCAAGGGATTGAGGACACCACCATGAGCGAAGAAAGAGGCGAAGGCCGCTATCTGGAGGATTACGCGGAGGGCGAGATGATGATCTCGCGGCCCTATACCTTATCGCGCCGCGAGATCATCGCATTTGCCCGCGCTTATGACACCCAGCCCATCCACATTGACGAAGACTATGCCGCCACGGACGGGCCGTTCGATGGTATTATCGCCAGCGGGTTTCAGACCGTCGCCCTGGCTTTCCGCCTGTTCACGGAGGCTGGTTTCCTGGATGGCGATGTGTCATTCGGCGGCCCCGGCATGGATGATGTGCGCTGGCTGGCCCCGGTCTATCCGGACGACACGCTGACCAATCACATCACCATCTTGGAAGCCCGGCGCTCAAGCAGCAAACCGGATCGGGGCATATTGAAGGTGGGTCATGATCTCCGGAACCAGCATGGCAGTTCGGCGACAACGTGCTCCACCGTCACCATCATCCGGTCCCGGACGATCCCCGAAGCTTAAACCCCCAGCAGCCGGTGCAGCCGGTCGGGGTCGGCGGCCATTTCATCACCAGCGCCGACAAAAGCCACCTCGCCTTTGACCAAGATCATATGATGATCGGCCAGGTCCATCAGCTTGCCGACGTTCTTGTCGACAATGACCGACGCGATCCCGGCGGCCTTGATGACACGGATTACCGACCAAATCTCTTCGCGGATCAGCGGCGCCAGGCCCTCCGTCGCCTCGTCCAGCAACAACACGTCGGGGTTCGTCAAAAGGGCGCGGCCGATGGTCAGCATCTGTTGTTCGCCGCCTGAGAGATTGTTGCCCCAGTGATCGCGGCGCTGGGCGAGGCGTGGAAACAGTTCCATACCCCGGCCGTAGGTCCAGTCTTCGCGGCCATGGCGCCCCGGCCGGGCCGCCATGGATAGGTTTTCGGCGACCGTCAGGTTCGGAAAGATACCGCGTTCTTCCGGTACGTATGCGACGCCGGCCTGGGAAATGGCGTGCGGCGCCATGGCCGTCCCGTCCATGCCCATAATCTTGACGGACCCACTCTGCGGCCGGACCAGGCCCATGATGGTTTTCAGGGTCGTCGTCTTGCCCATGCCGTTGCGGCCCATGAGGCTGAGGCACGCGCCCGGCTCCAGTGTCATATCGACGCCGCGCAGGACATGGCTGGCCCCATAGAAGGTTTGGACGCCTTCCAGTCGAATAAGCGGCGCGCTCATGACGACGCGCTCCCGCCCGCCACCTGTTCATCGCCCAGATAGGCTTCCCGGACCCGTTGGCTGTCACGGATTGATTCCGGCGTTCCGCTTTCCAGGATTTCTCCGTCCACCATCACCGTCAAGATGTCGGCGACGGCGAACACGGCATCCATGTCGTGTTCGATCAGCACGACGCAATGGTCCGTTGCCAACTGCCGGATGAGATTGATGACCTGGGCCGATTCCTCGACGCCCATGCCGGCCAGGGGCTCGTCCAACAACAGGACGTCGGGCTCCATGGCCAGCAGCATGGCGATCTCAAGTTGGCGCTGTTCGCCATAACTGATGTCCGTTGCCGTCACGTCGGCGCGGCCTTCCAGCCCGGCCGTGCGCAAGGCATTTTCCGCCCGCCCACGGGCCGCCAAACCCGCATTGGCTGGCTTGAAAAACCGCAAGGACGATGCCTCCCTTGACTGTCCGGCCAGCCAGCAGTTTTGCCAACAGGTGAAGTCGGGGAAGATGTTGGTGCGCTGATAGCTGCGTCCAATCCCCAACCGCGACACCCGATGCGCCGCGAGCGACGTGATGTCATGGTCCCGGAAGATGATCCGCCCAGCGCTGGGTGTCAGGTCACCGGACAGCAGATTGATCAACGTCGTCTTGCCCGCCCCATTAGGACCGATGACCGCATGCACCTGCCCCATCTCACAGGCCAAGTTGACATTGTGGACCGCCCGCAGGCCGCCGAAGCTCTTGCTCACATCTTCGGCCCTGAGAACAGCGGCAGCCATCAGCGTTCGCCTTTCCGGCGGCCGGCCAGGCTCAGCAGCAACCCGCCGAGCCCGTTGTTGAAGAACAACACGACGGCAATGACGAAAGCGCCCATGAGGATTTGCCAATGGCTGGCCATGAACCCGAACAGGGCCCGGTCGCGGAACAACTCCTCAACGCCCAACAGGGCAATGGCACCCAGAACCGGCCCGAACAAAGTGCCCATGCCGCCCAGGATTACCATCACCAGGGCGGTCCCTGATTCCTGCCAGCCCAGCAACTCCGGCGACACGAACCCATCGATGCTGGCGAACAGAAATCCGGCAAACCCGGCCAGCGTGCCGGCCAATGTGAAACTGACCAGCTTGTACAGATAGACGTTGTAACCGAGGGCCTGCATGCGGTGTTCGTTGATTTTGATGCCCTGGATGACCTTGCCGAAGGGTGAACGCATGACGATGACCAACAAGATATAAATCGCCACCAAACTGGCCAGACTGACAAAATACAGCGTCGCCTGACCGCCCAGATCGACGATTAACCATTGGCCCAGTGTGAGCACCGGTTTCACATAGACATAGGCGCCATCGGAACCGCCGGCAAAATCCGAATCGTGGAACAGATAAAACAGCATCTGGGCGAAGGCCAATGTCACCATGATGAAGTAAATTCCCCGGGTGCGCACACAAAGCGCGCCGATGGCGGCGGCGGTCACCGCGGTTACCATCAGACACAGCGGCAACGCCCACAGCATATTGACGGCCTCATCCTCTGGCGAAATCAAATGCACGACATAGCCGGCCAGACCGAAAAATGCCGCGTGTCCGAAACTGACCAATCCCGTGTAGCCGACCAAGATATCCAGGCTCATGGCGAAGATGCCCAGCACCAGCATCCGGGTGACCAGCTTGATCCAGTATTTATCGCCGGAGATCGGCACCAGGGCGAGCGCGGCGATCAAGATCACCAGCGCCACGATCACCTTCCGTGTCGGCAGATTGACCATACCTAAGACCGCCCAAACAGGCCCGCCGGGCGCCACAAAAGAACCGCGGCCATCAGTGCATAAACCGCAACACTGGCTATTTCCGGCAAATAGACCTGGCCGTATACATCCACCAGCCCGATCGCCAGGGCGCCCAGAAACGCCCCCTTCACCGATCCGATGCCGCCGATCACGACGACGACGAATGAGATGATCAATATCTGTTCACCCATGCCCGGATAAACGGTCTCCACGGGCGCCGCCAACATGCCGGCAACGCCGGCCAGGGTGACGCCGACGGAAAACACCACCGCATAAAGCAGGCGGATGTTAATCCCCAATGTTTCGGTCATTTCCCGGTTCGACGCGCCGGCCCGCACCCGCATGCCGAGGCGGGTTTTCTGGATGACGAAGGCCAACAATCCGGCGATCACCAGACAGGCGACGGACAGAAAAATCCGATAGACCGGATAGCTCAGGGTATCGGAAATGGGGACGGATCCGGAAAGCGCCTGCGGGATGGGCACACCGTTCGGGTCGCCGCCCCAGATGATCAACTGCAGTTCGTTAAAAATCAGGATCAAGCCGAAGGTCAGCAGGACCTGTTGCAGATGGTCGCGGTGATACAGGTGAACGATGAAAAATTTTTCGATCACCAACCCCAGGACCAATGTCACGGGAATTCCAAGTATGATGGCGAGCGGCAGACTGCCCGTCATCTGAGTGAAGGAGAACGCCAAGTAGGCGCCGATCATGTAAAACGACCCGTGCGCCAGATTGATGATCCCCATGATCCCGAACACCAAGGTCAGGCCACTGGCGATAAGAAACAGCAGCAAACCATACTGGATGCCGTTCAGTGTTTGGATCAGCAGAAACAGCCAGTCCATGGCAGGTCGTCACCTAACGCTTGTTGTTGCTCAATCGCTGCGGAGTGAACGTCGGGGGATCATAAAAGAGAAGACCACGGACTCAAGAAATCCGTGGTCTTCGCATTCGATTTCTCATCAGGCTTGGAACTACATTTTGCAGCCCTTGGCCGGATCGGAGAGGTTCGCCGCGGCAATCTTCACCACTTCGTTCACACCGTTCTTCACTTGGCGCAGATAGAAATTCTGTACCGGATTGTGGGCTTTGGACATGGTCCAGGCGCCGCGCGGCGAATCAATCGAGGCGGTTTCCATGGCCTTGATCATGGCACTCTTTGCCCCCATGTCACCACCGACGGCATCAAGGCCGGCGCGGATCAACAGGCCGGTGTCGAAGCCCTGCACGGCGAAGACGTCGGCTTCCTTGTTGTAGGCCTTCTTGTAGGCGGCCCGGAAGGCATGGTTGGCCGGCAGGTCCAGGGTATCGGCGTAATGCAGCGTCGTGCGGATGCCTTCCGCCGCGGCGCCCTGCGCCTTGGTGACGCCTTCCGTGAGGAAGCCCGCCCCAGTCAGTTCGATCTTACCCTTCAGACCGGCGGCCGCCCAATCCTTGACGAATTTCACGGCGCCGCCGCCGGCGAAGAACACATAGACG
This sequence comes from uncultured Magnetovibrio sp., assembly GCA_964595005.1. GTDB lineage: Bacteria > Pseudomonadota > Alphaproteobacteria > Rhodospirillales > Casp-alpha2 > UBA3470. The sequence continues at coordinate 26,462 of CAZQPC010000003.1, forward strand.
GCGTCGGGCTTGATGGAGGCGATTTCCGTCAGTGCCGACTGGAATTCGACCTTCGGGAAGGGAATGCCGATTTCCTTGATGACGTTACCGCCATGCGGCACGAAGCCGTCCTTGAAGCCCTGCGCCGACTGCTTGCCCGCGCCGTAGGCCCAATAGCAAAGCACGACGTTCTTCTTGCCCTCATCCAACAGAACCTTGCCCATGGGATGGCCGGGCTGCCAGTTGGAAAACGATGTGCGGAAAATGTTAGGTGAGCAAAACGGGCCGGTGACCTGATTGGCGCCGGCATTGGGAACCACCATCATGGTGCCTTCCTCGCGGGCGATCTTCGCCATGCCCATGGCGACGCCCGAATGCACCGGGCCGACAATGAAATCGACCTTTTCCTGGTTGATCAGTTTGTTGGTCAAATCGGCGGCCTTCGGCGGCTTCGCTTCGCTATCGATCTTCACCAGATCGATATCGCGTCCGCCGAGCTTGCCGCCGCCCTGGGCAAAGGCCAGTTCCATGGCGTTGGTGATCGCCTGGCCGAGGCGCGTATAGGTACCCGAATAGGGCAACAGGGTGCCGATTTTCACCTTTGCCTGAGCGCCGATGGCAAATCGGGTCGGAAATGTCGTGGCGGCGGCGGCAACGCCGGCGCCCGCACCAGCCATGGCCAAAACGGAACGGCGGGTAAATTGTGTTTTCCTTTTAGTCACTTTGTCCTCCCGGTCTTGTACAAATTAAAACGTGACTGAACGGGGATTGTCTCGACTCTTCACGGTATGCACAACCCCCTATTCGGACACGGTATTTGAATGATTCCATAACTTATCTCTGTGTCTTCGGCCCGCATTGTCGACCAGCGAAAGATCCAACGACTTAACCAGAGTCAAGACGTGCGTGGTTTTACATACTTGATGGCGGTCAACTCAGGGCATACACGAGACCACAAGGATCGGGTGGTCGCCGCCCATTCGATGGCGCTAAAGTGGGTTCATGATGAGCAATCAAAACACACACCATACAGGCGCCGACGATTACCAACGGGTCGCCGACGCCATTCATTACCTGGTCGACCACCGCGAAGATCAACCGGAACTGGACGACGTAGCCGCCGTCAGCGGTCTCAGCCCGCATCACTTCCAACGCATCTTCACCCGCTGGGCCGGTGTCAGTCCGAAAAAGTTCCTGAAACACCTGACCCTGTCGGCGGCGAAAGAACGTCTGGATGCCTCGGTCAGCGTCATGGACGCGGCCTTCGACGCAGGGCTTTCCGGCCCCAGCCGCCTGCACGATCTTTTCGTCAGCGTCGACGGCGTCACGCCGGGTGAATACAAGCGCCGCGGGCAGGACATGGATTTCCTTTACGGCTTCCATGCCAGTCCCTTCGGTGAATGCATCGTCGTGTTGAGCGCGCGCGGCGTGGCGGGTTTTGGGTTTGTTACGGAAACGGGCCGCAACGCCGCCCTGGCCGAGCAAATGAAAGGTTGGGACAAGGCGCTGTGGCAGATTGATCAATCAGCCACGGCACCGATCGCCAGCCAGGTCTTTTCAGCAACAGACAACGCCGCGCAGCCCCTATCGGTGCTGATGCGCGGCACGCCCTTTCAAACCAAGGTCTGGGAAGCCTTGCTGCGGGTGCCCAGCGGCACCGTGACGTCCTATGGTGATTTGGCCGGCCGTCTGGGCCATCCCAGCGCCGCCCGGGCCGTCGGCACGGCCTGCGGCGCCAACCGCATCGGCTTTTTGATTCCGTGTCACCGGGTGATCCGCGAAACCGGCGCGGTGACCGGCTACCGCTGGGGCGCGGAACGCAAACACGCCATGCTGGCCTGGGAGGCGGCGAAGGCGGAGGCGGCTTAACGTCGGGCCGCCACGACCTCCGCCAGCAGACAAAGAATTTCATACATGATGGTGGCGCCGACCAGGGCCGTGTTGCCGGACGGATCAAAAGGCGGCGCCACTTCGACCACATCGCCGCCAACCAAGTTCAGGTTTCGCAGTCCGCGCAGCAGGGATTGAGCCTCCACCGTGGTGATGCCGCCAACCTCGGGCGTCCCGGTGCCTGGCGCATAGACCGGGTCCAGGCCATCGACATCAAAGGAGATGTAGGTCGGCCCGCCGCCGACGACCCGCCGGGCCTCGTTGATAACCGCGTCGACGCCCAAGGCCGTAAACTCTTCCATGAAGATCACCCGCATGCCGCTGTCGCGGGAGAAATTCCAACCGTCATGAACGTTCTGCGGCCCGCGGATGCCGATTTGCACGGTGCGCTTCGGGTCCAGAACACCGTCTTCAACGGCCCGGCGAAACGGCGCGCCGTGATTGAATTTATTGCCCTGCCAGGCGTCCCAGGTATCCGTATGGGCATCCACGTGAACCATTCCGATGGGGGCTTCGGGGGACGCGATGGCGCGGAATATCGGGTGCGTGATGGAATGATCTCCACCGGCCGACAAGGGCAGCGCACCAGACGCATGGATTTGCGCAAAGAACGCCTCGATCTCCACCATGGCCTTCTCAGGCACGTGGGACTGCTGAAACGGCACGTCGCCCACATCGGCGACCCGGCAGGCTTCGAAGGGGTTGATCTTTGAAACATGGTGAATACCACGCATGAAACTGGACTGGTTGCGCATCTCCCGGGGGCCGTGACGCGCACCAGGCCGATTGGTCACCCCGCCGTCATAGGGCACGCCGGCCAGGGCAATGTCGACGTCGGCAATCTCTGCCGCATAGGGCGCGCGCATGAAGGTCGGAATGCCGATAAATCTTGGCGCCGCGATGCCGTCGGGATGGTCTGGCATGGTTCCTCTCCTTGAGACATGGTCCCTGGCCGGCGGGCGGGCGTCAATGCTTTCGTCGATGTTTGCGGGCGGCCGCCAGCACGTTAGGATCGCGCCATGAAAACGAATTTCGCGATCCTGTCACGGTATCTTAAAGACCCCGCGACCTCTTGGTCATTAGGCACCTTCGGTGCGATTGCGGAGTTTCACCGCAACGCCGGCGAAACCGTGCGGTTTGACGAAGGCGAAGGCTGGATCAGCGCGGTAACGGACCGCGGCGGTATCCGCATCCATGACCATGCCGAAATTCGCCTGATTCCCTATGAAACCATCTCAAAAATACCCTCGGCCTGGAGCCAAGGGGTCATGGTCTGCCTGCCGGACAAGATCGCGTCTTTAAACAGCCGGGCGGGTGTCACCGACTTGGCCGACGATAATGACGCCCTTTTGGATGGCGTCGGTGAAATCGGATTCGACCTGGGTTTCGGTCTCCCCCACATTGACGTCTGTGTCCGCACGAATAATTCGACGTTGATCACCGCCTTGCGGACAACGCAAGGAACCTCGTTCCTCGATCTGCCGCCCGCCACGGTCGCGGCCATCAAGCGAGCTGATCCGACACGGGTTTTTTGCTCCCGGCTCGGCCGCATCGAGGTTGCTCAGGAAATCCCGGAAAGCGGCGGCATCACACCCCTGGGACCGCACACCCATGTGCTGCCGGCGCTACTGGGGCGCGGCCGGGAACAGGCCGCTAATATTCCCGTGCCCGAGGGCTGGTCGATCGCGCTGGCCTTTTACCCGCCGCATCCGTTGAGAACGGGCGACGGCAGCCTAAAAGATTTCGACCGGGCGGCCTTTGACGACTTTCAACAATTGATCGACCACCATGCGCCAACGTTACTTGCGGATGCCAAACGCCTGGCGTGGCAACTGCTGGACGCAAAGGCTGAGCCCGACGCGGCCGCTGTCCCAAGCAGTCGGCACGCCCGAACGGCCTTTCGCGTGGCGCTGCGGCAATGGGAATTGTTGAACGGCGTTACCTCGACGTCGGCCGCTTGGCGCGGCGAATGCGACCCAACCCGCGGCAACATAGACGCACCCGATCTCCGCCCCGATCACGCCGGATCAACCTGAGCCCGCGCCCGGGTTTCACGGATCATTAGGGCCAGCACGGTGGCCACCGCACAGCTGGCCGGGAATACCCAAAACGCGCCGTCATAGGCGGCCTGATCGTAGACCCGGATGCCGCCGGCCGTGCCGCCGCTCCAGTGCAAATCCAACAGCCAGCCGACCAACGGCTGCGCAATGGCGCCGGATCCGATCACGCCGACATTGACGATCGCCATGGCGGCGCCGGCGTCGCGAAAATCGTTGTGCTCGCGGCCGGTGGCGAAACTGACGACCATGCCGGCGGAAAAGATGCCGTTGACCATGAGAATGCCATAGACCGCCATCGTTGACAGACCGGGCACATAGAACAGCGCCGCCATGGTCAGGCAATTGGCGACTGCCGCGGCAATCATCGGAGGCTTCCTACGGCCCCAACGGTCCGACAGCCAGCCAACCGCCGGCGCCAGGACGCCCCAGCCGATCAAAATCAGCGATACGGCGAAGGCGGCGTCGGGGCGCTCGAAGCCGTGGATTTGCATCAAATAGGGAACCCCCCAGAGGGAGCCGAAGGCGAACATAGGCGGCAGCAGGAACAGCATGTAGGCCGCCACCAGCCAGGTTTGCGGCCGCCGCAAGCAACGGCCAAGGCCGGCCAGTATGGATTGGCCGGTCCCGCTTGCCGCCCCGGTGATGGGCCGGTCGCGAACGACGAACCAGGCAACGAAGGCAAGCAGCAGAACCATCAACCCACCGGCACCCATGGTCGTCCGCCAACCATAGGATTCCATGGCAATGGCGAGGGGCGCCTGGCCGGCGACACCGCCGATCATACCGATCATCATTAGGCCACCGGTCAACATGGCAAGTCGGCGCGACGGGAACCAATCGGTGACGATCTTTAATGTGCACACGAACACGACACCACCGCCGGCACCGACCAGCAACCGGCCGATGGAAGCGACGACCAGGGTATCGGCGCTTGCAAACATGAACCCGCCGGCCCCGCCCACGGCCGCCGCCCATGATAGCAATCGACGTGGCCCCCACCGGTCAACGGCAAGCCCTACCGGAATTTGCACGATCACATAGGACCAGAAATAGAATGCCGACAAATTGCTAAGCGCCGTCGCCGTAACGTCAAAATCGCGCATCAGTTCGCTGGTCATGACGCTGGGCGCTGTGCGTTGCATAAACACGTAGAAGAACAGGCTGCAGCCGGCCGCCCACATAAGCCAGGGGCGGGCCGGGTGAATGCCGGGAGGAAGCTGGCTTTCGGTCATCTGACCCGCATGGTCACATGCTCAACCTGGGTCGCCAAGCGCGAAACCGCGTGATATTCTCCGCGCCAACCTGAGGAGGACTGCCGTTCATGAGATATCTGCACACCATGGTCCGGGTCACGGATTTGGACGAATCGCTGAAATTCTATTGCGACCACCTGGGCCTCGTGGAAACCCGCCGCATTGATCGGCCCGAGCACAAATATTCGCTGGTTTTCGTCGCCGCCGAAAAAACGCCCGATGCGGAAGTCGAACTCACCTATAATTATGATCCGGAAGATTATGACGGTGGACGGAACTTCGGCCACCTGGCGTTTCGCGTCGAGAATATTTATGAGAGCTGCCAACGCCTGATGGATGGCGGCGTCATCATCAACCGCCCGCCGCGCGATGGCCGCATGGCATTTGTCCGCTCACCGGACGGCATCTCCATCGAATTGCTGCAAGAAGGCGACTCGCTGGCCCCGGCGGAACCCTGGGCATCCATGGAGAATACGGGGGAGTGGTAGGTTGACGGGCGGTGCGCCACACTAAGGCGTGAGGTCCCGGGATGGCCCCGGGAGGAGGCCGTGCATCTTTGATGCATGGCCTTTGGCGGGACCGATGGGTTTAACAGCGGTTCGAATTCCCACGGAACCAGTCGATATCCCCCTCCGGGGGATGATTCTGGCTTGCGTCGCGACGTTAAGTCGCGACGGTCCAAAATTATGGTCGGCCATCCCGATGTGGAGAGCAACCTTTCATTGGACGTCAGAGTTCGCGGATAGTTCCCTCCGGGGGATGATTGCGCATCTTCGATGCGCGATCCTCGGCGGGACCGATGTGTCATGCCCCCTCGCCATTCATCCTGTACGTTTCGTATCCATCCGTGTCCATTGGTGTCCAAAGGTATCCATTTTCCTTAACCTCTCCGAACCGAAATCAATGAAATCAAAGGCTTAGATTGGACACTTTTGTGACGATTTCGGTGCATACCGTGTCCAATCATCACCATAAGGTATCCATTTTCATCGCCCTCGTTGTCATTCCCGCGAAAGCGGGAATCCAGCGCCATAACCGCCTTGCCCATCACCCTGGATTCCCGCTTTCGCGGGAATGACGGCGGTGGATAGGCATACGGCGTCGTTTACGCGTCGCCCCCCCCGACCCGTATGGGTTTATCTACCGTCCGGCCCAACGCCCCCAAGTCCCTTGGCACATCAGTCCCGACGGGTCTCCGTCACGGCACCACCGCGCCGGAGCCATCTTCACAAGGCAAAATAGCGTGCAACTGCCGGTCTTCCGCAGCGCATGGGGGAGAGATGGGGAGATCAAATAAGAATGTCAACCTATCTAGAGAAATAATTATTTGACTCACCGTAACCACTTTGGACGGCTTTAGCCTCGTAAACAGACTGGGTGACGTGGCGATTCGGATGGCGGATTATAGCCATCAGCAGACTTGGGTGAGAATTAATCACATAGGCAGATAAAGGCAATTATTGGTGTAGGATTTTATAAATGCAATTTGATTGATAGATCCCTGCTGTAAACGCACTCGCTTCTTTTTAGGTCAGGTAAACCAGAAGTGAACCCGTAATTCTTCATCAGAGTTGCTATATTGTCATTGGTTGCCTGAAACGTTGATTCTTGGGGAGATGTCAAATGAATGAAAACGTACATTGGATGCTGGAAGTCGGTATCAAAGACGGTGAGTTAGACAATTTTAAAACACTTATGGCCGAGATGATCGAAACGACACAAAACAATGAACCGGGGGCGATGAATTACGAATGGTTCATCAGTGAAGATGGATCTACCTGCGAAATCTATGAACGCTATTCCGATTCCGCTGCGACGATGACCCACCTCGCTTCTTTCGGTGCTAACTTTGCGGATCGTTTCATGGGGTGCGTCAATCCGACTCGCTTTATAGTTTACGGAGACCCGAGCAGCGAAGTTCGGGAAGCGCTTGCAGCGTTTGGCGCAGTACATCGGGGGCAAATCGGGGGCTTCGCTCGATAGCCGTCTTAAAAAGCGGTACGCTCGGTGTCAGTTGCGTTCATTGCCACCTTCTAGCCGAAACAGCCACCTAGTTTGATCTGTAAAGAGTCTGAAAGCAGACTTAGATCGCGGTCGCGGAAAACAGCAGCTTATAGCCACAAGCAGAAATGAATTTCTAAACGATCCAACTGAAATCCAGGCGCCATTCAGATAGTATCATGCCTCCAGAGGTCAATCGGGTATGATTGGTAAGCACGGTTCTTTTTCTATTGGGTCGGAGAGTTGGGAATGAGCGTTAATCCGAAAAGTCTTTATTACAAGTATGGGGCAGTGATTACCGATGGATTTTCCGAATTTCTCTATGAACGCATTCTAGCCGACCCACAGCTTTTGAATTTCTTTGAGCGAATTGATACCGAAGCTCTGCAAGAACATATGAGCGCACTATTGTGTGAGATTAGCGGCGGCCCAGACATGTACAAAGGCCGAGACCTAAAATCTGCCCACGAACCATTTAGTATTACCGCCCATGAGTTCTCACGGGTCGTGAGACACATGAAGGAAAGCCTCGAAGAATTGGGAGTTGAAGAAGAAGACGCGACTGCCATTCTTTCTGTGATTGGCGACAAGGCCGACCAAGTAATCAACGCTTAGTCCGTTCAGGGTCAACAGGCGACACACCCCAACACCAACCTCGACAACCGATACCCCATCGAAAGCAGACGCCGTTTCTTTCAGCAAACTCGGAATGGGGGCGGGCGCCGCGTCAGCGTTTCGAAGAATGATCGTGGACCGTCGTGACTTTAACGTCACGATACAAGCCGCAATCATCCGCCGGAAGGGGCTTTCGGCTTGCACCGAGCATGCTGAACCGCTGCTCACCAAATCGGTCCCGCCGACGGCCGCACATCAAAGATGTTCGGTCCTCCTCCCGGGGCCAGCCCGGGACCTCACGCCTTAGTTTGCCGCACGGCCCGTTAACTGCCCGCCGGCGGCACCTTGATCGGGCCCAGCACGTCTTCGATCTTTTCGCGGCTGGGCACCTCGCCCGGCGCATGGTCCTTCATGGTCTCAACCACATGGGCCAGAATCTCAGGCGTCGTGCCGCAGCATCCGCCGATGATCCTGGCACCGCAATCGCGGGCCAGTTTGGCGTAGTCGGCCATCACTTCCTTGGTGCCCGAATACTGGACCTTGCCGTCGATCATCTGCGGCATGCCGCAATTGCCCTTGGCGATCACCACATCGCCGTCGTTGGCCGCCTCACACAGGCCGACGATGGTATCGATCAGCATGGACGGGCCGGCGCCGCAATTGGCGCCGAAGGCGATCAGGCCCGGATCAAATTCGTGGACGAACTCAAAGGCGGCCGCCGGCGTGTCGCCCATCATCGTACGGCTGGCCGTATCGAAGGTCATGGTCGAGGCCACCGGCAAGCCGCATTTCTGCGCACCGCGAATGGCCGCGCCCAGTTCATCGAAGGCAAAAATGGTTTCGATCCAGATGACGTCGGCTCCACCCTCGGCCAGGGCCTCGGCCTGCTTGGTGAAAGCGGCCTCGACCACATCGGGGGTCAATTCCCCAAAGGGCTCCATCATGCCGCCGGTCGGCCCCATGGAGCCGGCGACCACCACAGGCCGCCCCGCCGCATCAGCGACCTCGCGGGCCAGACGCGCGCCGGCGACATTAATTTCCTTATATTTGTGTTCCATCTTATCGAGAATCAGACGGTGCGGGTTTGAGCCGAAGGTATTGGTCAAAATGATGTCGGCGCCGACCTCGACAAATGCCGCGTAGATGCTTTTCGGCTTCTCCGGGTCGTCGATATTCCATAAATCCGGCGGACTGCCGGGCTTCAAATCCAACTCAAAGGCATTGGTGCCGGTGGCCCCGTCGGCCATCAGATAGTCGCGCTCGGCAAGCAGATCCGCCAGTATGGTACTCATCGTTGTCTTCCTTCTTTACTGGCGGCACGCCGCTCCCGGGCCTTCGCCAGAATGTCCCGTTTGATGTCGTCCGACGCCGTACTCCAGCCGGCAACCTCATTGCGGTTGCGGAAACAGCCCCGGCACAGATCCGTGGCCAAGTCCAACTCACAAATGCCGATGCAAGGCGAGTCAATTGTCTGCGGTGCGGCCATGTTCATGGTCCAATACTCTCCATGCGCACCGCAAGGTAGGGATCGGGGCCGAAAAATCAAGTCTCGCCAAAATCATCGGTCAGCAGACCTTCATGAATCTCCGGGAACGCCATAGCTGGGCGCAGTTTCCGGGTTAAGGGCGCGGGTCACATAGTCGTCCATTTGCGGCATATAGGCCGTCCAAAGCGCCGCCAGCTCACGAACCGGATCGCCATCGGTCCAATCGATGCGCAGGTTGATCAACGGCCAATCCTGATCGCCGGCCACCAATAGGGCGGAGGAATGGATGTCTCCCTCTTCACCGCCGGCATTGAGCCCCGCCATCAACCCGGCCATCAGATGATCGGCCAGATAGCTCCCGTCATCGGCGGTAAAATCTTTGGTCATGGCGGCAGGCACGCCGTCATCGGCCAGCAGATTACCGGCCGCGATGCAATTGCTGCCCGACGATGCCCCGGTCCGGCCCAACGCCTGAGCACCGGTGAAATGCGCCGTGCGGCCTTCCAGATCGATGGCCAGCAATTGCCGGTGTTCAATGGGTCCACTATCTTTGGTGACGGCAGCCATGGCCGCTTCCGGCGTCAAGCCGGCCGCCATGTGATCAAGCAGGGCCGGGCCCAGGCGCGGGTCGGTGACGTTCTGTGTCGAGGCCGCGCCGACGCCGGCGCGGACGAACGGACAGCGCGCGCCGATGGCAATGGACGAGGTGGCAATGGCGACGCCAGTTTGCCCACGGACGGGGCATCTGCCGAGAACCGCGAAAGTCATGGGCCGTCCTCCGAATTCATTTTCCACTGGAAGGCAATATGAGAACAAACCTTCCGGAATCCAAGATCAGATATTTCATTTGGCCTCGGGGCGCCATCGGGTCTGTACACATGGCACGCCTTAAGTCAGGCTGTCCGATGCACCACGTTCGACGCCCGGAGGCGACCCATGGAAGACCATCTGAAATCCACACGCCCCGTTGCCATTGATGATGTCTATGTGCCCGTGAAGCGCAAAAAAACCCTGGAACCGGGCAAGGTCGACGCCATCGCCGAGAGCATGCTGGAGGAAGGCCAGAAAACGCCCATTCAGGTGCGCCAAGGCAAGGGACGTTTGGTCTTGGTGGAAGGCCTGCACAGACTGGAAGCCTGCAAGGCCTTGGGCGAAGATAAAATTCAGGCCATGTTCGTGCAGGCCCGGCAGTTTTAGGGCCGATTAGAATCCAGAAATTTCCGGATTTTTTCCAACACCGGCAACGCGGTCGCGAAATCCGCCGCTGAAACCTCATCCATAAGATCGGCAAACACCGGCATGATGCCGTCCAGGCAGCGGGCGTGCATTTTCCGGCCGGCCGGCGTCAAGGTGACAAGTTTCGCCCGGCCGTCGTCGGGATCGGCGTTGACCTTCACAAGACCACGTGTTTCCAGCCGGCCCAGTGTATTGGTCATAGCCCCCTTGGTAACCTGAAAAGCCGCCGCCAGGCGCGCCGGGGCCCAAGCGCCGCCGAGGCGAGCCAAATGGTTGAGGACACCGAACTGAGAAACCTTCAGACCGTCCGGCAATCCCCGCTCCAGCCGGTTCCGCCCCAGCTGTTCGATGATGCCGATTTCCGTGAACAGCCGGTAGATCAGCTCATTCTCACCCGCCTCGGCCATCAGCTTCCCTTCATCCGTGTCGCCAGCGGCCAGCGTGGCGACGGCCCCACCTCAGAGGCGTAACCCAACCGGGCCAGCATTTGTACCCGCTCACCGGAACCCTTCGTCAGCGCCTTGTGGGTGCGTTCGTAATAAGGCCGCATGGCGGGGTATTCCTGCAAGGCCTGTGACATGGGCTGCATGGCCAGGCCGTCGGCGGCGGCCTGCAGGGCAACGCGCATGTAGGCGCGGCCGGCGTCGATTTGTGCGGTGCGGCTGTTGCCGGCCGTATTGATCCATACGAAGCCCATGGCGGACATGGCGCCTTCGTTCATCATATCGATGCCGGTTTGGAAGGCGCTCGATTGCGGGTCGGCCAAGCTATTCCGGGTCAGCATGCCAGCAAGCTTCAAGGTTTCCAAGAACGCCCCGCCCAAGGAGATGCCGTCCGGATTGGCTTCGATTTCGCGCCGTCCGATCCGCATCAGCTTGATGCTTTCGCCATGCGCCGCCGGCGTCTGAATCTCGGTGACCATGGCATCGCGGGTCAGGGTTCGGAGATCGCCCAGCAGCTGGCCGCCGCCGATGGTGCCGGTCTGGACATTATCGGCGGCGGCATTTTGCAGGCGTTGCAAAACGTCAGCACTGATGGTCCGCTCCGTGTCATAGGGATTGCGGTTGGTGTGACGGTTCATGACCTGGGCAAACAGCGGATCAGGCGCAAGACCGCTTTGTTTCGTCAGAACGAGATGGGCGATGGGACGGCTGTCCAGGTCGGCGCCGGGCTCGCCCTTCGGGAAATAGGTGATGTCGGCGCCATACTCCTGCTGGCGGGCGGCCAGGGAAAACAATTCCAGAAAACAGCCCAGGCCGATGACGATTTGCCGGCTGAAAGGATCGGTTTCCGGCAACAAGCGTCCCAGATCGCAAGTCAAAACGGCTTCCGTGTCGCTTTTCAGATCAACGATCCAGGGCTGGCGGTTGTGCGGGTTCGGCGCCAGGATGGCATATGACAAGGCGCGGCGCATGGGGTCGGCATAGGCGTTGCCTGCCGCCTGCCAGGGCTCTAAGGCACCGCTCGGTGTCCGGGTGAGGGCAAAGCCGGCACCGGCTGCCGCAACGATGACGCCGGTCGACCCGGCGATCTTCAAAAACTTGCGTCTGTTCATCTTCATATCCTCATAAGGGTATACATTTAAGTTTAACGTTAAACAATATATGATTTAGCGTTGAACTAATCAAGATAAATATTCGATAGGCGAAAATTTCGAAAACGGGTCGGCGTCTGCCGTGATTTATGATAGGGTCCCGGTCAATCACGAAAGGATAGGAACCGTGTTCCTCGTCATCGCCCAGCAACTGTCGAAAAGCGTCCGTGGGCATGCCTGCTCTCCGCCCCGCTCTGTCATTTCAATTGATTCAAATTCCGGAATGACACATGCAGTGGAGAGACACCATGACCGACCTGTTCGACAACCCCATGGGCCTGGAGGGCTTTGAATTCGTCGAATTCGCCTCGCCCAAGCCCAATGTCCTGGAACCTCTGTTCGAGACACTGGGTTTTGCCCATGTCGCCAATCACCGCTCCAAGGAGGTCACCCTCTACCGCCAGGGCAACGTCAACTTCATCATCAACAAGGAACCGCAAAGCCCGGCCGCCTTCTTCGCCGAGGAACACGGGCCATCGGCCTGCGGTCTGGCCTTCCGGGTGCGCGATTCACACCTTGCCTACGACTACGCCCTTGAACACGGCGGCCAGCCCATTGACATTCCGACCGGTCCCATGGAACTGCGCCTGCCGGCAATCAAGGGCATCGGCGGGGCGCCCATTTACCTGATCGACCGCTATGAGGACGGATCGTCCATCTACGATATCGATTTCAACTTTATCGACGGCGCCGAGCGGCACCCGGAAGGTTGCGGGTTCCACACCCTCGATCATCTGACCCACAACGTCTACCGCGGCCGCATGGACTATTGGGCCAACTATTACGAGACCCTGTTCAACTTCCGCGAAATCCGCTTCTTCGATATCAAGGGGGAATATACGGGCCTGACGTCGAAGGCTATGACCGCGCCCGACGGTCTGATCCGCATTCCCCTCAATGAGGAAGCCGCCGGCGGTTCAGGCCAGATCGAGGAATTTCTGATGGCTTTCAACGGCGAAGGCATCCAGCACATCGCCTTGAGTTGTGATGACTTGCCGGCTTGCTGCGACCGACTGAAGGCGCGCGGCGTGCCGTTCATGACGGCACCGCCGGACGCCTATTATGAGATGCTTGATGAACGCCTGCCCGGTCACGGTGAGCCGGTGGACGAACTTCAGGCCCGCGGCATCCTGTTGGATGGCTCAACCGAAGACGGCGATCCACGCTTGCTGTTGCAGATATTTTCCGAGACCCTTCTCGGACCGGTGTTCTTTGAGTTCATCCAACGCAAGCGCGACGACGGGTTCGGGGAGGGTAACTTCCAGGCCTTGTTCGAATCCATGGAACGCGATCAGCTGCGCCGCGGCGCCATCGATGCCAGCTAGGGACAGGAGAATATCGACATGAAAATTTCAAAAATTCACCACGTCGCCTACCGCTGCCATGATGCCAAGGAAACGGTGGAATGGTACGGCAAGCACCTGGACATGGATTTTGTTCTGGCTATCGGCGAAAACGAGGTGCCGTCCACCAAGGAGCCGGACCCCTATATGCACGTGTTCCTGGATGCCGGCGGTGGCAATGTTCTGGCGTTTTTTGAATTGCCCAATTCGCCGGAAATGGGCCGCGATACGAACACGCCTGACTGGGTCCAGCATTTCGCCATGGAGGTGGAAAGCATGGAGATGCTGTTGGAAGCCAAGGGCCGCCTGGAGGCCGCCGGCATCGACGTCCTGGGACCCGTCGATCACACCATTTTCACCTCCATCTACTTCTTCGACCCCAACGGCCACCGCCTGGAACTGGCGGTCAGCACCAACACGAAGGATATGGACCGGCGCCTGGATGAGGTGAAATGGGACATGTTGAATGAATGGACCGCCACCAAGAAGGCGCCGTCGCATGCCGACTGGTTGCACAAAGCGAACCGCGAAGAGCCGTGAGCGAGGCTAACTTGACCGGCGGCTGCGCCTGCGCCGCCGTACGCTAGGAAATCACTGGAGAGCCAGGATTTTCCTTCCTTTGCCAGTGCCGCCGCTGCCAGCGTGCGACGGGCACGGGCCACGCACCCGGGTTCAAGGTGGACCGCGCCCGCCTGCGCGTTGCTGGCACGCTGTCTGCCTATGTGGTGGAGGCGGACAGCGGCTTTCCGGTCTGCCGCGAATTTTGCCCGGTTTGCGGCTCACCCGTGTTCGGTTCGACAGAGCGATTCCCCGACGCATGCTCCGTTTATGCGGCGTCCTTGGATGACCCGTCCCGGTTCAAGCCACAGCACGTCATCTTCCAGGAATCGGCGCAGCCCTGGGATTATGTCGATCAAATTCTCGACGGGTAAGAAATTATCTGGCGCGGCGTATGGGCACAGCCAGAGCCGCCCTCAATCCTTGTCGAAGAACGTCGGCGTGCCGTAAGACCGCGAACCGTAAATCAACGGCTTGCCTTCGCCCAACTGGGTCCGGTCGACATTGCCCAGAAAGATGAAATGCGTCCCGGCCCGGTGGATTTCCTCAACCCGGCAATCAAACGACGCCAGCGCTCCCTGCAGGACCGGCGAGCCGGTGCCGCCGGGCTGCCAATCTCCCATGGCGAACATGTCTTCGGTCGGTGTCGTCGCGGCAAAGATGTTGGAGATGTCGCGCATGCTGTCAGCGAGGACGTTGACGCAGAAGACGGCGTTCTGGCGGATTGCCGGCACGGCGCGGCTTTGGTGATGAATACAGGCCAGCACCATGGGCGGGTCGGCAGAGACCGAACACATGGCACTGACCGTGACGCCGCCCAATCCGGCCAGGCCGTCCGTCGTCACAATGGAAACGGTCTGCGCGGCGCGGCTCATGCCTTCCAGGAAATCTTCGCGTGTCACGGCTCAGCCCTCTTTCTTGCCCATCACCCGATCCGACAGGCCTGCCGCGTTTTTGACGAAATCCAGCGGCTCCGTCCAGTCGAAATTCATGTAAACGGCATTCAAATGTGCAAACGGCGGCGACTGGGCGAACAACTCAAAGGTCAGGCGGTGCCCGGCATAGTCGGAATTCAACAGATCCCTGGCGAAGGCCAACAGCTTGCGCCGGTCATCGGCGACCCAATCTTCGTTGACCGTATAGAACTTCTCCAGCCATTCAGCGCTTTCACCGCCGGCGAACGCCGCCGCATTGGGGGTGATGCAGATCTGACCGCCGCACAGTTCACGCGCCAGATGCATGACGCCGGGAAGCTGCGTGCAGGCCTGAACCCGGCCCGTGAACAACAACGACCGGTTCGGCATCAAAAGCCCGCCGGGACTTTCCTCGGCCATGGTCACGGCCGCCGTCAAGTGCGCGTTGATGGTTTCGCGGTAGACCGCCAGTTCGGCCAACTTCTCCCGCACGGCCGGCTGTTTTTCAAGGCCCGTCTGACGGACGTTGAACAAGGCCGCGCCAATCATCATGTCGGCCATGTAGAGGATGCGCAGCGTGAACGGCAGCGCCGAATAGCGGTGCAGGGTGGCCCGGATGAAGGTCGCCGCCCGGGTGTGCTGATAGAACAAGACGTCTTCCCGGGGCACCGGAACGTCATCGAAAACAATCAGACTGTCGACCTCATCGAACTGGGCTGCCAGGCGTAGTCCTCGGCCGGTTTGACCGCGGCGAACCCGGTTCGGCAGATATGCTTGAGGCCCTTGGCATTCATGGGACAGATGAAGCCGACCGCGTAATCCGATAACTTATCGTCCCCCCAGTTGGCGATAGTTGGCTTGAAAGCAGCGTGGGTGGTGACGTCGTCGACCCGTTCGCCTTCGATCCAGACCTCGCGGCCATCGCGCAACGATTGCCTGTAATCGTCGCCGGTTCGCAGCATCAAAACGCCTCCCTCTTTCAATCAATATGACCAATGCGCCGGCAATAAAGAAGCGGAAAGATGGCTCGAAAAGCGGACGCAATCCTCTATAGTCGGCGCATGGATCAGTACGTCGATAGCGCAGGCACCCTGCTGCAACCGGGCGACCCGGCACCCTTTGAGGTCGTTAACCGGGACGGCGCGGCGCCGCTTTTATTGATCTGCGATCACGCCAGCCGGGCCGTGCCGGCGGCGCTGGACAGCCTGGGTCTCGGTGCCGAAGCGTTTGAGCGCCACATCGCCTACGACGTCGGCGCCCAGCACGTATCGCAGCGCTTGTCCGCGCACCTGGACGCGCCTTTGGTGTTGGCCGGATTTTCACGTTTGGTCATCGATCTCAATCGGCCCCTGGGGCATCCCCAATCCATCGTCGAAGATATTGATGCGACTCCCATTCCCGGCAACCAAGGCCTGGCCGACGATGCCAAACGCCAGCGCACCACGGAACTGTTCGAGCCCTATCACGACGCCGTCAATCGGGCCCTGGCGCGAATTTGGGAGCGTGGCACGGCGCCGGTAATTTTCTCCGTGCATAGTTTTTCACCCGGTTTTGGCGAATCACCTCGGCCGTGGGATATCGGTGTCTTGTGGAACCGCGACCCGCGCATCGCCGTGCCGTTGATGGAAAAATTAGAAGCGCGGGGCCTCAACGTCGGCGACAACGAACCCTATTCGGGGCAACAACTGGCGTACACCATCGACGCCCACGGCGGCTCGGCGGGTTTGGCCAACTGCGTCATTGAGATCAACCAGGACCAGGTCCGCGACGCCGCCGGCATCGATAAGTGGGCCGGTATTTTGGAAGATATCTTGCCCGACATCATGGGCCTGAGCGGCCTGCATCGGGTGGAGCGTTTCTGATGGTCTACCAAACGCCGCCGTTTACCATCGGTATTGAGGAAGAATACCTTTTGGTCGATACGCAAACCCGGGGTTTGGCCACGGATCCGCCGGCGGCCCTGTTCGATGCCTGCACGGCGGAACTGGGCGACAAGGTGGCGCACGAGTTCCTGCGCGCCCAGATCGAGATCAACACGCCGCCCTGCGCCTCCGTCGGCGAGGTGCGGCCGCATCTGACGGTGCTCAGGCGTTGCATCGCCGACAATGCGGAAAAATACGGCCTGGCGCCCATGGCCGCGTCGACGCACCCGTTTTCCCAATGGGCCGAACAGGATCACACGGACGCCGAACGCTACAATGTCATCGCCGAAGACCTGCAGGCCGTGGTGCGCCGGCTGGTGATTTGCGGCATGCACGTGCACGTCGGCATCGGCGACGACGACTTGCGCATGGATTTGATGAACCAGATCGTCTATTTCCTGCCGCACCTGTTGGCACTCAGCACTTCGTCGCCTTTCTGGCAGGGCGAGAACACCGGTCTCAAATCCTACCGCATGAGTGTCTGGGACGAGATGCCGCGCACCGGCCTGCCGTATTTCTTCGATTCCTTCCCCGAATTTCAACGTCACGTGGACGTATTGGTCAGCGCCGGCGTGATCGAGGACGGCACCAAGGTCTGGTGGGATGTGCGGCCCAGTGCCCGCTACCCGACGCTGGAAATGCGCATCTGCGATGTCTGTACCCGCGTCGATGACGCCTTGGCCGTGGCCGCGCTTTTCCAATGTCTGCTCAGAATGCTCTACCGGCTGCGCCTCAACAACCAGCGGTGGCGCCAGTATTCGGCCATGCTGATCAATGAGAACCGGTGGCGGGCCCAACGCTACGGGATCAGCGGCGGTCTGGTGGATTTTGGCCGCGGTGAGATCGTCCCCTATGCGGAGTTGCTGGAAGAGATGATCGACTTGATCAGCGAAGATGCCGAAGCCTTGGGTTGCTTGCCCGAAATCCATCATCTGCGGCGCATTCAGGAAGAAGGCACCAGCGCGCACCGGCAAATCGCCGCCTACCAGGCGGCATTGGACGACGGCAAGGACGAAGCCGAGGCGTTGAAAATGGTAGTTGATCACCTGGTCGCCGAGACTCGCGACCCGGGCACCGCCGGCGCCCTGCCGCTGGCGCCTTGATCCGCAGACGCGCCCCCTTTCCGGCCCCGCTCCATTCATCGTCCGCTACCGGGTCGACGGAACATCCGCGGACTGCCGGCTATTCGGAATACCCCAGGACCGCGCCGACACGATGACCAACACGGCGGGCATAGGATGATTTAGCTTCGGTTAACTTATGCCGTTGGAAAATCGGGTGTTTCCGAAACCGTCCTAGAGCCCGGCGTCGGCGTCGCCGCCGAAGATGTCCTTGAACAGGATCAACAGGTTCTGGTCGATGGCCGTGGTCATGCTTTCCAGGATGCCGAAGGCCTTGGCCGGCGGGAACGGCGGCTTGTAGGAGCGCTCGTCGGTGAGCGCGCCGAAGATGTCGACAATCGCCGACATGCGCGCCAGTTCGTTGAGCTCGGCGCCCGCCAGGCCCTTCGGATAGCCGGTGCCGTCGATCTTTTCGTGGTGCTGTTCGGCGATGATGATGGCGCCCTTGGTCATGTCGTCGCCGGCATCCAGCAAGTTGCCCGACTCGACCACATGATCGCGCATGATCGGCCATTCCTCTTCCGTCAGCTTGCCCGGCTTGTCGAGAATCTTCGGCGGCGTCACCATCTTACCCACATCGTGCAGCAACCCGCCCGTCGACAGGATCAACAGATCGTCGCCGCGCATGCCGATGCCGTAGCCGAACATGGTCAGCAGCGTCGCCACCCGCATGGAATGCACATAGGTGTAATTGTGATGCGATTGCACGCTTTTCAGCAGATCGTGATGGCCGCCTTCGTTGATGGCGGTGACCAGGGGCGTGCAGCTTTCGGCCGCCGTGTCGTATTGCAAAGGCTCGCCCGACGCGATCTTGTCGGCGATGCCCTGGTATTCCTCGACCGTCATCTTCAGGGTCTTGCGCTGCGTCTCGGGCAACTCATCCCAGGCCTTTTCCGCCTTCTCGTTGATCAGTTGCTCGATCGAGCCCATCAGGGCCTTCGCCGTGAACGGCCAGGTCAGGTAGCGCCCCGGCCGGCCCGTCTTGTCCAGGGAGACGCTGAAATCCTCCCCCTTGTGGCGGGTCAGCAAAAAGCCCGCCTTGTGATGTTCATCGGAAGCCTGGGCCACCAACTGGGCGATGCCGCCGGCCGGCGGCACGTCGTTTTCGGCGATGATGACGTCCGGATCCTGGTTCGCCAGCGCATCCATGGCGGCGGACATCTCGGTGAATACGCTCAAGTCAAAATATGGCGACAGCGCGGCGTTCAGTTCACCGCGGTGACG
>CAZQPC010000004.1:0-39272 GCA_964595005.1 uncultured Magnetovibrio sp.
CGGGCTGTACGGACGATCTCTATGGGTCATTATTAATGCAATTTGGTATAAGCCCAACGCCGCGCCAATAGCATCGCATGAGTTGGGTGGCCACGTGCGCCGGTTAAAACATCATTTCAGTCATTAGGGGACTATAGAAATTTATCTGTTCTCGGTTGTTTGCTTCCATGATGCCCATCTTCCACTTTGTCCGAATATTGATCCAAAACCGGACATACTGACTCCGAAGCTTAAATGTCTCAGTTGGGTCATCAACGGACACATAGAGAACTTCATTATTGAGTCCGCGTTCAGCCTAACTGCGGTCGTGCCAAAGTGATCCGCCGTTTGACACATCGGTCCCGCCGCGGATTGCGCATCGTAGATGCGCAATCTCGCTCCCGGGGCCATCCCGGGACCTCCCGCATTTAGTTTTGGCTAATGCCCGTCAAACTATCAGCCTTCGCTATAGGCCCGGTCCTGGGCCAGGGACGCATCCAGTTCGAAACCCGTCTTCCAACGCTGAAACAATGTCCACGCGCCAACGGCGACGACGATGGAGGCGATCACCGGCCGAGGAACGCCGCCCATCATGTAGAGCGGAATGGCCGCCGCGAAGCATGCGAAGGGCATGTAGAACAACGTCCACGTCTTGCGGCCCCGATGTTGCTGGAACAGCGGGAAGACCGCCGAGAACAGGGCGACGATCAGGAAGAAAAGCGACCAGGGCCGGGTAACGAACGGCGTCAAATCCTCGGTGATGGCAAGAGCCCGTGCCAAATTAAGCTCAGCGATATTGCCGAGAACAACCCCCAGGATCATCGGTGCCAGTGGAAAGCCGAACTGGCGCATGACAAAGCCCAGAATGCCGAACCACAACAGGCTCCAGAGATCAAAGGTGACGTTGTTCAGCGCGAACACACCGATGCCGCAGAAACCCAAGATAACCGACGCCAGCATGTACATGCGGATACGGGTCACCAGGACAAACATCCTGAGCATGAAGGACTGCAAGAAGATCATCATGAAGGTGGCAATGAAAAAGGCCGTGAAGATGGAATAAACCAGCACCGGCTCTTCCGCGATGAAGGTCGGGCTGGGCACCACATCGTGGATCAACAACGCGCCGAGCATAACCGCCGCCGTCACGTCACCCGGAATACCGAGGCCGATGAGGGTGATCAATGCACCGCCCTCGACGGCATTGTTGGAGCTTTCCGGCGCGATGATCCCTTCCGGCGTGCCGGTGCCGAACTTCTCCGGCTCCTTCGAGGCCTTTTTGGCCTGATCGTAAGCCAGAATATTGGCCACCGACCCACCGGCGCCGGGCAAAATGCCAGTGAACACGCCAATCGTCGCCGAACGCAGGACCACCACCCAGTGTTTGGCGATTTCCTTCAATGCGCCGACGTGATCGATCCTGGCCTTGACCGTTCCCTGTTCGGAGAGAGATTTCCGCGCCTTTTCCGGGTCGCGGACGTCGCTCAACAGCTGCGAAAAGGCAAAGAGGCCGATGAGGACGGCGATGAAATCAAACCCCGCCAACAGGACCTCGCTGCCGAAATCAAAGCGTGCCATGCCGGCAGCCTCGTCCTCGCCGACCGTCCGCACCAAAAGCCCGAGCGCACCGGCGATCAGCCCTTTGACCAGATGTTTGCCGGCCAGGCTTGCCGTGATGGTCAACGCGAACATCACCAGCATGAAGAAATCCCAGGGCTGGAATTCGAGGCCGACACGGGCCAACTGCGGCGCCAGGGTCATCAGACAGATAGCACTGAAAATGCCGCCGAAGAATGAAGACCAGACGCCGAGCCCAAGCGCCAGGCCGGGGTTGCCGCCGCGAGCCATGGGAAAGCCATCAAAGGTTGTTGCAACGGACGACGGCGTGCCGGGAATGCCCGTTAGAATTCCCGCCATGAGGCCACCGGACAAACCGCCGACCATGACGCTGACCATGGTCGCGAGACCTTGCTCCGGCGGCATCGAGAAAGTGAACGGCAGCGTCAGAACCACGGCCATGGCGATGGTAAAGCCGGGAATGGCGCCGGCAATCAGGCCGCCGGCAACCCCCACGGCCATGAGCAGCATGGTTTTCCAAATCCAAAGCCCCTGCAGAGCCAGAGAGAAATTGTTGAACGCGTCCGATAGATATTCGACAAACATTTGCCCAGCCTCACAGCGCGTACGGGTTATAGATCTCGCCTTCGGGCAGCATGACTTCAAGGCCGAAAGTGAACAGGCTCCACATCCCGCCCACCGCGCAAAGTGCGATGACCGCATGGAGCACCAGCTGTTTCGTACTCCAGCCACCAAGCAAGGTCATGAGCAGGAACACGAAGCAAACGCCGCCGATCAACATGCCGAGAACGGGCAAAGTCCACAGGAACAGGAAAAACATGACGAAACAGATGATCGGGTTCCGCCAATAGGCGAAGAACCCGGCCAATCCCGACGCTTGGCCGGTGCCGTCAGCGGCCTCATCGGGGCCGGCCTTGATCGACTGGAGCAAATAAATGAAGGACAACAGCGTCATAACGGCCAGAATTACCCTCGGCCACGTCGATGGCTTCAGCACGCCGTAATCCGGCGTCCGGATATCGAAGGTCTCCCATATGAAGACGCCGCAAAACATCAGCAGGAAAATGGCGACGATGGTGTCACGGTTCAGACGGGCCATGATGTGACGGTCCCTCAACAGTCAATAAACGAGATAAAAACGGGCCCGGAGCGCTGTGTGCTCCGGGCCCGGGTCTTATATTTATCGGCGGAGCCGGCTTACTTGCCCCAACCCATTTCGTCGGCAATGCCCTTGAATTCGGCAAAGGACCTGTCGATCCACTTTTGATAGTCATCCGGACCGATCCATTTGATGCCGGTGCCCTTGGCTTTCATCTGCTTCAAGAGATCCTTGTTTGCGGATGCTTTCTTAAGCAGCTGAGCCCAATGGTTGATGATATCCTTCGGCGTGCCTTTCGGGGCGACAACGCCGCGGATCAATGAGAAGGACATATCAACACCCTGCTCCTTCAAGGTCGGCAGGTTCGGCAATGCCGGATCGCGCTTGTCGGCGGCGATGGCATAGGCTTTGAGCTCACCGGACTCGATGTATTTGCGACCGGAGGCCACATTCAAGCCACCCAAGGTGATCGCGCCGGACAACAGAGCGGTCATCCGCTGGCGGGTGCCGTCGAAGGGCACGAACTTGAACTTCATGCCGGTTTTCTTTTCAAGCAACAGCCAGGTGAACTGAGAGGTCGAACCGAAAGTCGCACCGGTCGGCACGGAGTTCGGAAACGCCGTCACGCCCTTGCGGAATTCCGCAAAGGTATTCCAGGGTGCTTTCGCCGAGGCACCAATGATGTCCGGCGTGTCGGTCAGCTGGGCAACCGGATCGAAGGCATCGAAGTGGAACTTGATGCGGCCGTTCAAGTGGCTGGTGAAGGCGCTCTGGTGGATCGCGAACAGGGTGCAGCCGTCGGGCTTGGCCTTGGCCGCTACCTTGGCGCCTTTGTTGCCGCCCTGACCGGGAACGGTCACAACCTTCAATTTCGGCGTTAAGCCCATGGACGCAATGGTCTTTTCATAAATGGAGAACAGCACGTGGGTGCCGCCGCCGGCTTTCCACGGCACGATCAATTTGGCTGTCTTGCACGGAATTTTAGGTGCCGCCTGAGCCGCCGTCGGCGCCATCAGACCAGCAAGTGCCATCACGGAGACGGCCGAAACTGCCAGAGTCTTGATCTTCATAGTAACCTCCCTAGTTATTTGCTGCGGGCCCCGGTCTGCTCGTGTGCCGGATGCCGTTCAGTTCGTCTCATTATTGTCAATCTCACGGGCACGGGAAAGCGGTTGTTCAATGAGAAATGCGGTTGTTCCAATGCTTTTTAGGAATATTGCTTGCCCAGTTCCTGCCTGTTTCACGACCATTTAAACATACGCCATATCAATATTGCTCACAAGGTATGAAATCTATATCATTTGTGCCGATATCCGCAGAAACTGGCCATAAATTTAAAGACGTTGGATTCATCTTGGGTGCCACCAGCATACAAACGGAACGGGCCACGGGCGGCCATCAGGCGCCGCTCTACCAGCAGATTTATCTGGAAATCCGCCACCGGATCATGAGCGGCGAATATCCGAATCATTCCTTGCTTCCCGGCGAACACGAAACGGCGGGGCAATTCGGCGTATCACGCATCACCGCCAAGCGGGCACTAAACGAGGTCGCCGCCGACGGTCTTTGCGTGCGCCGCCGCGGACAGGGATCACGGGTTACGTACAAACCGGCCGTCGGCCCCTTGAAGTCCGACGTTCAGGGCCTTTTGGATTTCCTCTCCGACATGACTATGGAGACCGAAGGATTTGTCCTTGAATTCGACTACCGGGCGGCCGGCAGAGGCATCGCCAAGATCATGGAGATCGCCGAAAGCGATGAGGTGCAGCGTTCCGTGCGCACCCGGCGTATCGATGGCAAACCGCTGTCGTATTTGACGACCTACGTGCCGGCGGAACTGGGCCGCCTTTACAAGCGTGACCATCTGGCCCGCCAGGCGCCGCTGACCTTGTTGGAAAACGCTGGCGTTGCGGTGGCCGACGCCGACCAGACGATCACCGCGACGCTGGCCGACGCCGGCGCGGCGAAATCCCTGGAAATCAAATTGGGCGCGCCGCTTTTACGAATCAGCCGCAAGGTTTTCGACTCCAATGGCCGGGTCGTCGAATACATCGTCGGGCTCTACCGTCCGGACCAATATGAATACGCCATGTCCTTGACCCGCGTCGCCGATGGTGAGCGCCGGTCATGGGCGACTTCATAAGCATTTTCGGGCTGTACCTGACGCCCGCTCAACAACAACGATACGAACAGGGAGATACGAAACCCCATGCGCGATTTTGAACTTCCCGGCCGTTCGCCGGCCCACGGTCTGCAGGGCATGGCCGCCACGTCGCACACCTTGTCGACCATGACGGCCATCAGCGTCTTGCAGAAAGGCGGCAATGCCATGGACGCGGCTATTGCAGCCTGTGCCGTGCAATGCGTGGTCGAACCGGAATCGACCGGCATCGGCGGCGATTGCTTCTGCATTTACGCGCCGGAAGGCTCCGACGATCTGGTCGCCTTCAACGGGTCGGGCCGCGCACCCATGGCGGCGACGGCCGAATGGTATCTGGGCCAGGGCATCACCGATATCGAGCAGCAATCCCCGCATGCGGTCACCGTGCCCGCCGCCATGGACGCCTGGTGCCAACTCAGCCGGGATCACGGCAAGCTGGACCTGGGCGAGGTGCTGGCGCCGGCCATTGCCTATGCGTGCGACGGTTATCCGGTCTCGTCCCGCGTCAGCTTCGACTTCGCCTTGGCCCAGCCGTTGCTGAAGGGCGACCCAAACCTGACCCGCGTGTTCATGCCGAACGGCGCAACGCCGAAGGTCGGCGAGATGCACAGCCAGCCGGCACTGGCCCGGACCCTGCAGATGGTCGCCGACAACGGCCGCGAAGCCTTCTACACGGGTGAACTGGCCGAAGACATGTGCGGCTATCTGAACAGCCTGGGCGGCCTGCACACTATGGAGGACTTCGCCAATTCCGTGGGTGATTACGTGACGCCGATCTCCACCGATTTCCGCGGCCACACGGTCTGGGAATGCCCGCCGAACGGTCAGGGCGTGATCGCCCTTTTGCTGCTCAACATCATGAGCGGCATCGAAACCGACGGTGTCGATCCCGTCTCCGTCGAACGCCTGCACACGGAGATCGAGGCCGGGCGCCTGGCCTACCAGGACCGCAATATCTTCGTCGCCGACCCGACGAAAGCCGACGTGCCCACGGACTGGCTGCTATCGGAAGCCCATGCCGCCGAACTGCGTGCCCAGATCGATCCCGACCGCGCCATGGACACCTTGCCGCCGGTGGCCCTGCCGAAACACGACGACACGGTTTACGTCACGGTCGTCGACAAGGACCGCAATGCGTGTTCGTTCATCAACACCCTGTTCCACAACTTCGGCGCCGGCCTGATGGCGCCGAAGTCGGGCGTCACCTTCACCAACCGGGGCCAGGGCTTTGTCATCGATCCCGGCCACCGCAACTGCATCGCGCCGGGCAAGCGTCCCCTGCATACGATCATCCCCGGCATGATCACCAAGGGCGGCAAGGCGACAATGCCCTTCGGCGTCATGGGCGGACATTACCAATCCTTCGGCCACATGCACCTGCTGACCAAGTTCTTCGATTTCGGCAAGGACATCCAGGAGGCCCAGGATATGCCGCGGGTGTTCCCGCTGTCCGGCACCAAGAAAGTCGAGGTGGAAGGCACGGTTCCCGAAGACGTGGCGGCAGGCCTGAAAGCGCTCGGCCACGAAATCGTCCGGCCGGCAAAACCCATCGGCGGCTCGCAGGCCATCTGGATCGACTGGGAACGCGGCATCCTGACCGGCGGCTCCGAGCCCCGCAAGGACGGCTGCGCCATTGGATACTGAGTAGGAGAAGGCCCGTCATGCCGACCTTCACCACCCGGCCGGAAATCCGCGGCACCTTCGGTGTCTGCACGTCGACGCATTATCTGGCGACGGCCGTCGGCATGGGCATCCTGGAACGCGGCGGCAACGCCTTCGATGCCGCCGTCGCCATGGGATTCTCACTACAAATTTGCGAGCCGCACATGAACGGCCCGGGCGGCGAGGTGCCGATCCTGTTTTGCCCGGCCGGGGAAACGGAAGTGCAGGTGCTGTGCGGCCAAGGCGTGGCGCCGGCTGCCGCCAATGCCCAGGCATACCGCGATCTGGGCTTGGACATTGTGCCCGGCACGGGGATGTTGCCAAACGTCGTGCCCGGTTCCTTCGGCGCCTGGATGATGTTGCTGCGCGACCACGGCACATGTTCGGTCCGCGACGTGCTGGAGCCGGCCATCGGGTTCGCGCGAGATGGTTACGCCGTCGTGTCTTCCGCCGCCGACGCCATGGCCGCCTCGGCGCCTTTCTTTCAGGAACACTGGCCGGGTTCCGCAGCGACTTATGCGCCCGGCGGCAAGCCGCCGGAAGCCGGGTCATTGCACCGCAATGCGAAAGCCGCAGAAACCTATGAACGCATCATTCGCGAAGCCGAACAGGCCGGCGGCGAACGCGACGCGCAAATCAATGGCGCTCTGGATGCCTGGTATCGTGGTTTCGTGGCCGAGGAAATCGATACCTACTGCCGCACCACGGAAGTCATGGACACCACGGGAACCCCTCACAAGGGCCTGATGACCGGCGATGATCTCGCCGCCTG
The DNA here is from genome assembly GCA_964595005.1 of uncultured Magnetovibrio sp. Lineage (GTDB taxonomy): Bacteria > Pseudomonadota > Alphaproteobacteria > Rhodospirillales > Casp-alpha2 > UBA3470. The sequence continues at coordinate 7,252 of CAZQPC010000004.1, forward strand.
GACGCCGAGCTATGAAACGCCGGTGACTTTCGACTACCAGGCAGATGATGATGTCTACACCATGTGCAAGCCAGGCCCATGGTGTCAGGGCCCGGTGATGCTGCAACAGCTGGCCCTGTTGCAAGGCACCGGCATCGGCGACATGGATCCCATGGGCGCTGACTTTGTCCACACCATCGTCGAGGCCGCAAAATTGGCCTTCGCCGACCGGGAGACGTTCTACGGCGACCCCAACTTTTCAGACGTGCCCATGGATGTGTTGCTCAGCGGCGCCTACAACGACGAACGCCGGGCGCTCGTCGGCGATACGGCGAACCTTGAACTGCGGCCCGGTAGCGTTCCGGGATTCGGCGCCGACATCGTGCAGCGGGAAAAAGGCGCCGCCGCGGCGATGGTCGACGCAGCGGCACATGGCGTCGGCGAGCCCTCGGGTTTTCAGTTCGACACCTTGTTCGTCAACACCACCGGCGCGGCGCGCGGCGATACCTGCCACCTGGACGTCATCGATAAATGGGGCAACATGATTTCGGCGACGCCGAGCGGCGGCTGGCTGTCGTCTTCGCCGGTGATCCCGGCGCTGGGTTTCTGCCTGACGACGCGGGGCCAGATGTTTTCTCTGGAAGACGATCGCCCCGATGTCATCGCGCCGGGCAAGCGGCCCCGGACGACGCTGTCGCCGTCCTTTGCGCTGCGCGATGGCGAGCCCTATCTGGCCTTCGGCACGCCGGGCGGCGACCAGCAGGATCAATGGCCGCTGCACATGTTCCTGCGTCATGTCCATTTCGGCATGAACCTGCAACAGGCCATTGACCATCCGTCGTTCCACACGGCACATTTCCCAAGCTCCTTCTATCCCCGTGAGGTCGATACCGGGCGGGTCAAGATGGAAGGCCGTTTCCCGAAACAGACCTTCGCCGAATTGCAACGCCGGGGTCATTTGGTTGACAACGAGGGCGATTGGGCATTGGGACGGATTTCCGCGGCGGCCCGCGACGGCGGCATGCTGAAAGCGGCGGCCAACCCCCGGTTCATGCAAGGTTACGCCGCCGGACGTTAGGAGTTTCATGCACCATCCTGAAATTTATCTGGTTCGCCACGGCGAAACCGAATGGAACCGCTCCGGCCATTACCAGGGCCAGTTGGATTCCCGCCTGACGTCGAATGGCGAAGCTCAAGCCACCGCGGTCGGCGGGCTGGTCGCCCGGGTATTTGCCGAGCGCGGCGAGATGCCTTTTTACTGCAGCCCGCTTGGCCGCTGCCGGCAGACGGCCGGGCTGATCTGCGGCGCCGCCGGCATCGACGCGGCGGCGATCATTGGCGACGACCGGATCATGGAACTGCATTGCGGGCATTGGCAAACATGGACCCGCAAGGGCGTCGCCGAACGCTGGCCCGAAGAAGTGGCGGCCTACCGGGCGGACGTCTGGAACTATGAGATCCCCGGCGGCGGTGAGAACTGCCCGATGCTGCAGGACCGGGCCCGGGCGTGGCTTGCGGACCTGCCGACAGATACACCGGTACTTGCGGTCAGCCACGGCATGATCGGCCGCATTATCCGCGGTCTTTGCCGAGACCTGGACGCCGATACCGTGCTGTCATTAGAGGTACCACAAGGGGTCATCTACCATCTTCAAGGTGGTCAGGAGACAATTCTCGACAGCGTCACCTAGCGCGCCGTCGTGCAACTTGGTATAACTGGACCGGAGCACGGGCGCGATATATATCTGAATATTGCGGTCGGGAACGCGGTGCGAATTCCGATCAAATTCCTTTAAGCTTTTGGCAACCGGCACCGTGAGTGCGCAATGGAATCTCGCCCGTCCCAATCTTCGGACGCCCCACAGTCCGCATCGTCAGGGCCCTTATCCGCGACCAAACCGGATGCGGCCTCGGTGATCGCCGTTGACGCGGCTTGTATTACGGCGCTTCGCGGAAACTGCCGCCCGGCGATCCTCACCAATCTGGCCCTTGCGGCCATTCTGGCGGCGGTCGTCTGGCCAGCCGTGCCGCATCCTCTTGTAGCCGGTTGGCTGGGCATGGTGATCGCCGCCAACCTGGTGCGATGGCTTCTCGTCACCAGGTTCCCGACCTCGGAAGTTCCAGTTGCCGGGTTTTTGACATGGGCCCGCAACTATACGGCGGCAACCGGTATTGCCGGCGCCTTGTGGGGATTTGCGGCCTACACTTTTCTGATCCCGGATAATATCACGGTTCAATTTTTTCTCATCGTCACCTTGCTGGGCATCTGCACGGGGGCCGTCTCGGGCCTGGCGTCCTGGCAGCCCGCGCTGCTGGCGTTCATCGCACCTGCCTTGGCGCCGTTCGTGGTCGCTTTGCTGGCCACAGGGTCGACCCCTCAATTGGTGCTGGCCGCCATGGCCATCCTGTTTTTCGTCATGTTGTGGATCACCGGGCGCAATATCAACCGGACCTTGCGCGGTTCATTCGAGGCCCAGTTTCGAAGCGAGGCCTTGGCCAGCGCCCTGCTGACCGCGAAGGAGGCGGCCGACACGGCGAACCGATCGAAATCGCGATTCCTGTCGTCCATGAGCCACGAGCTGCGGACGCCCTTGAACGCCATCCTCGGCTTCACCGACCTTTTGACCCTTCATCCCAGCGAAACGGTCAGCGACCAGCAACGAACCTATATCGGCAACATCGAACACGCGGGGCGCCATCTGCTGAGCTTGATCAATCAGGTCCTCAACCTGGCGGAAATCGAAAGCGGCAACATTGAGCTCGATTGGCGACAGGTCGATCCGTCGCCGATCATTGATGAAAGTTTTGCGATCCTGGCGCCGCTGGCCACCAAACACGCGGTAACCTTGCAAGGTTTCAGTGAACCGGCACCGGCGGTTCTGGGCGACGCGACGCGCCTCAAGCAGGTCCTCTTGAACCTGCTCTCCAATGCCATCAAGTATAACCGCCTCGGCGGCTCGGTGACGCTAAGTTGGGAGGATCGGCCCGACGGTCGGCTGCGCATCAACGTCACCGATACGGGCTTTGGCATCCGCGACGACAAAAAGCGTGAGTTGTTTATCCCCTTTTCCCGACTGGGGGTGGAAGCGTCGAACATCGAAGGGTCTGGGATCGGGCTGACCATTTGCCGGCAATTGATGGACATCATGGGCGGCCGGATCGGCTTCGAGACGGCGGCCGATGAAGGCTCGAGTTTTTGGATCGAGTTGCCGCGCGCCGAACCCTAGCGATAGACCCGCAGGCGCTGGTTCTGATTTTTTTTCTTGTTGGCGCAGGTGCGTTGCGAAAACTTGGAAACCTTCTCGTCCGGCCCATCCAGGGTCAGGCACTTGCCGGAATGGCGCGCCTGCAACTGGAAAACCCGCTTGCCGGCGCCGACGATCTTCCATTGCTGGTTTTTCTTTCCCGTGCACGACCATTGCACGACGGGCTTGCCGTTTTTCTTTGAGCTGCCCGAGATTTCGACGCACAGATTGCCCCGCGCCGTGCGCAGTTGAAACCAGGGGCCATCCGTCCATTTGACCTTGAACCCCTGATTGGAGCTTTTCGTGCGGCACTTCCAGGCGCCAACGTGTTTGGCCAACTTGTCGCCGCTGACTTTCGACAGGCATTTGCCGGATTTGCCAATGGTCAGAAGGAATTTACCGGCCAGCCCAAGCTTCTCGGCTTTGACCTTATCCTTCTTGGCGGCGGCCACCGGCGGCGCCGCCATGACAACCGCCAACAGGACCAAACCGAGACCCGCGGCAAATTTCGTCGGCTTCAACATCTGCATCTCCGAATTTCCCCCCAATACACATCTGTTAGTAACGAAGTCTGCCCGGAAAGTTTACGCCTAAATTCCCGCCAGCGGATTAAAAATAATCGCCTGTCACCGCCGACGCCTCAAACCAGGTAACGAAGACATGCGGCATCTTCCAGCAGAGGATCAATCCGGGCCCGTGCGGCGGCGCCGAGTTTCGCAAATTCAGCGCGCAGGACCGCCAGGCATTTGGCCTGATACCCGAACGGCGGTTGACGGTACGGTCGGCCGAAGATCTCGAGTTCGGCCGCCTCGTCACCGTTGTCCAAAGCCCGCGAATTGGCCGCCAGGAACGGCAGATAGGCCGCCCCACAGAGCGCCAACAGGCCCGTGACGCCGTCGCCCGTGGCCGCATCGGGGGCCTGCCAATCGCCGGTGACGCCCGAAGCATCGTCGAGAAACCGCAGCCAGTCGACCAGATTGCCGGCGCGGCCGCGCATCACCGCCATGGGGGTGGGATCATCGGCCAGCACCTTCAATTGGCCGAACAGGCCAAATTCAGCCAGCGACGGGCGGCCGCCGAACAGATAACGGCGCGAGTCGAGTGCGGCGTTGAGCGCATCGAGAACCCTTTCATAACTCGCCTCGATCACCGGTTTGTTCTCCGGCGTACAGCCGACCAGATGCATGCGGCCGATCTGGCGGGCCTTCATGGTGGCCGCCATCTCGGCCCGCGCGGTACCCTGCAAATGGGAGAACGAATCATTGGCGATCCAGCGCGATGCGAAATCCTGGCTGGCCTCGTAATGCCAGCGGTAATGGAACATCGCCTTGGTCAGCCACTCATCGGCCATGTCCTCGATCAGCAGGGCCAAGAAAGCCTGTCCCGGGTCGTCGGGGATCACCGAGCGCGCCGCCGGGTGACGGTCCTCCAGATCGAAGATCAGCTTGGTCGAATCGAAATGATAGGAGCCGTCGGGATAATGCAGCACCGGGATCAATTGCGGCCGCAGATCGGCCAGTTCGGCGCGCACCTCGGCGGTCCGCATCACCCAATCGAAGGCCAGCCGCCGATAGCGCATGAGGGCCCGCATCTTCAATGAATACGGCGATCCGTTGGCACCGATCAGACGATAGCGGACATTGTCGACCACGGGTTACTCCCCCTCCATTTGCGGCGCCGTACCCTAGCGCCTTTTGCGGATCATCCCTTCTTGGGTCATGGACGCCACAAGCCGCCCGTCTTCGGAAAAGATATTGCCGAAATTCAAGCCCCGCCCGCCCATGGCGCTGGGCGCCCATTGGTCGAACAGCAGCCATTCATCGGCCCGGAAATCGCGGTGGAACCACATGGAATGATCGAGACTGGCGGAGATGATTTCGTCCGAATACCAGGTCTGGCCGTGCGGCGCCAAGGCGGTCTCGGCGATGGTCATGTCGGATGCATAGGCCAACACGCAATCATGTTCGGCGAAGTCCGCCGGCAAGGGCTTCAAGGTCCGCGCCCAATAGCGGCGCACCGCTTCGCGGGGCACATGGGTCGGCGGCGTCGGCGCGTCGATGGGCCGGATTTCGATCGAGCGTTCGGACAGAAACCGCTCGCGGCTATCGTCGGGAAGCAGATGTGCCAATGCCGCGCGGCGTTCTTTCTCGGGCGGCAGATCACCGGGCCCCGGCACATCGGGCATCTCGGACTGATGGTCGAAGCCCTGTTCGGTGACCATGAAGGACACCGACATCTGATAGATCGGGCGGCCATGCTGGCGCGCCACCACATTGCGGGTCGCAAAGCTGCGCCCGTCGCGCAGACAATCGACATCGTAAATGATCGGCACGCTGGGGTCGCCCGGGCGCATGAAATAGGCATGCAGGGAATGCGGCCGGCGGCCCTCGACAGTGCGCGTCGCCGCCACCAGGGCCTGGCCGATGACGTGCCCGCCGAACACCCTGGGCCGGTTGGTCTTCGGCCCGTGACCGCGGAACAGGTCGGATTCCAGAACCTCCAGATCCAACAGGTCGAGCAGGGTTTGCAGAGGGTCGCTCATGTGGTGCCGAGCATCAAAGGTGCCCCTCCTCCTTCAGCATGGCCAGCGAGGCGCCAACCGCGTCGGCCGTCCGGGCGATGTCGTCGTCCGAATGCACGGCCGAGACGATGGCGCCGGGTTTCGAATTGAAATCCACCCCATTGACCAACATGGCCAAGCGGAACAAGGGCGTGGCGGGATGGTCCGAGGCCGTCTCCATCACCTGCATGGGCTGGGTTTCGCCATCAAATGCCAGGGGGTCGATGTCCAGACCGTCCGGGTTGGTGAAGAAATAGACGCTGGAGCCCTGGCCATACGCCGCCCAAGTGACCCCGGCATCCGCAAACACCTTATTGCAGGCGCCAACCAGCTTGCCGCCCTGGGCGTTGGCCTGTTCGGTGATATCGCCTTCCGCGACGCGGCCGAGAATTTCCACCCCCGTCGCCGCCGAAAGCGGGTTGGCGTTGAAGGTGCCCTGATGGGGAATTTTCTGAAAGCCGTGAAATTCCGCGGCCTCGAAGTCCAGCAGCTGCATGATGTCGCGCCGCCCGCAGACCGCGCCGCCGGGCAACCCGCCGGCCAAAATCTTCGCCAGGGCAGTCAAATCCGGCAACAGGCCCAGCGCCGCCTGGGCACCGCCGGCGGATCTGCGAAACCCGGTTACCACTTCATCGAAGATCAACACGATATCGCGCGCCTTGGTGACGTCGCGGAGCATCTTGACGAAGTCCCGGCTGAGCGGAATTTGCCCGGAGCTGGCGCCGGTGGGTTCCAAAATCACGGCGGCGATGTCGTCATCGTTCTCCAGGGCCGCCTTGACGCCGTCGGCGTCCGAGGGATCGGCGACGATGACGTTTTCGATGATGCCGTTGATGATGCCGGGCACATTGTCCGTGCCGGCATATTTCGACCCAAACGCCACATGGTCTTGCCAGCCGTGGAAATGGTTCTTGAAACGCAGCAGCTTGTTCCTGCCGGTGAATGCCCGGGCCAGGCGGATCGCCATCAGGTTGGCTTCGGTGCCGCTGGACGTGAACCGCACCCGCTCCGCCGACGGGATCAGCAGTTTCACCAGTTGCCCCCACTGAAGCTCCAGGTCATGGCAGGCCGCCGGGTGGGTGCCGCGGGCGATTTGCGTCTGCACGGCTTCGACCATGCTGGCGTGGGCGTGGCCCAGCAGCAAGGATCCGTGGCCGCCGTAATAGTCGATATATTCGTTGCCGTCGGCGTCCCATTTCCTGGGTCCCTCGGCGCGTTCGATATAGAGGGGGTGCGGTTTCATGTGCCGGGAATCATGGACGATGCCGCTTGGGAACACATCGCGGGCTTCCAGATGGCGGGCCTTGGATTTCCGCGTCCGGCCTTCGAAGGCGGCGACGATCTGCGAATTGGTGAAGGGTGTTGTAACCACGTGTTTCTCCTGTTTGAAGACGCAACCTGCCTGCTCAACCGTGGCCTGGCAAGGCCCCGCAGCCGCCCATTTTATGGATAATCACGCACATTCGGGGCTTCGGAATCAGGCCGCGCCCGAACCTGGAAGGCGGCGTTGTAGTTCGACGCGCTGGGGTTCTCGGGCGACGGCCGGAAATACTGCTCGCGCCCCGGCCGATCCGTGTCGAAATCCCAGGACGGCGCCGCGCCCTCGCCGTGCGCCCGGTCGACCAGGCGGCGCAGGCCCTGGCTGGCCAGCACGCTTTGTTTCAGGGCCGGCAAATCCCAATTGGCGGCGACAAAATCGGCCATCCGATTTTCAACGTCCCGGTAGGCCGGATCGCCAACCAGATTGCGTTCCTCCAACGGGTCGCCGGCCCGGTCGAACAACAGCGGCGGATCATCGTCGCAATGGATGAATTTAATCCGGCCTTCCATCACCATGATGGCCGGCGAATCCAATCCCTCGCCGGTCATCTCGGCGATGACGCGGTCCGGTCCGGTCAAATCATTGCCGCCAAGCGCCGGCCACAAACTGCGGCCATCGTGGGGCGTCTCAATGGACGTCAGGCCCGCATCGGGGTCGGCCATCTGGACAACCGTCGGCAACAGATCAACCAGTGAGACATTCTCCGGGCGGCGTCCGGCGCCAAACATAGATGGCGCCGAGACGATCAGCGGAATTTGCAAGGCGACGTCATAGAACGACCGTTTGAACCACAAGCCCCGCTCGCCCAGCGATTCGCCGTGATCGGACAGCAGCACGACCACCGTGTTGTCGCTGAGACCGGCGTCCGCCAGGGCCGCCAGCAAGGCGCCCACCTGATCGTCGATATAGCTGACCGCCCCATAATAACCATGACGCGCGATGCGCACGTCGTCTTCGGTCATGGCCGCTTCGGCGACACCGATATGGTCATACAGGCGCTGCGAATGGGCGTCCAGATCCGCCCGCGCCCTGGCCGGCACGGCCGGCATATCAATATCGTCATGCCGATAGCGGTCCCAATAACGCCGGGGCACGGCGAAGGGATCGTGCGGATGGGTAAACGAAGTAAACAGGCAGAACGGCCGACCGTCGTCACTGTCGGCCAGATCATGGATTTTCCGGATCGATTTCGACGCCACTTCATTGTCGAAGTCCATTTGGATGGTCTGTTCGTAGATACCGGAATTCAAAATGCCGTTGACCTCACCGGCGGCCGCCAACAAACGCTCCGTGCCGCTCACCGTCCGCGCCCAGTTGGCCGTCCAATTGAAATCGGAGGGATAAATGTCCGTGGTCAGCCGGTCTTCGAAGCCGTGCAATTGATCCGGGCCGATGAAGTGCATCTTGCCGGCAAGGGTGGTCTGGTAGCCCGACAGGCGGAGATAATGCATGAAGGTCGGCAAGCAGGCCGGAAACTCCGCCCCATTGTCATGGGCGCCGGCGTTCGTCGGCAACAGCCCCGACATCATGGAATGGCGCGACGGCGCGCACAGCGGGTAATTGCAATAGGCGTGCTCAAAGACGACGCCGCGTTCCGCCAGGGCGTCAATGTGCGGTGTTTTGGCTATGCGATTGCCATAGGCTGGCAGGATGCGCGCCGCCAACTGGTCGGCCTGGATGAAAAGAAAATTGGGTTTGCTCGTCATGCCTAATCTCCTGCGCCATCAATGGGGGATACGTTCAACACCGAAATGACATCGGCAATGTACCGGCTGGGGAATTAGGGTAAAGCCAGACGGCCTGGCAAACTCTTCGGTCTCCTTCGGGGAGAAGGATAGGATGAGGGGAATACAATGCATTTCTAGCTACTCCCATAAATCGGAAATCGGTCCGTCATCGCCTTGACCTCGGCGGCGACCCGGGCTTCCAATTGCGCCTGATCGGCGGTCTTGCCTGCCAGACCCTCCAACACATCAGCGATCAGGTTGCCGATCGCCTCAAATTCGGCCGTCCCGAAACCCCGCGTTGTCCCGGCGGAAACCCCGAAGCGCAGGCCCGAGGTCACCGTTGGCGGCTGGGTATCGCCGGGCACGCCGTTTTTGTTACAAGTGAGACCGGCGCTCTCCAAGCTGACCGAGGCCGCGGCGCCGGTTAAATTCTTCAGCCGCAGATCGACCAGCATCAAGGGCGTATCCGTGCCGCCGGTGACCACGTCGACGCCGCGATCCATCAAGGCCGATGCCAAGGTCCGGGCATTGTCGAGAACCGCCTTGGCGTAGGCCTTGAACTCGGGCCGTAGTGCCTCGCCCAAACACACCGCCTTGGCGGCCACGGCGTTCAGGATCACCGAACCCTGGACACCGGGAAACACCGACGAATTGAGTTTGCGCTGCCAGTCCGGATTATCCGCCAAGATCAACCCGCCGCGCACCCCGCGCAGGTTCTTATAGGTGGTTGCCGTTGAGACATGGGCGTGTGGGATCGGGCTGGCATGAACACCGCCGGCGACCAACCCGGCGAAGTGCGCCATGTCGGCCAGCAGGACCGCGTCGACGTCATCGGCAATCGCGCGGAAGCGGGCGAAATCAATGGCCCGGGGATAAGCGGAGCCGCCGCAGATGATTAGCTTCGGCCGGTGCTGTTCAGCCATGGCTGCGGCCTGATCGAAATCGATCAAGCCGTCATCGGTGCGCACCCCGTAATGAACAATGTCGAACCACTTGCCGGTCAGATTGGCCTTCGAGCCGTGGCTCAGGTGCCCGCCTTCCGACAAGGACATGGACAGCACCGTGTCGCCGGGCTTCAAAAATGCCAGAAACACCGCCAGATTGGCCTGGCTGCCGGAATGCGGCTGCACGTTGGCGTAGGCGCAGCTGAACAACTGTCTGGCCCGGTCAATGGCCAATCGCTCAACCACGTCCGCATGTTCGGCGCCGCCGTAATAGCGGTTGCCGGGATAACCTTCGACGGTCTTGTTGACCATGGCATTGCCGAGCGCTTCCAGGGTGGCGCGGCTGACGATGTTTTCCGAGGCGATCAACTCAACGCCGCCCTGCTGGCGGTCTTCCTCGGCGGCCAGGGCAGCATGAATGTCGGGGTCGATGGCGGCAAGGCCCTGGTCAAAATATCCGGCATGGCAAAAGGCGGTCATGGTTCGGAACTCCTCGGCAACGGGATACGGATCGCGGCCGGCGGCGGCCGCGCTTGCCCGGCAGTGTCATCGCTTGACAGATACGGGACAAACCATAATACCATCGTCATTGGCTTAGAAAATCTCGGCCACGTAAAGGTGAGCCATGTCCCGCGACCTGCCGCCCCTGAACTGGTTGCGCGCCTTCGAGGCGGCGGCCCGCCATGAGAGTTTCCTGAAAGCCGGCGAAGAACTGGGGGTCAGCGCCGGGGCGGTCAGCCAGAAGGTGAAATCCCTGGAGCAGCGCCTGGGCGTGCGTCTGTTCGAACGCTTGCCGCGCGGCGTGCGCCTGACTGGCACCGGTGCGGCCTACCAGAGCGACCTGACCCCGGCGCTCGAGAGGATGGCGGCGGCGACGGACCGGATCGCCGCCGTCGGCACCGCGGCGCATATCCGCATCGCCGCCCTGCCGGCTCTGGCGGAGAAATGGCTGACGCCGCGCCTGGCACAATTCCAAGACGCCAACCCGGACGTCTCCGTCGAGCTTTCCGTCGCCAAGGATATCCGCCAGTTGGCCGACATGCCCTTCGACCTGGCCATCCATTATGAACATCACGCGGTGCCGGGCTTCGACGCCGTGCCCCTGTTCCGCGATGAGATGCTGCCGGTCTGCAGCCCGGCCTTCGCCGCGGAGACGCCGGTGGCAACGCCGGCCGACCTGCTCGAATGCCGGTTGCTGTACGACATACAATGGACCGACGACTGGCCCCGGTGGTTCGGCGCCGCCGGCCTGCCGGTGGATGGCGGTAAGCTGGAGTCCGGTTTTGCGCTCTACAACATGGCCGTCGAGGCCGCCGTCGAGGGCCTGGGCGTGGTCATGGGTCACCGGGCCCTGGTTGCCCGGGAGATGGAATTGGGCCGTCTGTTCGCGCCCATCGGCCGCGCCGTGCCGGTGCCCCACCGCTATGCCGTCATGGTGCCCAGCGCGCGCCGGGCGCGCCGCGCCACCGCGTCCTTCGTCGACTGGCTGCGCGGAGAAATGCCCGGCGCGTAGGGCGGCCGGCACACCATCCCATCGGAATGTACGCGAATGTACGCAAACGTCGGCGTTTGTCCGCATTTCCTCGTCAGCGGCGCCGCGACGACGGCCGCACTGCCGCGCTGGGCTTGGTTTCCGAAGATGCGTACATTTGCGACGGTATTTGCGACATCGGTCGCATGTGTCCGCATTGTGTGGTCATTTCCGGCTCACATGGGGCGGCCCCGGCGCGATCGGCGTTGACGGTCCGGGCGATGCCCTCGTTGGCTTCACTGACCCGGCCGATCCGGGCGGCCAGCTTGGCCTGCAATTCGGCGGCCCGGCCGGCGGCGTAGAACTGGTGGTTTTCCAGGGCGCGGCGGTAGACGATTTCCAGTTTGCCCATGACCGCCTCGGGGGTGCGGTCCTGGTGGTCGGCCAGAACGATCTGGATTTCCCGGATGCGGGCCCGGATGCGCGCAGCCCGCATCAGCCGCCAGCCCTGCTTGCGGGCAGAAGCCGGTGCGTAACCGGCGGCCCGGGCCGCCGCGGCGGCGGTGCCGTAATACACGAAGGCTTGGCAGAACCGTTCCTGGCGAGGGATGAGAGGCATGATTGATATTCCCTTTTTGTTTCTATATTATGGATTTATATCCTATATATATAGGCATTGTCAAGAAAATAATCCGGCGCCCGGGCGGCATGCCGGCTGACGATGCAAACTTTACCGGCGCGAAAGGGGGCGCTGTGGCGGCACCGCGGGCACCGCGTCGATCAGACGGCCGTCGCGGTTTAATACAGGTCTGACCGGACGTCTTTCCGCTTATCGGTTTATTTCGGCCGTGAAAATGTCTTGAGGGGAAAGCCAGGGGCAGACCCGGGACGGCCGGTCCACATAGTTGGCACGCCATCGCCCTTGGCGTCACCGCGCACGGGCACCAAAATGGTCCGGATGGTCACGGCCTTCTCCTCAACAAACGACGCCCCGACCCTAGCAGGGTTCGGGGCGTCTGTATTTGACCCGCGTCAAATTTCAAAGATCAGAACAGCCCTTCAATATCCCCGTTCTTGTTCAGATAGATACTGTCCGCCGCCGGCACCCGGGGCAGGCCCGGCATGGTCATGATGGCGCCCGTGACGACGACGACGAATTCGGCGCCCGCCGACAGGCGCAATTCACGTACCGGCACGATGTGGCCCGTGGGTGCGCCCTTGGCGTCCGGGTCGGTGGAGAAGCTGTATTGGGTTTTCGCCATGCAGACCGGAAACTTGCCGTAACCGCCGGCCTCCAAATCGGCGAACTGGCGCGCCACGGCGGCGTCGAAGGAGATGTCCTTGGCGCCGTATATTTTGGTGGCGATGGTGCGGACCTTGTCTTCGAGCTTCATGTTGTCGGGATAGAGCGGCTTGAACTTGGCCTTGCCGCTGTCGGCCAGCTTGACCACGTGCTCGGCCAGGGCCTTGGTGCCCTTCGAGCCGTCGGCCCAGTGGCTGCACAGGATCGCCGTGGCGCCCAGTTTCTTGGCTTCCGACTTGATGGCGTTCAGTTCCTTCTTGGTGTCGGTGATGAAGGGGTTGATGGCGACCACGGCGGGCACGCCGAACTGTTTCAGGTTCTTCAGGTGCCGGGCCATGTTGGCGCAGCCGGCCTTCACGGCCTTGACGTTCTCCTTGCCCAGATCCGCCTTGCCGACGCCGCCGTGCATCTTCAGGGCGCGGACCGTCGCCACCAGGACCACGGCGGCCGGCTTCAGGCCGGCCTTGCGGCACTTGATGTCGAAGAACTTCTCGGCGCCGAGATCGGCACCGAAGCCGGCTTCCGTGACCACGTAGTCGGCCAGTTTGAGCGCGGTCTTGGTGGCCATCACGGAATTACACCCGTGCGCGATGTTGGCGAAGGGACCGCCGTGAATGAACGCCGGGTTGCCTTCCAGGGTCTGCACCAGGTTCGGCATCAGGGCGTCCTTCAACAGCACCGCCATGGGGCCGTGGCCCTTCAACTGTTTGGCCATCACCGGTTTCCTTTCCCGGGTGAAGCCAACGACGATGTTGCCGATGCGCTTGGTCAGGTCATCGAGCGAAGTGGCCAGGCAGAAGATCGCCATGATTTCCGAAGCCACCGTGATATCGAAGCCGTCTTCGCGCGGAAAGCCGTTGGCGATACCGCCCAGGTTCGCCGTGATCTGGCGTAGTGCCCGGTCGTTCATGTCGACAACGCGCTTGTAGGCGATGCGCCGGGCGTCGATCTTCAGCTTGTTGCCCCAGTACATGTGGTTGTCGATCAGCGCCGCCAAAAGGTTATGGGCGATGCCGATGGCGTGGAAATCGCCGGTGAAGTGCAGGTTGATGTCCTCCATGGGCACCACTTGCGCATAGCCGCCGCCGGCGGCGCCGCCCTTCATGCCGAAACAGGGCCCAAGCGAGGGTTCGCGGATGCAGATGGTGGCGCGCTTGCCGATGCCGTTGAGGCCGTCGCCGAGGCCGACGGTGGTGGTTGTCTTGCCTTCGCCGGCCGGCGTCGGCGTGATCGCGGTGACGAGGATCAGCTTGCCGTTGCGTTTGCGCGAAAGGGAATTGATGAAGTCGTAGGAAATCTTCGCCTTGTGCGGCCCGTAATGGAACAGGGCGTCGGTGGGAATATCCAGTTTTTCACCGATCTCGGCGATCGGCTGCATGGTCGCTTCGCGGGCAATTTCGATATCTGATTTCGGCATCTCGGCCTCCCGATGTGTTAAGTCTCCCGACGGCATGAAAGCTAGAACCACGCCCAGCCGACGGCAATTTTCAAATGTTCAAATTCGCGCATGGGGTCATGCGCGGATTGATGACTACGTTCCCAGTTTGGCGCCTTCTTCCAAACCAACTTCGTCGGCAAACTCCTTCGCCGTGACTTTCTTGCCGCCGGCGTAGCGCACCCGCTTGACACGGACCGCGCCGCGCCCGGCGGTCACCAACATGCCGTCGTCGCCCAGGCTTGAGACCTGTCCGACCCGGCCGAAGGCGCCATCCTCGACTTTTTCACTATCGAAGATTTGCAGGGTTTCGCCGTTAAATGTCGTCCAGGCGCCAGGCTGCGGGTTGCAGCCGCGGATCAGGTTGTAAACCTCACCGACGGAGCGGCGCCAGTCGATCTCGGCGGCCTTCTTGTTGCACCAGCCTTCGTAGGTGGCTTTCGCGCCGTCCTGGACAATCTTCGGCGGATCACCGGCGCGGACCAGATCGATGGCCTCCAACGTCGCTTCGATGCCCATGGGAAATGCCTTGTCGAAATAGATCGTGCCCAGGGTGTCGTCGGGGCCGATGGCGATGTCCTTTTGCAACAGAATCTCACCCTCGTCCAGGCCGTCATCGGGCCAGAAATAGCTGATCCCGGTCTTCGTCGCCCCCCAGATGATGGGCCAGTTGATGGAACTGGGGCCGCGGTGCAGGGGCAACAACGACGGGTGGTAACAGATCGACCCATGGGTCGGAATATCGCGCGCCTCTTCCGGCACGAAAATGATGACGAAAGCCATGACGCAGAGATCGGCGTTGAAGGCCCGCATTTCATCCAAGATATCGGCGTCCTTGAAATTGTCGGGCTGCATCACGGTCAGGCCCTTTTCCAGGGCAAACGCCTTGATCGGATCTTGGCGGCCGTCCTTGTCCGGTGCGCAATAGACGGCGACCACGTCGTCTTCGCCCTTCTCCAAAATGGCCTCCAGGGCCGACTTGCCGAAGGCCTGCTGGCCCATGACGATCAAACGCATATTTCAAAATCCTCCTTCGCATTTTTCTCCCTCCCCCCTTGCGGGGGAGGGTTGGGGTGGGGGAATGTAGGCGCCGTCTGGCGCAACAAAGCTTCTTATCCCCTCACGGGTACGCACCCCCACCTCGATCCTCCCCCGTCAAGGGGGAGGAAGTATTTGTTTTACCGCCCCCTATCTAGACGGTGCCTTCTTCGCGGGCGGCGGCGATTTCGGCATCACTGAGGCCGACCACGTCTTTCAGAATTTCATCCGTGTGTTCGCCCAACAGCGGTGAGCGCTGCACATCGGAGGGCGACGCCGACAATTTCACCGGATTGCCGACGCTCAGATATTTGCCGCGCTCCGGATGGTCGACCTCGACGATGGTGCCGGTTTCGCGCAGGCTCGGCTCCTCGGCAATCTCCTTCATGGACAGGATCGGGCCGACGGGGATGTTGAGCGGGTTGCAGATTTCCATGACTTCGAACTTGTTCTTGGTCATGGTCCAATCCTCGATGGCGCCGAACACCTGGTTCAAGCGCGGCAGGCGCGCCTTCGGGGTGGCGAAATCCTCATCGTCCTTCCATTCCGGCTTGCCGATGACATCGCAGATGTTTTTCCAGGCCGCCGCCTGGGTGATGAAATAGGTATAGGCGTCGGGATCGTCCTGCCAGCCCTTGCACTTCAGGATGCGGCCGGGTTGACCGCCGCCCGAATCGTTGCCGGCGCGCGGCGTCGCGTCGCCGAATTCGACGCCGTCGCCGAACTGCGAATATTCCGTCAACGGCCCGTGGCCGAGGCGCTGCTGGTCGCGCAGTTTGACCCGGCAGAGGTTCAACACGCCGTCCTGCATGGCACAAGTCACCCGCTGACCCTTACCGGAATGTGTGCGGTGATAAAGCGCCGTGACGATACCGAAGGCCAAATGCAGGCCGGTGCCGCTGTCGCCGATCTGCGCACCCGTGACCAAGGGAACCTCACCCGGCATGCCGGTGGTCGAGGCCGAGCCGCCGGCGCATTGGGCGACGTTCTCATAGACCTTGCAGTCCGCGTAGGGGCCGGGGCCGAAGCCTTTGACCGAGGCGTAAATCATGCCCGGGTTGATCTCCTGGATACGTTCCCAGGGAAAGCCCATGCGGTCGATGGCGCCGGGCGCGAAGTTTTCGACCATGACGTCGCATTCCTCGATCAGGCGGGTCAGGATCTGCTTGCCCCTGTCGGATTTGGAATTCAGCGTCACGCTGCGTTTGTTGTGGTTCAGCATGGTGAAATAGAGGCTGTCCACGTCGGGAATATCCTGCAGCTGGCCGCGCGTCGCGTCGCCGACGCCGGGCCGTTCGACCTTGATCACGTCGGCGCCGAACCAGGCCAGCAACTGGGTGCAGGTGGGACCGGACTGCACATGGGTGAAATCCAGAATTTTGACCCCTTCAAGAGCTTTCATCGTTCGTTCCAGTTCGTCAGTGTTGATTTCATGCCGGGCCGCTATTTCTTGGCGACGACGCTTTGCGGGTTGAGGTTGCCGATGCGGCCGCTTTCCGTGCCGGCGCTCTCATCGATCACCGCGTTGACCAGGGCCGGCTTGCCGGAATCCATGGCCTCAATGACGGCGCGTTTCAGTTCATCGGGGGACGTGGCGTTGAAGCCCAAGCCGCCGAAGGCCTCCATCATCTTGTCGTAGCGGGCATCCTTGACGAACACCGTTGTCGCCACATCATCATCCCCGGACGGATTGACGTCCGTACCCCGGTAAATGCCGGAATTGTTAAAAACGACGACACAGACCGGCAGCTTGTAACGGCAGATGGTCTCAATCTCCATCCCGGAAAATCCGAAGGCACTGTCACCTTCGATGCACAGCACCGGGTTGTCGGTTTCCACAGCCGCAGCGATGGCTTGGCCCATGCCGATGCCCATGACGCCCCAGGTGCCCACGTCCAGGCGCTTTCTGGGCTTGTGCATGTCGATGATGGAGCGGGTGAAATCCAAGGTATTTGCACCCTCGTTGACCAAGATTGCATCGGGCCGTTCGGCGATGATGGTCTTCAGCACGCCCAACGCCCCGTGGTAGTCCATGGGCACGTTGTTGTTCTGCAGTTTCGGCGCCATGCGTTCGATGTTGGTGTCGCGCTTGGTCTTCACCGCATCGACCCACGAGGCCGGCGGATGGGACCAGTCATCACCCATGCCATCCAGCAGGGCCTGGACACACGACCCGATATCGCCCACCAAAGGTGCCGCGATCTCGACGTTGGAATCCATTTCCTTGGGTTCAATGTCGATGTGCACGAATTTCTTCGGCTCGGTGCCCCATTGCTTGCCCTTGCCGTGCGACAACAGCCAGTTGAGGCGGGCGCCGATCATCAAAACGACGTCGGACTCTTTCAAGACCAGGGACCGCGCCGGCCCCGCCGACTGCGGGTGATTGTCGGGCAGCAGGCCCTTGGCCATGCTCATGGGCAGATAGGGCATACCGGATTTCTCGACCAAGTCCTTGATCGTTTCGTCGGCCTGAGCGTACGCGGCACCCTTGCCGAGGATGATCAGCGGGCGCTCGGCGTTCTTGAGCACATCAAGGGCGCGGGCCACGGAACCGGGCGCCGGCAATTGCGCGGGCGCCGGATCGATCACCTTCACCAGGGATTTTTCACCAGCTGCGGCATCCATGGCCTGACCAAGGAGCGCACCCGGAATATCCAGATAGACGCCGCCCGGGCGGCCCGAGACGGCGGCGCGGATGGCCCGCGCCACGCCGATGCCGATGTCTTCGGCATGATTGATGCGGTATGCGGTCTTGCACAAGGGCTTGGCGATGGCCAGTTGGTCCATCTCCTCATAGTCACCTTGCATCAGATCGATGATCTCACGTTCCGAAGAGCCGGACATCAAGATCATCGGATAACAGTTGGTGGTCGCGTGCGCCAAGGCGGTCAGGCCGTTCAAGAACCCTGGCGCCGACACGGTCAAACAGACCCCTGGTTTCTTGGTCAGGAAGCCGGCGATGGCGGCGGCGTAACCGGCGTGCTGTTCGTGGCGGAACGACAGGACCCGCATGCCCTCGGCCTGCATCATGCGGCCAAGATCGGTGATGGGAATGCCCGGCACATTATAGATTGTGTTGATGTCGTTGAGCTTCAGGGCATCGATGAGCAGGTGGAATCCGTCCGTCAGCGGGCCGGCTTCTTCCGTGGCATCTGTATCTTGGGCGGTATCGGGCATAATGTCCTCTTAGTCCAAATAATCCACGTGCTCTTCGATGTGAGCACCAAGGTTCAGCGTGTGTTCGCGGGTCAGGCGCTCCGCCAATTCCGTATCGCGCTTCTCCAGCGCCTCGATAATATGCATGTGGTCGATGATTGATCGGTCGGCCCGGTCGACCTCGCCGATGGTGCGGGCCCGGATGGAGCGCATATGAACGAAAAGATTTTCCGACATCTCGGCCAGCAATCCGCAGCGGCTCAATTCGATGATCTTCTGATGGAACTGTATGTTCTTGTCGGAGTATTCATCGATATGGGCGCCGACATGGACACCGTCCACGTTGGCGAAAATATCGCGCAGCGAGGCGATTTCCAGATCGCTGGCTTCCTGGGTGACGAGCCGCGCCGCCATGCTTTCCAGGGCCGCCCAAACGGTGATCATCTCCATGATCTCGGCCTTCGATTTGCGGACGATGTAAACGCCGCGCCGGGGCACGATCTCGACCAGGCCTTCCTGCTCAAGCCGGGCCAGGGCTTCGCGCACCGGGGTGCGCGAGATGTTCAGCTGTTCCGAAAGCCGGCGTTCGTCCAACCGCAGTTCCGCATCGTCGGCGTAAATGTTGACCTGCGTGATCGCCTGTTTCAGGGATGCGTAAATGCGGTCCTTGAGAGAGAAGTTCGTCTCAATGGGTTCGACCGGCAAATCGGCCGCGGCGATCCGCCGTTTTGCCGTTGATCCCGTGTTCATGATGCGTCTCCGGCGGCATCGGATTTCATCCGGTCGCGAATGGTTTTGATCGCCGGCATCACCAGAAGGACGATGGCGACGACCATGATCGTGCCGGATATGGGACGTTCGAAGAAGGTCATCATGTCGCCTTGCGACCCGATCAAGGATTGGCGCATGGAACGTTCGGCCAGGGGGCCCAAGACAATGGCCAGCACCGCCGGCGCCAGCGGATAGTCCAGCTTCCGCATCAGATAGCCGACGATACCGAAAATCAGCATCAGCCAGACGTCATGCATATCCAGGGTCGGCACATACCCGCCAACCACGCAAAGCACGAAGATGATCGGCGCCAGGATCGTGAACGGCAGGCGCAAGATGGCGATGAAGGCCGGAATGAACGCGATGTTGATCAACAAGGCGAACAGGTTCGCCGCATAAAGGCTGGCAATCAGGCCCCAGACGAATTCCTTGTGTTCGACAAACAGCATGGGACCCGGCTCAAGCCCCCAAATCACCATGCCGCCCAACAATATGGCGGTCGTCGGCGAGCCGGGGATCCCAAGCGTCAGCATCGGCAGCATGGAGCCCGTCGACGCGGCATTGTTCGCCGCCTCCGGCGCCACGACGCCGGCGATGTTGCCCTTGCCAAAACTGGCCGGATCCTTGGCCACTGTTTTGGCCACACCGTAGGCCATCAGGGAACCAGGCGTCGCGCCGGCGGCAGGCAGAATACCGACGAAATATCCGAGGAATGACCCCATCAGCATGGTTTTCCAGGTTGCCGCCAATTCCCTCAGCGCGGCAAAGGTCCGTTGCACGGAAACCGTTGCCTTGCTCATGGAAACATCGCCGCGCGAGGTCTCCACGGTCCAGAGCATTTCGCCGATGCCGTAAATGCCGATGGCCAGGACCAGAAAATTAATACCATGCGAGAAGCCGGGCAGGTCCATGAAGATCAGGCGCGGCTCACCGCTGACGATGTCAAACCCGACGGCACTTAGGACCAGACCGACAAAGATCGAAAACATGGTCTTCGGAATGTCATCGCCGCCAAGCCCGACGAAGGTGGCGAAGGCCAAAATCATCAAGGCGAATTCCTCCGGCGGACCGAAGGCCAGGGCAACCTCGGCCAGCGGCGGCGCAAAGGCCGTGAACAGAATAATTGAAATGGTGCCGCCGACGAAGGATGCCACCGCCGCCGCGACCAGGGCCTTGTCGGCCTCGCCCTTCAAGGCCATGGGGCGCCCGTCGAAGGTCGTCGCCACCGCCGTCGAGGCACCGGGAATACCCAGCATAATCGAAGAGATGGCGCCGCCGTACATGGCCCCGTAGTAGATCGCGCCAAGGAAGATCACCGCCGACGTCGGCGGCACCAGGAAGGTCATCGGCAACAGGATCGCGACGCCGTTGACGGACCCCAGTCCCGGCATGGCGCCGATGAACAACCCGACAGCCGCGCCGAAGATCACCAGCCCGAGATTCAGCGGCTGAAACGTAATTAAAAAACCGTCCGACAGAAGACTAAGAATTTCCATCATTCACACCTAATCGATGCCCGGAAAATATGGCCTGCCCAACTTGTCCATCGTGCAGGCCCGCATTCCAGGTATATTGTATGCCAATAACCGATATTGATGCCCGCTGATCTCCGGTGAGTTACCCATCCGGCGTTACAGGAAAATATCGTAAAGCGGGTAGAACAGGGGCTCGGTAAAGCCCTTGGGCAAGGTCTTCAGCAAGGCAATTTCGAAGAAGAAAAATGTCACGACGGGCGTCGCCACGGCAATGCCGGCAATCAAACTCCAGGAGTGGCGGCCGAGATATCGCATATAGAAAGCCATGAACAACGGCAGTGAGAAATACACCCCGATGACATGGATGGCGCCGATCATGATTGTCAATGAGCCGGCGATGACGACGAACAACCGGAAGGCTTCGGCATCCATGAACGGCTCGTTGGATTGGCTCGGCGGGCTGATACGTTTCGCCCAGCGATAGAGGATCGCCAGACAGCAAACCAGCATCCCGGTGCCCAGCCAAAACGAGAAGGCGCCACCGCCGGGCCCCTCATCGGGAACCCAGCCGATGGGCAATTCCGTGCTTTTCCACATGAGGTAGACGGAGAAGACCGACATCACCAAAGCCATAATCAGTTCAGCCCTACGCATGATGCAGATCCCCTCCGTTACCTTGATGCCAGGTTGCGTCTAAGATTTCCGGCGGTCTTACTTGCCGAGCATCTTGGCGTGCTTGGCTTTTTCGGCCAGGAAGTAGGCTTGCAGCTTGTCACCGGTCAACCAACCGGGGATCAGGCCTTTCTTACCGAGATAATCCTGCCATTCCTTCGACCGGTAGACCTTTTCGAACAGCTTCACATAGAAGTCCTTGGCGGCGTCGGGAATTTTACCCGGCGCGACGATGGAGCGCTGCATGTAGTAGACCATGTCCTTGCCGTAGCCGAGTTCCTCGAAGGTCGGGATCTTGCCCCATTTGCCCTTCAACGAACCCTTCGGCGTGAAGCTGGCCAGCGGCCGGGACTTGCCGGCGTCCCAGAAACCGACCTGTTCGGCGGGGTTGTTGACGGTGGAATTGATGTGCTTGCCGATCAGTTCCTTGGCCACCTTGCCGCCGCCCTTATAGGGGACGTAGGTCACTTCGAAGCCGAACTTCTTCTGCAGCATGCCGGTGACTAAAGAATCTTCGGCGCCCTTGCCGGTGCCGCCCATTATCCAGCCCTTCTTGCCGGCTTTCTTCACCGCCGCCACATATTCCTTCACGGTCTTGATGCCCGTGTCGACATGCACCCAAAGCTGGAAGGTATCTTCCGCTAGGCGTGCAATCGGCGTGTAGGAGCCAATGTCGATGCCCAGCTTCGGCTGGCGCAACGGCGTCGTGTAATAGCTGTTCAGGGTCGCCAAGATGACGTGCGGATCGCCGGATTTGGCTTTCAGGTATTGCAGCGCTTCGGCACCGGACCCGCCGCCCTTGTTGATGGGTATCAACGGTTTCGGCGACATCTTATGCTTTTCGATGATGCCCTGGATGAAACGCGCCAAGCGGTCGGCGCCGCCGCCCTTGCCGGCCATGATGACGAATTCGATGGGCTTCTTCGGCGCCCAATCGCCCTTCGCGGCTTTGGCGTCACCGGACACCGCGGCCGTACCCAAGGCAAGGCCGGCGGCCAGGCTCAGGCTTAATGCAGACGTGGATAGATTGGTCATGGGTATCTCCCCTGTTGAGGCCGCCACCGCCGCTATGATCTGTTCGCGGTCATTTGGTCGGCCGGTCCTGTCATGCCTCTAAACCCGGAAAAATTCTCCGGGCCGCCAGGAAATTTCGCTCCTGGCATGTGGTATACCACGGAACTATACCCGTATCCGGATCACCGGTTCAACTGTTTTTCGCTGGCGGGATGTGGACAACTTCCAAGGCGGCCCGGCGCCGGCTGCGCCGCCGAAAGGTTTACGCGGCCTCAATCTCCAGGCCGCGGTCCGGCCGTTCAGGAGCCGGCTTTTTTGTCGATCAGCATGGCGGCGGCGTTGCGGCGCAGGCGTTCGGCCTTGAACCCGGGCACCTTGAAGACCCAGCCGGTGGTCCAATCGGTAACCCGTTTGGCGATTTGAGCCGGCGTCTCGGCGCCCGCCTTGGCCGGCGCCGGGGCGTCGGCAAGGGCCGTCAATTTGACCTTCAGCCAATCGTCGTCGCCCTTCGCCACCAGCCAAAGTTCGGCGACCAGGCCGCTGCGCGACGTGTAGGTCGCCGATACCGTCTTGTCGGCGGGGAAGTCAATTTTGTCGGCCTTGCGGGCATCCAGCATTTCCAGATCTTCGACCACGTTGGACATATTGTCCGGATCGGAATCATAGCGCAGCTTCTTGGCCTCGGGGATATCGTGCAGGGTGAAATGCGGATCCTTCGGATTGACCTTGGAAATCCGCACCACCTCGCCGCCCGGATGACGGACCTCCAGCTTCAAGACATCCTCTTCGCGGATGTTGAGGATGGAATTGCGCAGCCACCCCTTGAGCTCGGTGACGACGTCGATTTCGCCGCCGGCCAGCCAGGTCTGGGGATCGCCCGGCTTGCGGACATAGCCGCCTTCGGTTTCCGTACCCGGCAGGTTGTAGCGCTTCTTGCCGACAATCAGTTCGGCCAGCGCCGTGCCCTTGGCATCGAACAAGCGGATACGGCGGGCCTGCGTATCCTTTTCCTTCAGGCCTTCAAGGTGCAGGCGGCTGTACAGTTCCTTCTTCGCCGTCTTGGCTTCCAGGTATTGCAGGCGGGCCAGTTGCAGGATGCTTTTTTGCACCTGGGTCCGGTTGGCCGGATAACCGTCGCTGGCCGGGATGGTCCAGGCGCCGCCGGCGCCGCGCACGACAACCGTCTCGCCGTCCTTGTGATCGACGGCGACCTTGGCGACGCTATCGATCTTGTCCAGCAGGCCCGGGAATATGGAGCCGCCGCCGCCGCGCGCCGAATAGCCGTGATTGAAATTAAGCGACGCCGCCGCGGCGGCCGTCGCGGCGGCCGTGACGGCGGCCAAAATGATGACGGTTCTGGGTGTCATGGTTCGCGTCCTCTTTGCGTCAACCGGTTTCCACGACGCCGTGACGGCGGCGGAGCCGCCGGCCGACGGCAAAGACCAAGGTGCCAAGCCCCAGCAACAGGGGAATGGCGGCAATGTTCAGAAATTTCAACCAGGCGTCCAGGTTGTCGATGTCCTTGCGAAGCTCGTGCTGGACGTTGCGCAATTCCTTGCGGATGGAGATCATCTCCGAGCGGAAGTTGTCGATGGCTTTCTTTTCCTCGGGCTTCAAGATCACCTCGCCGCCGCGTGCGCCGCCCGGGGCGCCGGCCTGGACTTCGCGGCGCACCAATTTGTTGAGCTTGGTGCGCACGTCGTCGAGCTTCTTCTGAAGTTCCTGTTCCTTCGTCCGGTAGCGGCGTTCCGCGTCCTGCCTGATCTCGCGCACCAGATGGAAGGGCCGGCTTGAGATCGAGCGTCCCCGCAAGGACGCCAGGCTGGCGCCGCCCATCAAGTTCTCCAGGGCGTTGACGACGAAATCGGCGTTGTTGGCGAACGGCACGATCAGCGGCGTCCCCATCATGTTCTGGCGGTCCGCCCACATGCGTTCGTGAAGCATGTCGACATCGGCGACGACAATGGCGTGAATGTCGCCCGTGGATTCTTTGACGTGGCCTTTCTTGGCTTTCTCGTAGGCCTCCTGGTTTTTCTTGGTCTCGGCGTCGTCCTTGCCCTTGCGTGGTTTCGGCGGGCCGTCGGGGAAGGCGCTTTTCACCTTGCCGGTGACGCTGGCCGCCAAGGTAAACGGCTGGCCGGTCGGCTTGAATTCCCGGAACAGGCCGACCACATCGGGCTGCAGACGAACCTTGGCGGCATCGATCTGCATGGACTGCATGCCGGTCCGGATCAGCGGCGTCACTGTCGTGCCGATGCCTTCAAGGGTGTCGATAATCCCCGCCGAGGCGACATTCAGGACCTGCAAATCACCGAGCACGGCGCTTTTGCGGTCGAAATTCCCCTTCCGCAGGGACAGCCAGGTGACGTAATCGGAGACCGCCAGCTTGTTGCCGACCCGCACATTGACGCGCCTCGCCGTCTGCAGATCGCCGGCGACGCTGTCCTTGCGCAGGGCCACGCCCCAATGCTTGAAAAGGGTGGCGAAATCCGAATGACCGTTCGGCCGCATGCCGCCGCCGGGGCCGTCGACCTCGGCGTTCGGATCGACAAACACCATCACCCGTCCGCCTTTCAAAACAAACTGATCGATGGCGTAAAGCGTCATCGCCGGCAGTTTTTTCGGATGCACGATCAACAAGGTGCCGACATTTTCGAACACCTCCTTGATATCCACCGGCACCGGCTGGATGGCGAAGAACTCATTGATCTGATCAATGAAGGCCCAGCGCGGGCGTTGACCCTGATTGGGCACGTACCCGCCATTGACCAGCAACGTGCTCATGATGCCCACGGTCTGCTTATTGGGGGTCGCCAGGGTGCGCACCATCTTGGTCAGGTCATATTCCAGGAAGGTCTCGCGTTCCGGCGAAAAGAACGGAATGGTTTCATTATCGTCGGTGGAATTTGACGCCGCCAGACCGAAGTATCCCAAATCACCGCGGCTGTTCACCGGCACGCCGGTCAAGCCATAGGCAACGGCGCTGTCTTCGTCATCGGAGAACGGTTCGGGATTGAAGGACTGAAGCTTCAATTTACCGCCGGCCAGATTGACGTATTGTTCCAGCAGTTCCCGTACCCGCTCAAAATACGTCGCGTGGGTGGGGCTCTGTTCAGCCATGACGCGGCTGAAATAGAGGCGCACGGTGATCGGTTCTTCAAGCGCCTTGAGAACCTTCTCAGTCTCCGGCGACAGGGTGAACAACTTGCCTTCCGTCAAATCCAGTTGCAGGGAACGGAACGTGTTGTTGGACGCAATGTTGACGGCCAAAAACAACACGCCCGACAAGATCAGGCCGGCAATGGTGAGTTTTCCGCGGTTTGAAGCGACCATCATCAAGCCCCCTTCTTGGCGTCGACGGCGACGACATTGGCAAACAGAAACACCGTGATCAGCGAGGCGAAGAACACCACGTCACGAAAATCGATGACGCCCTTGGTGATGGCTCGGAAATGGGTCAGAAAACTCATGGAAGCGATGGTCTCCACCAAGACATCGGGCGCCCACACACGAAAGAAATTCAACACCAGCTCCAACCCGCTCATGGTGAAAAGAAAACACGCCGCCGCGGCAACGATGAAGGCGATGACCTGATTCTTGGTCATCGCCGAAATGCATGAACCGATCGCCAGGAAGGCGCCGGCCATGACGAAACTGCCGACATAGCTGGCCAAGATCACGCCGTTATCGGGATCGCCCAGCACGTTGACCGTTACCCACATGGGAAATGTCAGGGCCAGCGAAATACCGGCGAAGGCCCAGGCGGCCAGAAACTTGCCCAGCACCGCTTCCGTCGTCGACACGGGCAGCGTCATCAGCAGTTCAATCGTCCCGGTCTTGCGCTCCTCGGCCCAGAGCCGCATGGAGATGGCCGGGATCAACAGCAGATACAGCCAGGTATGATAGAAGAAGAAGGAAATCAGGTCGGCCCGGCCGCTGTCGAAGAAACCGCCGACGTAGAACGCCAGGGCGCCGGAGAAGGCCAGGAAAATAACGATGAAGACATAGGCCACGGGGGTCGCGAAATAACTCATCAACTCGCGCGCGGCAATGATGCGGGTGTTACGCATGGGCCGTCTCCGTGCTTTGGTCGCCCGTTGTAATTTCACGGAACACATCATCCAAGGCGCCCCGTTCGACGTAAATTTCCTGGACCCCGATGTCCGCCGACTTCATGGCGTCACCCAGCGGCACCACCAGCGCGGCGCCGTTCTTCGGCCGCACCCGAAGCCGCGCCCCACCGGCCGGCGCGTCCAGAATTTCCACATTGCTGACGTCGTCCATGGCTTCCGCCGCCGCCGCCGCCGTGCGGGCGCTTTCCGAAGCAACCGCGACGACCACCGCATTGTGGTTCGGCGCTCGGGCGATCAGATCTTCCGGCGACCCGTCGGCCAACAGCTTGCCGCGGGCAATGATCACGGCCCGGGAACACACGGCCTCCACTTCTTCCAGGATGTGGGTGGAAACGATGATCGCCTTGTCCTTGGCCATCTCCGTGATCAACTGGCGCACATGATGTTTTTGGTTCGGGTCCAGGCCGTCGGTGGGCTCATCAAGAACCAGGACTTCCGGGTCATGCAGCATCGCCTGGGCCAGTCCGACACGGCGCTTGAACCCCTTCGACAAGGTATCAATGGGCTGGTTCATGACCTCGGCCAAGATCACCTTTTCGACGACCTCGTCGATCCGGCGTTCCCGTTCGCCGCCATCAAAGCCGCGAATCTGGGCAATAAAGCTCAAAAATCGCCGCGGCGTCATGTCGCCATAGGTCGGCGCGCCCTCGGGCAGATAGCCGATCTTTTGTTTGACCGCCACCGGGGCTTCGACCACATCGTGGCCGCAAACCGTTGCCGTGCCGCCCGTCGGTTCCAGGAACCCGGCGATCATTTTCATGGTCGTCGATTTTCCAGCGCCGTTCGGTCCCAGAAAACCAAGCACCTCGCCGCGCGCCACCGACAGGGTGACATCGTCGACGGCGACCAGGTCGCCGAACCTCTTGCCTAAATTTTTCAGTGCGATCATTTCGGACATGAACTGCCCCAACTTGCCTTTGATTTCATCATAATTCCGGTGCAACAGCCCCTCCCACGCGAAGGGCGCCCATGCACATAGCGCCCCTGCCCAAGGTGTCAAGGGGGTTGTTGGCGCGGTTCAAGACATAAGCTTTGGAAATGACTGGCTTTTTGCACGTTCTGATCACATTCGATCATTATCATCGCCTTCCCTCACTCCTCAATGCGAAAGACAAGTTCAGCGTTGACAATAGGCTGTTGGCAAACGATTTATCTCATTCTGAATTGGTTTCAAGGCCCGGGTGTAATTTTTTTGGCCACAATGTGGAGAACCGTTTCGCAAAACATGGACACAACCTGAAACAGGCCAACACTGTTATTTTCCATGTGGCGCCGGTATACTTGCGAAACTGGCGATATGTCGGCAACTTGACATGTATCAAGGTGCCGGCGCCGAGACCCGGTAATGTGCCGCCCTAGAAAGGATCGACGAAAGGATCGACCGCCCCACGGTCAACAATAAACGAGACAAGCAGATGGACTACGAAGCATATTTCAAAAAGTCGGTGCAGCAAATCAAGGCCGAAGACCGCTATCGCGTGTTCGCTGATCTGGAACGCCAACGCGGCAACTACCCCCACGCCCTGAACCGGCGCGGCAATGTCACCGAGGATGTCGTCGTTTGGTGTTCCAATGACTATTTGGGACAAGGTCAGAACCCGGTGGTCCTGGAAGCCCTGATCGACGCCGCCGAACGGCTTGGCTGTGGATCCGGCGGCACCCGTAATATCTCCGGAACAACCCACCTTCACGTCCTTCTGGAAGAGGAATTGGCGAAGCTGCACAACAAGGAAGCGGCCTTGCTGTTCACCTCGGGCTACGTTTCGAACGACGCGGCAATCTCCACCATCGCCCAATTGATGCCCGATTGCGTGATCCTGTCGGACGCCTGGAACCATGCCTCGATGATTGCCGGGATCAGAAATTCCCGCTGCGAAAAGATGATCTATGACCATTGCGACATGGATCACCTGGAACGCCAATTGCGCCAGATCGACCCGGACCGGCCGAAACTGATTGCCTTTGAATCGGTCTATTCCATGGATGGCGACATTTCACCCATCGCCGAGATTTGCGACCTGGCCGACAAATACGGCGCCATGACCTACATCGATGAAGTTCACGCGGTGGGTCTGTATGGCGAAACCGGTGGCGGCATCACGGAACGCGACGGCCTGGCGCACCGCCTGACGGTCATCGAAGGAACCCTGGCCAAGGGGTTCGGCCTGTGCGGCGGCTATATCGCCGGCTCGGCGGCCCTTGTCGATGCCGTGCGATCCAATGCACCGGGCTTTATCTTCACCACGACCCTGGCCCCGCCCATCATCGGCGGCGCCATTGCCTCGGTGCGCTATGTTCGCGAACACAACGATCTGCGCATCAAACATCAGGAACGAGCCGCCAAACTGAAGCAGATGATTGCCGACGCGGGACTGCCTTTAATGGAGTCCGTAACCCATATCGTGCCGGTCATGGTCGGTGATCCGGCACTTTGCAAACGCGCCACGGACATACTGCTGGAGGACTACAATATTTATATCCAGCCCATCAACTATCCCACCGTGCCGAAAGGAACAGAGCGCCTGCGCATTACGCCCTCGCCCTTCCACACGGATGAACTGATGGAAGACCTGGTCAAAGCATTGGTCGAAGTCTGGCAGCGGCTGGAGCTGAAACAGGCCGCCTGAACCGCGCGCCAAATTGATTGAGATCAATTTCCAACTTGTTCGGATGTGTTACCAAACTTCGGCAATTGATTTCACGGGCAAGCCCGGGCCGCGCATGCAGATGAATTTGGCGTCTCAATGCCCCGGTCCTGACCGCATAACTTTTTACATTTTGAAGGAACCTAAGATCATGAAATTCCTCGTCACCGGCGCGACCGCCGCCATCGTCGCGCTTGCCTTGGCCGCCGGCGCCGCCCAGGCGGCCGATGTCAAGAAGGGCAAGAAAGTCTTCAACAAATGCAAGGCCTGCCACACCGTTAAAAAAGGCGGTGCGAAAAAGATCGGGCCCAACCTTTACGGCGTCGTCGGCCGCAAAGCGGCCATGATTGAGGGCTTTAAATATTCTTCCGCCATGAAAGAGTCGGGTCTTACCTGGGATGAGGCGACCTTGGACAAGTTTCTGAAAAAGCCGAAGAAAATGGTGAAAAAGACCAAGATGTCCTTCGCCGGCCTGCGGAAAGACAAGCAGCGCGCCAACGTCATCGCCTATCTGAAATCGCACAGCGAATAATCGTCTTTCTGAAGTCGCACGACGAATTATCGGGCGGCCTTAGAGCCTTTCACGGTAAATTGGAATCACTGAGACGCCTTCTCCGGTTTCCTGGCAAGAAGCGGTTGGCGCGGCGAACGGCGTGCGTTCGGCCCGGGCTGAGCGCCCAAATGATTCCCGCCGTCACGGTGACAACGCCCAGCCATTCCGCCATTGATGGTTGTTCGCCCAGGACCGGGACGGCCAAAAGGGTGGCGATCACCGGCACCAGGGCCGCAAACAGCGCGCCCCGGGCAGCGCCCAACTGTTCGACCGCCCGGGTATAGGCAACCAACGCCAGAATAGCCGCGAACACGCCCTGGAATAGGCCTTGAAAAAGCACCTCTGAAATCGGCGCATCGATGATCCGCGTCGGATTGAAGGCCAGATATCCAGGGACATAAAGCACCATGGAGATGACCGAAACCAGCGCGGTTGCCTGAAATGGATCGACGGACCAACGGCGTGCGGCCACCGTGTAGCCGGCCCACAGGAACCCCGCGGCGGCGAACATCAAATCGCCGGCCCAAACGCCGGGCGCGCGGCCGGCGAAGGCCTGGCCGCCGATCAACGCGACGCCGCCGACAATCAACCCCATGCCGCACAGGCGTTGGCGGTTGGGACGATCGCCCAGCAACCACCAGCCGCCGAAGCTCGAAAACATCAGCATGCAGCTGGGCGTGATCACGCCGGCATGCCCGGCCGGCGCGAAGCTCAACCCGCTGATCGAGATCAGCACATAGGGCACCCCGGCGCCGGCCGCCAAAACCAAGGCCCGATGCCAGCCCAGGCCGGCCGTGCCGTGGCGCAGCACAATCGGCAACAGCACCAGTCCGCTGACGCCGAAGCGTAATGCTGTCAGATCGTAAGCGCTCAGGGACTGGCTCACACCAAGCCGCGAAAATACCGGCCATGCGCCCCAGATGATGGCGGCCAGAAGGCCGTAAGCGACGCCATTGGAAGCCCGGCGGGGATCGAAATTCGTGGATCTCGGCATGATGGCGCTCCTTGCCCTTGGTTTGCTCACACATCCGGTATGAACGTGGTCCAGCAATGAGCGATACCCTAGCCTCAACTCCATGCCGAATTTGTGCGTAATTCGTCGTATCAAGACTAAATTTATGCTATATATTTAAAATATTAGATAAATAACGTGGAAATTTAAAAATTGGATACGTTTGACACCTCTATCCTTAATGCGCTGCAAACCGATAACCGGATGACATCCGAGGCCCTGGCCAATGTCGTCGGCCTGTCGCCAACGGCCTGTCAACGACGGGTCAAGCGGCTGCGGGCCGACGGGGCCATCGCCGCCGACATTGCGGTGTTGTCGCCGTCGATGGCCGGTGCTCGGGTGAGCTTCATCGTGCAGATCGTGTTGACCCGCGGCGGCGCCGATGCCGTCGATGCCTTTAAACGGGAGATGCAAAAGGTCCCGGAAGTCCAGCAGTGCTACTATACAACCGGTGATTTCGATTTCCTGATGATCATCACGGCTCGAGACGTCGTTGACTATGAGCATCTGACCCGGCGCATTTTCTTCGAAAACCGTCATATCCAACGCTTCAACACCATCGTCGTTATGGACTCGGTCAAAGTCGGGCTTCGGATTCCCCTGTAAACCACGTTGGCAAATTGCACCCCGTGGGGGCGTAACGGCGGCGTTGTTGGCATCGCGTCCGAATTGATTTCGGTCAAAGCGTTGGGTTCGTGGCTCCTGTAATGATGGGCCATCATGACGAAACAATTGGTCCTCAGGCTGGACGATCTTGCGACCGTGAGACGTTCGGCAATCCTGAAAGATGCGCCGCCATCGGCGCTCGACGATCTGTTGCGCGAATCCGCCGCCACCGAGATTGGCAATCACCATGTGCTGTTTCGGGCCGGCGACCGCGCCGATCGGATTTTCCTGGTGCTCAAAGGTAAAGTGCAGATCTACCGGGGCGAAGCGGCCGGCAAACACGCCGTGTTGGGCGTCCACCAGGTCGGCGACGCCTTTGGCCTGGAGGATGCCTTTCAATCGGGGCGTCATTTCGCCACCGCGCAGGCCGTCGGCCGGTGCCGCGTCCTGGCGGTGCCGACGGTGGCCTACCGCGGTGCCGTCGTCGGCAATGCCGGCATGGCCATCGGTCTGGTCAAACTTTTGTCGCAATCCCTTGTCAGTGTCTCCGACCAATTGGAGCGCATCCAGCTAAAACCCACGACCCAGCGTTTGGCCGATTTCCTGCTGAACCTGACGCCCGCGAACGACGCCAACGGTGAAATTACGCTGCCCTTCGAAAAGGCGCTGATCGCCGCCTACCTGGGCATGGAACCGGAAAGCCTGTCCAGGGCCTTGAAGGATCTGCAGGCCGTCGGGGTGTCAAACCGCGGCCGGCGGGTGCATATCGAAAATGCCCGGGCCCTGCGCGAGTTTTGCCAAATATCCCAGCTCAGCGCGACGCGAGCCGGTCAGCTTAATTGACCGTCGCCATCATCTGAACGCGATACCTGAAAATGCGCCGGTTTGAAACATCGGACCCTGCCCGCCTAGAGCATCGTGCGCTATTTCGTACGCACTGAGATCACTGTTGCGGTGCCTC
>CAZQPC010000005.1:0-29754 GCA_964595005.1 uncultured Magnetovibrio sp.
GTCCCTGGATACCATTTCGTTCATGCCGGTGAATTCCGCCGACGCCTTCGGCGGCGTCATCATCACCGATTGGCATTCCTCGGCGGAGGCGCCCAATGAGCGGTTCAAACTAAACGTTTATATTTTGGGCCGCAGTCTGCGGGCCGACGGCATCCGGGTTGCTGTCTTCCGACAGGTCTTCACCCGCAACGGCCAGTGGCTCGACGCGGCGGTTCCGGTGGCGACAAAAACAAAGATTGAGGATTCCATCCTGACCCGCGCCAGGCAGCTTCGAAATACTGCATTGTTGCAGCAGAAAAAGTAACCACGTTGCCGCCGGCGAAACCGTCTCAAACGTTTTCGAACAGGCCCGGCCGCTTTCAAAGTAATTATTGATCCCCTGAACTGACGACAATCAAAGCTCATGGCACGTTACAATCATAAAAAGACTGAGACAAAATGGCAGGACATTTGGGCTGATCGCGACTGTTTCCGCGTTACCGAAGACCCGGCGAAGCCAAAGTATTATGTCCTTGAAATGTTTCCCTACCCATCGGGACGCATTCATATGGGCCATGTCCGCAACTATACCCTGGGCGACGTGGTCGCCCGGTATAAGAAAGCCCGCGGCTTCAATGTATTGCATCCCATGGGATGGGACGCCTTCGGGCTGCCGGCGGAAAACGCCGCCATTGAGAACAAAGTCCATCCGGGGAAGTGGACCCGTGAAAACATTGCCGATATGCGGCGCCAGCTAAAATCCATGGGGCTATCCTATGACTGGTCCCGTGAGATTGCCACCTGTGAGCCCGAATATTATCAACACGAACAAAAAATGTTTCTTGATTTCCTGGAAGCTGGCCTGGTGTATCGCAAAGAAGCCTGGGTCAATTGGGATCCCGTGGAAAACACCGTGCTGGCCAACGAACAGGTCGTTGATGGCAAGGGCTGGCGTTCTGGGGTCGCCGTTGAGAAACGCAAGCTGGCGCAATGGAATTTGAAAATTACCGAGTTCGCGGAGGAACTGCGGGCCGACTTGGCAGAACTGGACCGCTGGCCTGACAAGGTTCGGATTATGCAGGAGAACTGGATCGGCCGGTCCGAAGGCGCCTATGTGCATTTTGAAGTGCCGGGACGCGCCGACAGCCTCGACGTCTACACGACCCGTCCTGATACGCTCTTCGGCGCCAGTTTCTGTGCCGTTTCCGCCAATCATCCGATTGCCCAGGATCTGGCTAGTGGTAACCCGGCATTGACGGAGTTCATCGCCGAATGCAACCGCATGGGCACCAGCGAAGCCGCCATCGAAACGGCTGAAAAACTTGGTTTTGAAACTGGCCTGAAAGCAAAACATCCATTGGTCGATGGCTGTGAGTTGCCCATTTATGTGGCCAACTTCGTGCTCATGGAATACGGCACGGGGGCTATCTTCGGCTGTCCCGGTCATGATCAGCGGGATTTGGATTTCGCCCGAAAATATGAATTGAGCGTTACGCCCGTGGTCGCTCCGACCGACGTTGATCCGGCAACCTATACCATCGGGACGGAGGCCTATACGGGCGATGGCACATTGATCAATTCGGATTTTCTCAATGGATTGAGTGTGCCCGACGCCAAGATCCGGGTCATTGAACACCTGGAAGATATCGAAGCCGGCGAAGGAACCGTCAATTACCGGCTGCGCGATTGGGGTGTATCGCGCCAGCGATATTGGGGTTGCCCGATCCCGGTCATCCATTGTGATGACTGTGGCGTGGTCCCGGTACCCGCCGCCTCCCTGCCGGTGACATTGCCGGAGGATGTCACCCTGGATGAGCCGGGAAATCCCTTGGAACGGCATCCGACATGGAAAAACGTCGATTGTCCAGCCTGTGGCAAGGCCGGGCGGCGGGAAACCGATACCTTCGATACATTTTTTGAATCATCTTGGTATTTTGCGCGTTTCTGCTCGCCTGACGCCGACAACATCGGGTTCACCAAGACGGCGGCCGATTACTGGCTGCCCGTTGACCAGTACATCGGCGGCGTCGAACATGCGGTTTTGCATCTTTTGTATTCGCGGTTTTTCACCCGTGCGCTGCGCCGTTGCGGGTATCTGGATATCGATGAGCCGTTCGCCGGATTGCTGACCCAGGGCATGGTTTGTCACGCCACTTACCGCGACGACACCGGCAACTGGATGTTGCCCGATGATATTGAGCAGACCGACGCCGGCACCCTGGCGCGGCGCGACAACGGCGGCGATGTGACGCGCGGTCGGTCTGAAAAAATGAGCAAGTCGAAGAAAAACGTCGTCGACCCGGAAAACATCATCGGCACCTACGGCGCCGATACGGCGCGTCTGTTCATGCTGTCCGACAGTCCTCCGGATCGCGACCTGGACTGGACCGATGCGGGCATTGAAGGTGCGTGGCGTTATATCAATCGGTTGTGGCGTTTGGTTGACGGCGCCAACCAAACCGATATTCCCCCGGCACCGGTGCTCGACGATGTGGACTCCGCCGGGATGGCGGTTCTGCGTCAAGGGCATAAGACAATTGCCGCCGTTTCCGACGACTTGGACCGCTTCCATTTCAACAAGGCCGTGGCCCGCCTGCGGGAGCTGACCAATGCCATTGATGATCTTCCCGAAGCTGGCGATGGCGCGGCCTGGGTTCGCCGCCAGGCCCTGGAAATTCTGATCCGGTTGCTGGCACCAATGCTACCGCACTTGGCGGAAGAGATGTGGGCGGCGCTGGGCCATCAAACATTGTTGGTGGACACGCCCTGGCCGGAGGCGGACGCGGCGTTGACGGTTGACGACAATGTGACTGTTGCCGTTCAAGTCAACGGCAAACTGCGCGGCACCCTTGACCTGCCGAAGGATTGCGCCAACGATCAGGCGGAAGCTGCGGCGCTGGACCTGGAGCAGGTCGTCGCCGCCATGCAAGGCAAGGCCGCGCGCAAGGTGATCGTTGTACCCAATCGGATCGTCAATGTCGTTGTTTAGGGCCATCGCACTCATTGCCGCCGGCGCGGCGCTTGCCGGATGCGGGTTTCAACCGCTGTACGGGAAACGGGACCGGGGCAATGTGATCACCGAGTTTGCCTATGTGCAGGTGGCACCGATCAAGGACCGCGTCGGCCAGCGGCTGCGTAACGAGCTCGTGCAGCGGTTACATGCGGCGGGGCGCTCGCAGGTTGTGAAGTATCGTCTGGTCACGGAACTTAGTGAATCGACATCTTCCCTGGCGGTGCAAAAAAGTGCCCTGGCGACACGGGCCAATCTTTCGATGACCGCATCGTACATGTTGTTGAGCGCCGGTGACGGCAGCTCCCTTATCAACGCCAGTGAAGTGGTCACCGTCAGTTACAATCTTCTGGATTCGGAGTTTGCAACGCTGATGGCCGAGCGCGATGCCCGCAAGCGCGCCGTTGTGTCGCTCAGCGAGGACATTCGCGTCCGGCTCGGTATCTATTTCGACCGGCAGCGATAAGGCGACGGCTGGTGGCGTGAAGATCAACGCGCAACAGATTGTCGG
The DNA here is from genome assembly GCA_964595005.1 of uncultured Magnetovibrio sp. Lineage (GTDB taxonomy): Bacteria > Pseudomonadota > Alphaproteobacteria > Rhodospirillales > Casp-alpha2 > UBA3470. Next base: position 3,501 of record CAZQPC010000005.1, read on the forward strand.
CGTCGCCACTGGGTCCGGTAGTTCTATTTCGGCAGTTTTGCTTTTTGGCCCCGATCAGGGCCTCATCTCGGAGACAGCACGGCGCTTGATTGCAGCCATCGCCGGCCAGCCGGTTGATCCGTTCTTATTGACCGAGCTGACACCTGGCCAGTTGAAGGCCGACCCAACATTGTTAATCGATGAGATGCTGTCGCTGCCGCTCATGGGTGAGCGCAAGGTTATCCATCTCCGTCAAGCGACCGATGCCTTGGCCGGACCATTGGCCGATCTTATGGGGGCACCGAAGATTTCGAATTTGCTGGTCGTCGAAGCCGGCGAACTGGCGCCGCGTTCTAAGTTGCGGAAGGCTTTTGAAGCGGCCAAGAGCGGTGGCGCGGTGGGTTGCTACAGCGACGACCGGGGCAGCCTGGAAGGTGTTTTGCGCGACGTTTTGGCGTCGCACGATATCGCCATTGAAGCCGATGCCGCGGCTGAACTGTTGGGCCGGTTGGGCAATGATCGCCTGATCAGCCGCGGCGAGATCGAAAAATTGGCGCTCTATGTGGGCGACGGCGGGCGGATTACCGCCGATGCCATACTACAGATGATTACCGATAACGCAGCCTTGTCCATTGACAGTGTGGTTTTCGATGCCGCCGATGGCAATACGCCGGGATCGGATCAGGCCTTGGCCCGGGCCCTGGCCGACGGTATTTCCGCCGTTCAGATTTTGCGCACCCTGCAACGGCATTTTCAACGTCTGCATCTGGTTGCCGGAGAAGTCGCCCAGGGCGCGCGGCTGGACGCTGCCCTTGGCCGTCTGCGGCCGCCAGTATTTTTCAAATTCAAATCCCGTTTCCAGCGTCAATGCGGGCAGTGGTCCTTGGACCGCTTGGCGGATGCCATGACCTTGGTCAGCGACGCGGAGCGCCAATGCAAACAGACCGGCGCGCCGGCCGTCGCCATTTGCCAGCGTGCCGTGTTGCGCATTGCCGCCGCAGCAAGGAAACAGCGCCCCCGCTAGGAGGACTCAGCGAAGCCGTTGGATAAAATCTTCCAATTGGTCAAGGGTCTGAAACCGGAAACTTATATTGCCGCCGGCGCCCCTTTGGCTGATGAGGGTTTTAAGCCCAAGTGCGTCGGATAATTCCCGTTCTAGCGCAAGGGTATCGGCGGTTTTCTTCATCGTTGGTGTAAGCTTTGACGGGGCCGCTGTTTCGCGTCGGACCAGGGCTTCGGTTTCGCGCACGGTCATGCCTTTGCGGACCACGGTCTTGGCCGTGTCTTCGGGGTTCTTGGCACTCAACAAGGCGCGGCCATGGCCCGCCGACAAGCGCCCTTCGGCCAACAGTCTTTTGATCTTCTCGGGCAAATTCAACAGGCGCACCATATTGGCCACATGGCTGCGGCTTTTGCCGATGGATTGAGCCATGGCATCTTGGGTGTGCCCGAAATCCGCCATCAGACGCTGATAGGCTTCAGCCTCCTCCAACGCCGACAGCTCTTCGCGGTGCAGGTTCTCGATCAGGGCGATCTCAAGGGTTTCACGGTCGGTCAGCTCTCTGATAATGACCGGAACCTCATGAAGTTGCGCGATTTGCGCCGCCCGCCAGCGCCGCTCACCACAAACGATTTCATAGGAAGCCGGGTCAGCGTCATTGCGTCTTACTACTAATGGCTGCAATATACCTTTTTCTTTTATGGATTGCGCGAGTTCGGCGATCTGTGCCTCGCGAAATTGGCGGCGGGGCTGAAACGGACAAGGCTTAAGCCGGCCAATGGGTACCGATCTGTCGGTCCGAGTCCGGTCCAGGTCCGTGTACTCCTGGGCGCCATCGCCCAAAAGCGCTGATAATCCGCGGCCCAGTTGCTTGCGTTTCTTATTCATTAATGCGCCCCCAATTGCCGTTCACGGTGGATCACTTCGCCGGCCAAGGCCAGATAGGCTTTCGCCCCGGAACAGTTCATATCGTAAACCAGCACCGGCAGGCCGTGTGACGGTGCTTCCGAGACCCGGACATTGCGCGGGATGATGGTGTCATAGACCTTGTCGCCGAAGAACGCGCGGACGTCCTCGGCGACCATGTCCGAGAGGTTGTTGCGCTTATCATGCATTGTCAGAACGATACCCTGTATTTCGAGGCCCGGATTGAACGCCTTGCGGACGCTTTCGATGGTGCTCATCAACTGGCTGACGCCTTCCAACGCATAAAACTCACACTGCAGTGGCACCAGCACCGCCTGCGCGGCGGCCAGGGCGTTGATAGTCAACAGACCGAGCGCCGGCGGGCAATCGATCAAGACATAGTCATAGGCGCCGAGGCCGTGCATCAGGGTTTCGCGCAAACGGTATTCCCGGCGCTCAATCCCGACCAGTTCCACCTCGGCGCCGTAGAGATCAACGCCGGCCGGTACGATATCCAGGTCCGGAATATCCGTCGGCCGGGTGGCATCCAAAAGATCCGCCGCCCCGATCAAGACGTGGTAGGTGTTGGTCTGGCGATCATCGCGCTCAATTCCTAAACCGGTGCTGGCATTGCCTTGCGGGTCCAGATCGACTATCAGCACTTTTTGATGGATCGCCGCCAGCGCCGTGCCCAGATTAATCGCCGTTGTGGTCTTGCCGACGCCGCCTTTCTGGTTGGCGACGGCAAGAACACGCGTGCCTTGGCCGCGCGGCAAAAAGTCATTCATGTCGTTCAATTTTGGTAAGACCTTCCAGCTTGAGAATCACACCGGAGGTGTCCGTGAGGCTCGGAATCTCTGCCCATTCCATTGTCCAATCTTTTTCCGCCGCCGTCAATTCATCGCGCCACGCGGCGCCCTTCAACAGATAGGCCGTGCCGCCCTCATTCAGCAAGGCCGCGACCCAGGGCAACAGGCGCGTCAGCGGCGCGCAAGCCCGCGCCGTCACGATATCGGCGCCAAATTCGCCGATCTCTTCGGCGCGCGCGTTGATTATCGCCGCACCGGCGCCGGTCACCCGGCTGGCCTCGCGCAGGAAGGCGGCTTTGCGTTGATCACTTTCAACCAGATTGACCGCCGGGCCGCCCTGCTCGGACGCCAACACGGCCAATACCAGGCCCGGAAACCCTGCGCCGCTGCCGATATCGGCCAAGCTGGCCGCGCCAACCGGCAAGTGCGGCCAAATTTGAGCGCTGTCCAGAAAATGCCGGCTCCAGATCTCATCCAACGTCCCGGTACCGACCAGATTAATCTTTTTCTGCCACCGCACCAGAAGGTCCCGATAGCGGTCGAACCGGGTCATGAGCGCTGCCGAGGCGCCAATGGCCTCGCCGAACGCGGTTCGATTCTGTGACGAAACGGACATGTCCAAGGCTGCCGGCCGACTATAGATTCGGCTTCGAAACTAAGGCCGCCGGTTGTTTCACGTGAAACATCAAGGCGTTCACGCCGTCAACCGCGCGCGGTCCCGTGATTGGCGCCGCACATGACCGAGAAGAACGGTCAGTGCCGCCGGGGTGACGCCGGATATCCGCGCCGCCGCCCCCAAGGTCGCCGGGCGCGCCTGCGTCAGCTTGTTGCGGACTTCCATTGACAGGCCGGGGATCTTTGCGTAATCCAGCTCGACCGGAATAGCCAGGGCCTCATCACGCCGGAACGCCCGGATATCGGCCTCTTGGCGTTCCATATAGCTGCTATAAGTGGCCTCAATTTCCAGCTGTTCGCAAACCCCGCGCCCAAGAGAGCGCAAGGCCGGCCATATGACAACCAGGCGGGCGACATCGATATCGGGATACGCCAGCAGGTCAAGGGCGCTGCGCTTAACACCGTCCTGATTGATCGACAGGCCCTTCTGGCGCAACGCGTTCGGCGACATCTCCAACCCGCCCATCATCTGCCGGGCCGCATCCAGCGCCGTCATCTTTTCGCGGTATGTCGTGTGCCGCGACGTGCCCACACAACCCGCGGCGCGGCCTTTTTCCGTCAGGCGCTGGTCCGCATTGTCGGCCCGCAGCCGCAAACGGTATTCGGCCCGCGAGGTGAACATCCGGTATGGCTCCTGGGTGCCCAGGGTGACCAGATCATCGACCATGACACCCATATAGGCCTCTGCCCGGTCAAGCACGAACGAGCCGCCGCCGGACGCAGCCCGGGCAGCGTTGACACCGGCCAATAAGCCCTGTGCCGCCGCCTCTTCGTAACCGGTCGTACCATTAATCTGCCCGGCCAGGTAGAGGCCCGCCACGGCGGTCGTCTCCAGAGACGGTTTCAGTTCGCGAGGGTCAACGAAGTCATATTCGATCGCATACCCGGGCTGGATCATGCGCGCCGCTTCAAGCCCGGGGATGGTTTTCAGCATCGCCAGCTGAACATCCTTGGGCAGCGATGTGGAAATGCCGTTGGGATAGACGGTCGGGTCGTCGAGACCTTCGGGCTCCAGAAAAATCTGGTGGCGTTGGCGGTCGCCAAACCGGACGACCTTGTCCTCGACCGACGGGCAATATCGCGGCCCGACGCCTTGAATTTGCCCCGAATACATGGCCGATTTCTGCAAATTGTCGCGAATGAGATCATGGGTCGCCGGTGTCGTGCCGGTGATATGGCACTCAATTTGCGGCACGGAAATACGATCTGTCATATAGGAGAACGGCACCGGCGGATCGTCTGCGGGTTGCCGGTCCAGGCCGTCCCATCGGATCGTCCGGCCATCAAGGCGCGGCGGCGTCCCGGTCTTCAGCCGTCCCAGCCGGAACCCCAGCCGGCGGAAGGTGTAGGCCAACCCGATGGCCGGCGCCTCGCCGACCCGCCCGGCAGGTATTTGCGCGTTGCCGACATGGATGAGGCCCCGCAAGAACGTGCCGGTCGTCACCACGACCGCGGCGCAATGATATTCATCGCCGGTGACCGTCCGCACACCGCTTACCCGGCCGGTCCGATCAAGCACCAGGTCATCGACGGGCTCGGCCCGGATCGTCAGATTTTCCTGCTCGGCCATCAAGGCCTGCACGGCTTGTTTGTACAGCTTGCGGTCGGCCTGGGCCCGGGGGCCGCGGACGGCCGGGCCCTTTGAACGGTTCAGCATGCGGAACTGAATGCCGGCCTGGTCGATGGCCCGGCCCATGATCCCATCCAGGGCATCGACCTCACGCACCAACTGGCCCTTGCCCAAGCCGCCGATGGCCGGGTTGCACGACATTTCGCCGATGGACTCGGTGCGATGCGTTAACAGCAGCGTGCGCGCACCGACGCGCGCCGACGCCGCGGCGGCCTCGCAACCGGCATGTCCGCCGCCAATAATGATGACGTCCCAATCGGCCAAGCCATTGGACGAACGTAAAATATCGTGTTGATTCATGGCCGGAATGTAAGAGTCGGGACGCGCCGAGTCAATAAAAGTGGCAGCCCGTCAAACCTGCCAATGTTTCACGTGAAACATCAGCACCCCGCCCTATTTGCCAATACAAAACTCGCTGAAAATCACGTCCAGAAGATCCTCAACACCGACACGGCCCGTGACGCGGCCGACCGCACGGGCCGCCAGACGCAAATCTTCGCCGGCAATTTCCGGATGCGCCATTCGATCGGTGCGGGCCAAAAACCGGACCAGGGCGGCAACGCAGTCCGTTAAGGCCTCGCGGTGACGTGCACGCGTAATCACCGGTGCCGCCGCCGCCTCGTACCCTGCAGATACCTTATTTTCCAGACGCCTCAACAACAAATCGATCCCGGTCCCGGATTTCACCGACACGCCCAGACACTCCACGCCGGCAGGCCCCGCCGTCAGGTCTGGTTCGGTCAGATCGATCTTGTTCACGGCAACTAGGCACGCGTCATCCAAATGGTCCTCAAATCCGGCCCATTGTTCGGGCCAGCGGGCCGCATCGAACACTGCAAGGCGCAGGTCTGACGCCCCGGCCCGCACCAAGGCGCGCCGCACCCCCTCGCGCTCAACCGGCTCATCGCTATCGCGAAGGCCCGCCGTATCGGCGGCGATCACCGGATACCCCCCAAGATCGAGATGAACCTCCAAAATGTCCCGGGTCGTGCCCGCGGTCTCGGCAACGATCGCCACATCGCGGGCCGCCAAGCAATTCAGCAAACTCGACTTTCCGGCATTCGGCGGCCCGATAATTGCCAAATGCACGCCATCACGCAGACGCTCACCGGCGCCACGATCATCCAGATGCCCGGCGATCTCGTCACGCAGGGCCGTAAGCCGATGCGCGGTCTGATCCTCCAAATCGGCTGGCAGCTCCTCATCGGAAAAATCGATTGCCGCCTCCCAGTGAGCCAGCGCCGTCACCAGGCGGTCGCGCCAATCGTCGCAAAGACCGGCCAGGCCGCCGCCGCCCTGGCGCAGCGCCTGGCGCCGTTGGGCCGCCGTTTCCGCGTCGATCAGATCGCCAATAGCCTCCGCTGCAGTCAAATCCATGCGGCCGTTTTCAAAGGCCCGGCGGGTAAATTCGCCGGCTTCGGCCAAGCGCACACCGGGCATGCCGCCCAGCACCCCCAACATGGCGTCGACGACCGCCAACCCGCCATGCAGATGCAGCTCGGCAATATCCTCACCGGTGAAACTCGCCGGACCGGCGAAACCAAGACACAATCCCTCGTCCAGCAGCTCGCCCGTTTCCGGATCGCGCATTTTACAGCGAATGGCGTGGCGATCGCGCGGCGCCCGGCCTGTCAATGTTTCAGCGACGGTCCAGGCGACCGGTCCGGAAAGCCGGACAATGGCGATGCCGGCCCGGCCCCGGCCGCTCGACAGGGCATAGATCGTCTCAGCGGTCATAATCGAATCGGACTCAAATCGACCCACCCCGTGACAGGGTTTTAGCGGTCTTCGGGCATCAGCATGAGGTCATCGGCCCGCCCGCCATCGCGCAAGTGCGCCTCCAATATGCGGTCCGCATCGTCGTTCGATTCGCATTTGTACCAAATGCCTTCCGGATAAACGACCACGGTCGGACCCAGTTCACAACGGTCGAGGCACCCGGCGCTATTGATTCGGATGCGTTTCAAGCCCAGTTCCTTGGCCCGGGCTTTCATATAGTTGCGGATCTTCACCGAGCCCTTGGCCATACAGCAGCCCCGCGGATGTCCGTCCGGCCTTTCGTTGACGCAGAAAAACACGTGGCGCTCATAAAAATGCTCAGGGTCAGGGGTCTCATTGCTCATGGGCAGGCTCCGTCAAATCGTTATGGGTTGTTATTTGGCCCCATCGTCGGGCGTGTCGCCGGGCGTCCCTTGGCCCATTTGCGACCAGAACATCTTCTGCAACTGTTCGAACCCCTGAATGCCGGCGGGCATCCAGGTCTTCATCAGGGTATCGGGATCCATGGCCTCCATATTCGACCGCATGCGTTTTTCCACCTCATCCATCATTGCAGCCTGCAACGGCGCCACATCGGGAAGGCCAAGGAAACTGCGCGCTTCTTCCGGTGTACAATCAATGTTGATGGTGATTTTCATCGCTCGGCTTCCTTCGCCCGCTGGGGCGGTCATCAAGAGAATAATCGGGTCCCGGAAATTAAGGTTGTTTTCCGGCAGGGAAATTCCAAACTAGGCTACAGCGTCAGCCGACGCAATCCGGCCGGTACATTGGCCATGCAAAGGAAGCCACCATGGCCGAAGATCAGGCGCGCAACCGCCTCTCCGATGAAACCAGCCCCTACTTGCGACAGCACCTGGACAACCCGGTCCATTGGTGGGCCTGGGGTGATGAGGCTTTCGCCGCCGCCAAAGACGCTGACAAACCGATCTTGCTGTCGGTTGGATATGCGGCCTGTCATTGGTGCCACGTCATGGCCCACGAAAGTTTTGAAGACGACAATATCGCCGGAGTCATGAACCAGCTGTTCATCAACATCAAAGTCGACCGCGAAGAACGGCCCGACGTCGATTCCATTTACCAATCCGCGCTCGGTATGATGGGTGAACACGGCGGCTGGCCGCTGACCATGTTTCTGACCCCGGACGGCGAGCCCTATTGGGGCGGTACCTATTTCCCGTCGACCGCACGCTATGGCCGGCCGGGATTCCGAGAAGTGCTGAGCTCGGTGGCAAATGCCTACACGGACCAGAAAGACCGGTTGGCCTCGAACATCAGCCAGCTTAAGGAAGGCCTCGACAAGATATCGCGCCCGGAAGGCGGCGGCATCCTTTCCACGGACATTTTGAATACCGCCGCAACGTCGCTTTTGCGCGCCATCGACCCCATGAACGGCGGCACCATGGGAGCACCGAAGTTCCCGCAACCGGCGCTGTTCCAATTTCTGTGGCGGGCCCATCGGCGCACCGGGTCTCCCCTGTTCCGCGATGCCGTCACTCTGACGCTCGACAATCTTTGTCAGGGCGGCATTTACGATCATCTGGGCGGCGGCTTCGCGCGCTATTCGACCGATGAAATGTGGCTGGCGCCGCATTTTGAGAAGATGCTCTACGACAATGCCCTGCTGATCGACCTGATGTGCGATGTCTGGCGGGTGACCGCCTCACCGCTTTACAAAGTCCGGGTTCGCGAAACCATCGAATGGACGCTGCGTGAATTGACCGCCACGGCTGGTGATGAGACCGCATTCGCCAGCGCTTATGATGCCGACAGCGAAGGCGAAGAAGGCAAGTTTTACGTCTGGTCGGAAACTGAAATCGATGACCTGCTGGGCGACACCGCCCCGCGCTTCAAGGAAATCTACGACGTCTCCCGGTTCGGCAACTGGGAAGGCAAAACCATTCTCAACCGGTCCGAGGGGCTGCAGCTTAGTGACGACGCCGTTGAAGCCATGCTTGCAAGTTCGCGTGAGAAACTTCTTGAAATTCGAGAAAAGCGTGTATGGCCCATGCGCGATGACAAGGTCCTGGCCGACTGGAACGGATTGATGATTTCGGCCCTCGTCCACGCCGCCGCGATCTTTGATGAGCCCGCCTGGCTGGCCGCGGCGGAAAGTGCTTTTCGGTTCGTCGCCACCGAGATGGCCGACGGCGAACGGCTGTACCACAGCTGGTGCGACGGCCGTGCCCAGCACCCCGCCGTCATCGAGGACTACGCCAATATGGCCGCCGCCGCCCTGGCGCTCCACGAGGCAACCGATGATACCGCCTATCTGGCCCGGGCGCGCGGTTGGGTGGCGATGGCCGACACCCATCACTGGGATGATCAGCATCACGGATATTTCATGAGCGCCGACGACACCACAGGTCTGATCGCCCGGCCGAAACCCATCCATGACAACGCCACGCCGCCCGGCAACGGCACAATGACCGATGTTTTGGCCCGGCTCTATTATCTTACCGGCGACGATGCCTACCGCGACCGGGCGCAAAAATTACTGGTCGCGCTGACCCCGCCGGAAACCGAAAAAGCCATGCACCAGCTGACTATGCTAATGGGCTTCGAGGTCCTCGACGGCGCCGTGCAGATTGTCATTGCCGGTGATCGTGACGGCGCCGGTGATTTGCGCCGGGCCGCCGTCGACCATGCGCCGCCAACGCGGCTGATCATCCCGATCACCGACGGCGCCGTTCTTCCTAACGATCACCCGGCAACTGGCAAGGGCGCCGTCAACGGTCAACCTGCGGCCTATGTTTGTGTCGGTACAACCTGTACACTGCCGATCACCGATGCGAAGGAACTCGAGGAACATCTGAGGGCTTTGTGAGCGCTGACGTAAATTGGCTGAGTTTTCCGTCTCCGGTAGGGACGCTGACGGCTTTCGCCGTCAACAATGCCCTGGTCGCCCTGGAGTGGGGCAAGCCGGAACCGTCCGAACAAACCCCGACCGATCTTTTGACAGCGGTACGCCAGCAATTGGACACCTATTTCGACGGCAAGTCGAAGAAGTTTTCTTTACCCCTGGCGCCGACGGGAACAGATTTCCAGCGCCGGGTCTGGGCCGCCATGGCCGAAATCCCCTATGGCCAGACCCGCACTTATGGTGAGCTGGCCGACAGCATCGGCGGTGTCGCCCGGGCCGTCGGCGGGGCCTGCGGCAAAAATCCCATCCCCATCATCCTGCCCTGCCACCGGGTCATGGGCGGCGGCGGAAAACTGACCGGCTTTTCCGGTGGTGCGGGCACCGAGTCCAAGGTCTTCTTGCTGAAGCTGGAAGGCGCGATGATTTTGTGACGCAAGCCGGTCTGCGATGTTCCTTAAGGGCAAAACTGTTTGCTCAGAGCGCACGTTGATTCCGGTTGCGGCAAGGTGCTCCGCTCCGCACAATGCGCGCCACGCTCCATGGATGGGCAGCGAATTTTCACGCGAGGGAGAACACCATGACCAAGGTCATTCGCATTCACGAATACGGCGGCGCCGATAATCTGAAATATGAAGATGTGGAGGTCGGCGCGCCGGGTGACGGCCAGGTCCGCGTCAAACACAACGCCATCGGCCTCAACTTCATCGACGTCTATCAGCGCACCGGCCTTTATGACATCGGCGCCTTGCCGGCGACGCTCGGCATGGAGGGCGCCGGTGTTATTGAAGAGGTCGGCAGCGGCGTCGACGGATTTGCCGCCGGTGACCGGGTCGCCTACGCCATGGGTATGGGCGCCTACAGCGAGGCCCGCCTGATGGCCCCCGACCGCCTGGTCAAAGTCCCCGACAACGTCGCCGACGATACCGCCGCGGCGATGATGCTGCAGGGCATGACGGCGCGCTATCTGCTTAAAAGTTCCTATGCCGTGCAACCCGGGAACACCATCCTCATCATGGCCGCGGCCGGTGGTGTCGGGCAAATTCTCAGCCAATGGGCGAAGCATCTCGGGGCGACGGTGATCGGCTGCGTCGGGTCGGACGAAAAGGCGGCCCTGGCCAAAACCAACGGGTGCGACCACACGATCCTCTACAATGCCGAGGATGTCGCCGCCCGGGTGCGCGAGATCACCGGCGGCGCCGGCGTGCCCGTTTCCTATGATTCGATCGGTCAAGCGACCGTCGATGCGACCCTCGATAGCCTGGGTCCGGCCGGCGTCTTCGTTTCTTTCGGCAATGCCTCGGGGCCCATCTCGGATTTCAATCTTGGCGTCCTCGCGGCCAAGGGCTCGCTCTATATTCAGCGACCTACGCTGGGTACCTATACGCGCAACCGCGAACTGCTGAACGAAGTCGCAGGCGACTTGTTCGACGTGGTCGGCTCCGGCGCCGTGAAGATAAACATTGGCCAGACCTATCCGCTTGCCGAGACGGCCCAGGCACATCGCGACCTGGAAGACCGCAAGACCACGGGCTCGACCGTGCTCATGCCGTGAGGCCACCCGATGCATGAATCGCAAGGTGGCTGCCACTGCGGAAACTTGCGAACTCGGTTTTCGTCGCCGACGCCGCCCGGGGATAATTTGGTCCGCGCCTGTCAGTGTTCGTTCTGTCGCAAGCATGGGGTCCGGGCTGTCGCCGACCCTGGTGGGCGCGCCGAAATCCGCGTCGGCAATCCGCAAAAACTGATCCGCTACCAGTTCGGTCACCGGGCTGCTGATTTCCTGGTCTGCGCAAATTGCGGTGTCTACGTGGCCGCTATTATGGAAGAGGGCAACGAGACTTTCGCCACAATGATCGTCAACGCCTTTGACAATCATGCCGACTTCGCCGCTTCAGCGCAGCCGGTCAGCTATGACGGTGAAGACGAAGCCGGCCGGCGCCAACGGCGCCGTGATAAATGAACCCCGGCAAAACTCGTCACCGATTGACGTTGGGGTATGTCCCACGGCTCGCCGCGGGATTGCGAACACCTAAGTATTCATCGAATCGAAGAAATCGTCATTGTTCTTCGAATGCTTCAGTTTATCCAAGAGGAAGTCCATAGCATCGGTGACGCCCATCGGCATGAGAATGCGGCGCAGCACCCACATTTTCGATAGCGTGCCCTGATCGACCAGTAATTCTTCCTTCCGCGTGCCTGATTTGGTGATATCGATGCTCGGCCAGGTCCGCTTGTCGGATAGTTTCCGGTCCAAAATGATTTCCGAATTGCCGGTGCCCTTGAATTCCTCAAAGATGACTTCATCCATGCGCGAGCCTGTGTCAATTAAGGCTGTTGCGATGATCGTAAGCGATCCACCTTCCTCGATATTCCGCGCGGCGCCAAAGAAACGCTTGGGTCTTTGCAGGGCGTTGGCGTCAACGCCGCCGGTCAAAACCTTGCCGCTGGAGGGCACAACGGTGTTATAGGCCCGTGCCAAGCGCGTAATGGAATCCAATAAGATCACCACATCGCGCTTATGTTCGACCAATCGTTTGGCTTTTTGGATCACCATTTCCGTGACCTGCACGTGGCGAACCGCCGGCTCGTCAAAGGTCGAGCTGATGACCTCGCCCTTCACGGAGCGCGCCATGTCGGTCACCTCCTCGGGGCGCTCATCGATCAACAGGACGATCAGATAGCATTCGGGATGGTTCTCGGCCACCGACTGGGCGATATTTTGCAGCATCACCGTTTTGCCGGTGCGCGGCGGCGCGACGATCAACGCGCGCTGGCCCTTGCCGACCGGCGTAATCAGATCGAGCACCCGGCTGGTCGGATCCTTGTGTTCCGGATTATCGATTTCCATGGCCAGTTTCTGTTCGGGATAAAGCGGCGTCAGGTTGTCGAAATTGATGCGGTGGCGGACGTCTTCCGGATTGGCGAAGTTGACCTGGTTGACCTTCAAAAGGGCGAAATACCGCTCGCCTTCCTTCGGCGCGCGAATCTCACCTTCCACCGTGTCTCCGGTCCTGAGCCCGAAGCGGCGGATCTGGCTGGGACTGACGTAGATGTCATCGGGCCCGGGCAGATAGTTCGATTCCGGGCTTCGAAGGAACCCGAAGCCATCTTGCAGAACCTCCAGGACGCCGTCGCCGAAGATCGCCTGGTCGTCATCGGCCAGGTGTTTGAGGATGGCGAACATCATGTCCTGCTTGCGCAATGTGCTGGCGTTCTCGACGCCCAGATCTTCGGCGAAGGACAGAAGATCAGGCGGTGTTTTGGATTTCAGGTCTTTGAGGTTCATGGTCCGGTTCCGGAGAGATCTATGGGGAAGGGGCGGCTGGGAAAGGGGATTTACGGAGCGAAGTAATCAAATCCTTGCGGATCGGTCCTTAAGCACAGGCCAGGGCGTCGCGCCCGTTTTGATTGGAAATTCCGTAAATTTTTCGTTGGATGTCGAAAGCACCGGCGGTGTTTCCGACGAAGAAGGCCACACCATTAGCGAAACTGCGGAAGCCTGTCAAATGGAACTTCCCAATTTTATACGAATTTGCGACGGCGTCAGAACGGCCGGACAATCACCATGATGACGATGATAATCATCAGCACCGTCGGCACTTCGTTGGCGATCCGGTAAAATTTCTGGCTGCGGGTGTTGCGGTCGGCCTCGAAATCCTTGCGCCATTTCGCCATCTCCCCGTGCGCCGCCGACATGCCCAGTACACAAACAAATTTGGCGATCATCCAAGGCGCCGACCAAAGCGCGTCACCGCCGGCCGCCAACATCACGCCGCCAAATAGCCAGGCCGCGATCATCGCCGGGTTCATGATGGCGCGAAGCAATCGGCGCTCCATAATTTTCAGGGTCTCCGAAGTCTCTGACCCCGCGTCGGCCTGGCAATGGTAGACGAACAACCGGGGCAGATAGAGCAGCCCCGCCATCCAGGAAATCACGGCAACCACATGCAGCGCCTTGATCCAATCATAGGCCGTCGCGGATAGCTCGATCATGCGGCGTCCTCCCCGTCGGCCATCTTACACGGGCATCCCGACAACGTCTGCGGGCAAAGGCGCCGGCCCGCCGTGCCGCCATAGGGTGCCGCTCGGTCCTTGCCGATGACCGCGTCGACCAAATCTGCCAATGCCGCGATAAATTCCGGATGGCTGCCAACCGCCGGCACGCGGGTATATTTTGGAACCCCATACTTTGCGGCCACTTCGCGATATTCGATATCCAATTCGACCAGAGTTTCTGAATGTTCCGAAACGAAGGCGATGGGGACGATCACAACCTCTACCCCATCGATGCCGGCGCGGGCCAATTCCTGTTCCGTCGAGGGCCCGATCCATTCTAGCGGCCCGACCCGGCTTTGATAACAGACAGCCCAGTCCAGTTCTTCGCCAAGGGCATCGACAACACCGACGGCGGTTTGTTCGACCTGCCATTGATAGGGATCACCACGCGCGATGATTTTTTTTGGCAGGCCATGGGCCGAAAACAGCACCCGTGCGCCGGCCCCGCTGTGCGCCAGGGCCTCACGGAGAAGCGCGACCTGGGCGGTCAGCCAATGCGGTGCCAATGGATAACAGCACACAGTGCGGGTTGGCACGGTGAGCCCGGTCCGATGCGCCGCTCGTTTCCAATCTGCCAGCGAAGATCCAGTGGTCGTCGTCGAGTACTGAGGATAAAGCGGCAGGGCAATCACCTCATCGGGGCCGAAATCCTTAACCGCCGCCGTCACCTCATCGCTCATGGGATGCCAATAGCGCATGCAGACGAAGACTTTCACATCGGCGCGTTCTGACATCCGATCATGCAGAGCGCTCGCCTGTTGTCGCGTTAGCTCCAGGAGCGGCGATTTGCCGCCGAGATGCGCATAGATCGCGCGCGCCACCGGCACCCGGCGCCGGGAGATAAACTGCGCCAGCAGCCATCGTAGGGGCCCAGGGGCCGCAATGATCGCGGGATCATTGAACAGATTAAACAAAAACGGCTGGATGGCTGCCGGTGAATCCGGACCACCAAGATTAAACAAAACAACGGCAAGACGCGCCATATCGTCTATGTCCGCCGTGCTCAGCCTGTGTTCCGGATCAGATCAACTACCCGGCCCAAGTGTCCGGGCGGTGTCGGCGGCAGAATCCCGTGACCAAGATTGAAAATGAATGGGCCTTTGCAAAGTGTCTCGAGAATACGTCCCACTTCCTGATCAAGAACGGCGCCGCCGCTCAACAAAATATGATTGTCGAGGTTGCCCTGAACCGTACAAATCGACTGCAATTCGCTGGCCGCCCATGCCAACGGTACGGAGGCGTCGATGCTGACGCCGTCGACACCGGTCTCCATAACAAAATCACGATATAGCACGCCGGCGTTTCGCGGAAAGCCAATGATCGGAATATCCGGATGGACCAGCCGCACGGCTTCGACAATGCGGCGGTTCGGCTCAATAATCCATTTCCGGAACTGGCTTTCCGGCAACAGCCCGGCCCAGCTGTCAAACAATTGCAGGGCTTCGGCGCCATTGTCGATCTGCTCGATCAGATAGCGCGACGTGGCCTCACAGAGAATATCAATCAGACGACCAAAATCACCAGGCCGTTCCGCCGCCCAGCGTCGAATATTCGGGCCCTCCGTGCCGCCGCGGCCTTCGATCATGTAAAGCGCCACGGTAAACGGCGCACCGGCGAAACCGATTAACGCCGTTTTATCATCCAAACCATCCGCAACCTGACGGACGGTCTCCATGACCGGCGCCAATCGCGCCGATACCGCCTCAACATCCAAGGCTTTCAGATCATCAACATTTTCGACAGGCGTCAGAACGGGCCCTTCACCTTCGCGGAAAGAGACGTCTTGGCCCAAGCCGTGCGGAATGACCAAAATATCGGAAAACAGAATTGCCGCATCCATGTCGAAACGGCGTAATGGCTGGTGGGTTGCCTCGACGGCGAGATTGGGTGTGAAACAGAAATCCAGAAAATTCCGGGCCTGGGTGCGAAGCTCCCGATATTCCGGCAAATACCGCCCGGCCTGGCGCATGAACCAGCACGGCGGCGGATTGACGATCTCTCCGTGTAGAGCACGCAGAAATGGTTTTGTTGATGTCATCTGATGATTCCCGTGCTCATTCACCCTCTTTCCTAAATATATATATATATAAAGAAAAGGTGGTAGTGGTTGTTGTAGAGCAATTAGAGGGGATTAAATTTTATCCCGGCCTTATCACCGGTTATAAAGAGCAAGTTCAAAATTGGTATAGATCTGTGTACGGTACGTAATTTTACGGTAGACAATTCCAGCAAACCACGACAATTACCCGAGAAATTATTTTTTAAAGTTTTGTCGGAAAATCTGGATAAGTTTCAATGGGCGGCCATATGGCGGGTTGTTCATGGTGGTGCGTAATTATATTCAGATGGGCAAAAACATGATAATGCATTTTGCCGGTCGGTGATGAAATCGGCCTTTCAGGAAAGTCGCAAATTTATCCTTAGGTTGGTGTCGAAAAACCCACAGGCTTGTGTGAACAAATGAAAAAAATTCCCATCCATCTGGTTTCTGATTCAACAGGCGAAACCGTCACGCTTGTTGGCCGCGCCTGCCTGATCCAGTTCGATCATGTCGAACCGGAAGAACATTTGTGGTCGCTGGTCCGCACGGAAGACAAGGTTCAGGAGATTCTCGCCAGCCTTGAAGAACAAGGTGGCGTGGTCATCTACACCCTGGTCGATCAGGAAATCCGGCGCATTCTTGAAGAGGGCTGCGCAGCACTGCAAATCCCCTGCATTCCCGTGCTTGATCCCATTGTTGCCGCGCTTGGTCAATTCCTGGGTACGGAAGGACACGCCCGGCCCGGCTCACAGCATGTCATGAACGCCGAATATTTCAGCCGCATCGAAGCCATGCAGTTCGCCCTGAGCCACGATGACGGACAATCGACCTGGGATTTGGATGAGGCTGATGTGGTGTTGCTGGGTGTGTCCAGGACGTCGAAGACGCCGACTTGTATTTATCTTGCCAACCGGGGCATCAAGACGGCCAACGTGCCGATCGTGCCGGGCTGTCCGATCCCCAAGGAAGTGTTCGAAATTAACCGGCCTTTGGTGGTCGGGCTGACCAAGGATCCAAAGCGGTTGGTGGAAATTCGCCGCCAACGGCTGCGGCTTCTCGATCAAGATGAAAATACCGATTACGTTAATTTGGAATTGGTCTCCCAGGAGATCAACGAGGCCCGCCGTCTGTTCACCAAACATGATTGGCCGGTCATTAATGTGAGTCGTAAGTCCATTGAAGAAACCGCGGCGACCATCTACCAGCTCTACCAGGATCGCCTGGACGAACACGTCTAAGGCGCCTGAAGATGACGGCACCGATAATTCTGGCCTCCGCAAGTCATGTCCGCCGGCGGTTGCTTGAACAGGCGGGCATCCCCCATGAGGCGGTCAACGCCGGTGTCGACGAGGCCTCGATCAAGGAAAGCTGCCGGCATGGCGGAGACAGCGTCGACGCTACCGTGCACCGTCTCGCCGAAGCGAAAGCCGTTGCGGTCAGTGCACGGTTCGCCGATAAATTAGTCATCGGGGCCGATCAAATACTCGAGTGCGAGGGGCGATGGTTTGACAAACCGGACGGCCTTCAAGGCGTCCGCCGGCATTTGGAAGCACTGCGCGGACGGACCCACTATTTGGTCAACGGCACGGTCGTCATGGAAGGCGGACAGGTCGTTTGGCATCACGGTGAGCGCGTCGCCATGACCATGCGCAACCTGTCTGACAGTTTCATCACCAGCTACCTGGATAATGTCGGCGCCAAAGCCTGCAACGCTGTTGGCGGGTATCAAATGGAGGCCTTGGGAGCCCAGTTGTTCGAACAGATTGGGGAAGACTATTTCGGCATTCTTGGGCTTCCGCTCTTGCCGTTGATGGACTTTCTGCGGCAACGTGGCGTGTTGGACACCTAGGTTTCAGTGGATGCGGATACGTCAACACATGACCCTATCGACTGGTTTATCCAAACCGGGCCAGGAGCCCAGCGTCATCGATCGGCCCGGATTTTCCGCCGGATGCTGATCCTTGGTTTGACCGGCTCCATCGGCATGGGCAAGACCACAGCGGCGGCGGACTTCCGCCGCCTCGGTGTGCCGGTCCATGATGCGGACGCCGCGGTGCATGAATTGATGGGCGCGGGCGGCGGCGCCGTCGCCGCGGTCGGCGCGGCGTTTCCGGGCACCGAAGCCGGTGGCGCCATCGACCGCGCCAAGCTGGGCGCGATGGTATTCGGCGCGCCCCAGGAATTGAAGCGCCTGGAGACGATCCTCCATCCCATGGTCGGCGACCACAAACGGCGTTTTCTGAAGGCTGGCGCGCGGCGCCGCGAAGCCGTCGTTGTGATGGACGTGCCCCTGTTGTTTGAGACCGGCGGTGAGACGGCCTGTGACGCGGTGGTCACCGTCTCCGCGCCGCCGTTCGTGCAAGCGGCCCGCGTGTTGACGCGGCCAGGAATGACACGAGAGCGGCTCGCTCAAATTCTCGCCCAACAGACGCCAGACCTGGAAAAACGCCGGCGCAGCGATTTTGTCGTGCCGACAGGGCTCGGGCGGCTTGAGAGTTTGCGGACAATCCGTAAAATCCTCGCGGAAGTGTCAACCTGGCCGGCCCGGCATTGGCCACCCTGGGCGGTTGGACGGCATGGCAGCTAATATCCGACCTTGGGCGCATGAAAGGCACGAAGATGCGTGAAATCGTCCTCGATACGGAGACCACCGGCCTCAATCCGAAATCCGGCCACCGCATTGTCGAAATCGGCTGCATTGAGATGGTCAATCAAGTGGCCACCGGGGAGACCTATCACCAATACCTGAACCCGGAACGCGACATGCCCGAAGGGGCATTCGCCGTGCATGGATTGTCAGAGGATTTTCTTGCCGACAAGCCGAAGTTCGCTGACATTGCCGATGACTTCGTCGCCTTCATGGGCGATGCGCAACTGGTGATCCACAACGCCGAGTTTGATATGGGGTTCATCAATGCCGAGTTGACCGCCATCGACCGCGAGCCGTTGTCCATGGACCGGTCTATCGATACGGTGCGCCTGGCAAGGCGCAAATTTCCGGGCGCTCCGGCCAGCCTGGACGCGCTTTGTAAACGGTTTCAAATCGATAACTCCAACCGCCAACTGCACGGCGCCCTGCTGGACGCGCGCCTGCTGGCGGATGTCTATCTGGAACTGATCGGCGGGCGCCAGCGCGGCCTTGGCCTGAGCGGATCGGAAGGCGCGCCGTCGGCGACACCGGCGGCCGGTGCCGAAAACCAGCGGCCGCCCCGGCCGCATGCTGCGTCGGATGAGGAATTGGCGGCCCACGAAGCCTTCGTCGGAAAATTGGACGACGCTGTCTGGCGGCAGTAGGCAACGCGCCGCGATTGTGGCGCGGCTGGGCTTACTGCAAGGTTGCCGGATTGCCAGCGTCTGCCGCCTCGGCGCCTTGATTTTGCAGCTGTTCTTGATACATGCGGGCGAAATCCATTGGCCCAAGCATGAGCGGTGGGAAACCGCCGTCGCGGGAGACATCTGCAAGGATATTGCGGGCGAAGGGAAACAAAAGCCGCGGACATTCGATCAATAGCGCCGGCCCCTTAACCTCATCATCGACATTAAGCGAGAACAGGCCGGCATATTCCAGTTCCAGAAGGAATGCCGTTTCTTCGCCGACGGTGCAGCGGGCCTCAATCTTCAGGGCGACCTCGAACAGATTGTCCTCGAACTCCGTGAAGTCGACATTCACACCGATCTTCACGTCCGGGGCCTCTTCCTGCATGGCAGCGAATATGGCCGGCGCCGTCGGCGCCTCGAAAGACAGGTCTTTGGTGTATTGGGCATTGACGACAATGGGCGCCATGCCTTCCGGCTGGGCGTCTGCGTTGGCGTCACCGGCGTCTTCGGGCATGGGGGCATCTTCGGCCATTCTGATTCTCCTAGAGGATAGGCACTATCCATAGTCACAAGGGCGCTCTGGCTAACACGGATGAGCCGGACCGGCAACTCTGAAAGGCTGGTTTTCCGGGCGCTATCGGGGCGGCAGCTTCGGGTCCGTTTCGTCGCCGCCTGGAGACGTGTTTGAGGATGGGCCGGGTTCCGTAATGTCGCGGAACTCGCCATCGATAACACCGTCACCGTGAAAGTGCGGTGCGGCGCCTTCGCCGGCCTGGATATTGAGGCGGCTCAGAATGCCGGCGGCGGCGAACTGTCGGGCAACGGGGATCAGCAGGATGAAGCCAACGCCGTCGGTGATGAATCCCGGCGTCAGCAACAAGGCACCGGCAATCAACAGGCAAAATCCGTCAAAAACCTGGCGTGCCGGGAACCGGCCGCCGTCCAGTTCCGTCTGGACTTCGCGTAGCACCGACAAGCCTTGTTGGCGGATCAGGGTGGTTCCGGCAATGGCGGTTGCGAAAATTGCCGCAAGGGTCGGCCACAGGCCCCAGCGTCCGCCGACTTCGACGAAAACCGCGATCTCGGCGATGGGGACCATGATAAAGGCGGCCAGTAACCAGGGAAGCATGCTTGTCCTTTGTGTGTTGTAGGCTTATCTAAGATGTATGTTCGTGCTTACGGCCTGTCGAGTGTTGGCGTGCCAGCGCAAACGGTTTATGGACCTCGCCGTTAGAAAACGCTAACGTGGATGTCCTTCGGATCGAGACTTTTAACCGACGGATCTTCATCGGTCCACAAAAGTACCCAAAAAAAGGGAACCGAGTGACGGCCATGGGCAACGGCTTCCAGTTTATCGACATCATTCTTTTCGCGATGATCGCGGCGTTTCTGATTCTGCGTTTGCGCAGTGTCCTTGGTCGCCGCGACGGCCATGAAGGCGGCTATCGCGATCCTTTCAAGCCCGACGCCGCCGAGGATCCGAGCGCCGACAATATCGTTCAGTTGCCGGACCGCAGCGACGACGAGTTGAATGCCGACGACCCGGTGGCGGACGTCGGCCCGGACCTCGCTTCAGATTCTGGACTGTCGGAAGATATGCTGGCCGATGAGGCTCTGATGGCCGGCATCGCCCAAGTCCGGTCTGCCGACCCGAGCTTCAATGTAGAAGATTTTTTGGTCGGTGCGCGGGTTGCGTTTGAGATGATTCTCGGTGCCTACGCGGCCGGCGACCGCCAATCTTTGGAAAATCTTCTGAGCCCGGAGGTCTATGGCAATTTCCGCTCCGCCATTGATCAGCGTGAAGCCGCGGGACATCTTATGGAAGAGACTTTGGTCGGCATCCGCACCGCCGATATCGTTGAGGCCTATATGGATGGCGGCGTTGCCCACGTGACCGCGAAGTTCCTCAGCGAGCAGGTTCATGTGGTGCGCGACGAAAAAGGCCACGTCATTGAGGGCAACCCCAATCAGGTCACCGATGTGGTTGATTTCTGGACGTTCGCCCGTGACACTGGCTCACGCGATCCCAACTGGCAATTGGTGGCGACCCGCAGCCTTGATTGAACGCCGCCTCATGGGAGCCACGGGCCGCGCGGTGGCATTGTTGGTTCTTGGCGGCTTGTTGTCTGCCTGTGAAAATCTTATTGCCGCCCTGCCCGACCCGACCCGACCGGTGGCTTCGTCGGCCACCACGGCCGATGGCGAGCTATCCATGTGGCCGATGGCGTTTAAGGATGTGCCCGGCTGGAAAGCAGATAATCACAGTGAGATTCTGCCGGTGTTCCTGCGGTCTTGCGCACGGCTTCGCAAACAACCGCCGGATCAAGCCATGGGTCCACGCGGGGAAATGGGCTTCGTCTCCCAATGGACGAAGCTTTGTGACGACGCCAAGGTCATCCGTCCCGGCAATGATACGGAGGCGCGGTATTTTCTCGAGAGCCGGTTCATCGCCTACAGAATTTCCGGCGGTGGCAATAATACGGGCCTGATCACCGGATATTATGAACCGGACTTGCGCGGCGCGTGGACGGCCGATACCACCTATCGATACCCGCTCTATGCCCTGCCCAAGGATCTAATTTCCGCGGACCTCGGCGGGTTCGACGATAAATGGAAAGGCGAGCTGATTGCCGGGCGGATGATCGACAAGCGCTTCGTTCCCTATCACACCCGTGCCGATATCGAGGCTGGGGTCCTGGCTGGCCGGCAACTGGAGATCCTTTGGGTCGACAATGCCATCGACGCTTTTTTCCTGCATGTTCAGGGTTCGGGTCGGGTGACGCTGCCCGACGGCTCGCACGTACGCTTGGGCTATGCGGGCCGCAATGGCCGGCGCTATTCAGCCATCGGCCGCGAACTGGTCGCGGCGGGCGTGATGCGGTTGAGTGACGTCACCATGCCGGCGATCAGGCGCTGGATCGAGGCCAACCCGGTGGCCGGCCAGGCCTTGATGCGGACCAACCCGTCGTTCGTGTTTTTCCGGGTTCTCAAGGGCGAAGGCCCGATCGGCGCCCAAGGCGTTGTGTTGACGCCCGGGCGCAGTTTGGCCATCGACCGGCGGTTCCTGCCATTGGGCGCGCCGATATGGCTGGAAACCACCGACCCGGGCAGCAAACCGGCCAAGCCGCTGCGCCGGCTGGTGGTCGCCCAGGATACAGGCAGCGCCATCCGCGGTGTTGTACGCGGGGATTTTTATTGGGGCCACGGCATTAAGGCTGGCGACAAGGCCGGGATCATGAAACAACGGGGCCGGTTGTATCTGTTGCTGCCGCGGGCGGCCGCGCGCGAGCCAGCGAATTAATGAGCGCCGTGACGGCGGCGGCATAACCCCAGTGAGGGGATGCCGATGAGGAGCGAGGCATGAGCGACGTAGCCACATCTCCGGCGACGGCCACTTCGACCAACGGCGGCGGTCCGCACGTCGGCCTGTTCGCAACCTGTCTGGTGGATCTCATGCGGCCGGCGGTCGGTTTTGCGACCGTGCGGCTGTTGGAGGCGGCGGGGTGCCGGGTGTCGGTGCCCCAGGTTCAGACCTGCTGTGGCCAACCGGCCTACAATTCCGGCGATACGAAAAATGCCCGCGAGATTGCCAAACAGGTGATAGAGGCGTTTTCCGAGTTCGATTATGTGGTGGTGCCGTCCGGGTCCTGCGCGGGGACACTGAAAATTCATTATCCGGAGATGTTCGAAGACGATTCCGTTTGGGCACCGAAGACGCAATCTTTGTCAAATAAGACGTTTGAATTGACCCAATTTTTGGTGACGATAGCTAAGCTTAACGACATAATCGTAAACTGGCCACAAACGGCAACCTATCATGACTCCTGTTCCGGCCTTAGAGAGCTGGGGATCAAGGCGCAGCCACGACAACTGTTAGATAAAGTAACTGCACTGACCTTATCGGAAGGCGAAGAGGCGGAAACCTGTTGCGGCTTTGGTGGGTTGTTCTGTGTCAAGTACGGCGATGTCTCGAACCAGATCGTCGGCGCCAAGGTCGCCGATATTGAGGCCACTGGCGCCGAGGTGGTGCTGGGCGGCGATCTCGGCTGTCTGATGAACATTGCCGGCAAGCTGAAACGCCAGGGCAGTACCATAGATGTACGCCATATCGCCGAAGTTCTGGCCGGCATGGACGACCTGCCGGCGATCGCCGACGGTGACGGATAAAAGGGAGGGGGCACATGGATCCGACGGCCCGCCAGTTCAAGGACAATGCGCGCGGCGCCATGGCCGATGCCAACCTGCAGTCGGCCCTGCGCAAACTGGTGCGCGGCTTTCCCCTGAAGCGTCTTGAGGCGGCGGCGCGCCTGCCCGAATTCGAAGACCTGCGCGACCAGGCCCGGTCCATCAAGGATCACGTTTTGGAACATCTCGACACCTATCTGGAGACCTATGAGGCGCGGGTCACGGAGGCCGGCGGCAAGGTTCATTGGTGCACGGACGCTGAAGCGGCGCGGCGCACGATCGCCGAGATCTGCCATGCCGCCGGCGCCAAGACGGTGACCAAAAGCAAGTCCATGATTGGCGAAGAGATTGCCATCAACGACCATCTCGAAGCCGAGGGGATCACGCCGGTGGAAACGGACCTCGGCGAATACATTATCCAACTGCGCAACGAGCCGCCCAGCCATATTATCGCGCCGGCCATTCATCTGACCATGGACCAAGTGGCGGAAACTTTCATGCACAGCCACGACAACCTCGATCCTGGCCGCGCATTGGATGAGCCGCAGAAACTGTTGGAAGAGGCCCGCACCGAACTTCGCGAAAAATTTCTGCGCGCCGACGTCGGCCTGACCGGCGCCAACATGCTGATCGCCGAGACCGGCTCCAATGTTCTCGTGACCAATGAAGGCAACGCCGATCTGACCTATTCCCTGCCGCGCGTCCATATCGTCGTCGCCAGCCTGGAAAAGATCGTACCGACACTGGAAGACGCGGCGACCATCCTGCGGGTTCTGGCGCGCTCCGCCACCGGTCAGGAAATGTCCGTCTACACGACGTTCTGCACGGGCCCGCGCCGGCCGGAAGACTTGGACGGACCGGATGAGTATCA
Organism: uncultured Magnetovibrio sp.; assembly: GCA_964595005.1. GTDB lineage: Bacteria > Pseudomonadota > Alphaproteobacteria > Rhodospirillales > Casp-alpha2 > UBA3470. Next base: position 27,610 of record CAZQPC010000005.1, read on the forward strand.
CGTCGTCTTGCTGGACAACGGGCGATCGAAACTGTTGGGCACGGAATTTCAGGAAATGCTGCGCTGTATCCGCTGCGGCGCCTGTCTCAACCACTGTCCGGTGTACAGAACCGTTGGCGGGCATGCCTACGGCTGGGTCTATTCGGGGCCCATGGGCGCGGTTTTGGTGCCCGGGTTGATCGGACTTGATGAGGCGGCCGAGCTGCCGAACGCCTCGACCTTGTGCGGCAAATGCGAAAGCGTCTGCCCGATGCGCATTCCCCTGCCCAGAATGCTCCGCGCCTGGCGCCAAAAACAGTTCGAAACAAAACGCTCCGGCGCTGTCGCCCGTTGGGCGCTTGCGGCCTGGGCAGGCCTGGCCAAGCGGCCCAGGCTCTATCGTCTGGTCATGGGCCTGGGCGTCGCCGCTTTGGGCCTGCTCCGTGGCCACCGCGGACGGTTCCGTCGCCTGCCGATGGCCGGCGGCTGGACCGGCGGCCGCGATCTTCCGGCGCCGCAAGGCGATACATTTCTGGCCCAGTGGCATAAGGGCCCGCGCGGCGATGCCAGCGGTGAATGGCTGCGGAGGCAGGCTCCATGAGCGAGGCGCGCAATCACATCCTCGGGGCGTTGAAAAAGGCCCTCGATCACGATGGCCGAAATACGGAAGCTGTCAAACAACGCATAGAAGATCACCACACTAATCTTATCCCACAACGCGGGGCCGGCGAACGGGAGGCGCAAGTTGCCCGATTTACCGAGGAAGCCGAAGCCGTCGAGGCGACGGTGTCGCGGATTGCCTCGGCTGACGATTTGCCCGCCGAGGTCGCGCGATACTTAAGCCAAGCCAACTTACCGTCCGCCGTGCGCGCCGCGCCGTCCCTGCAAACGGTGGCCTGGCAGAACCAGCCGACCTTGAGCGTTGAAACCGGCATCGCCGCGAGCAGCGATACGGCCGGTGTCAGCCGGGCATTTGGCGGGGTTGCGGAAACCGGCACGCTGGTTTTCCTGTCCGGTCCGGACAACCCGACCACCTTGAATTTCGTCCCGCCCACTCACATTGCCGTGCTGTCAACCAAGGACGTCGCCGGCGATTACGAGTCCGTTTGGGCAAAAGTCCGTGAACGCAAGGCCGGCGACCCGCATTTCATGCCGCGCACGGTGAACTGGATCACCGGCCCGTCGCGGACCGGCGACATCGAACAGACGCTTTTGCTCGGCGCGCACGGGCCGCAAAGCCTTCATATCGTGCTCATCGATGACCCGGACGGCTAAATCGTCAAAGATTGCCCGTAAGGGTGACCGGCGCCTGAGTGCCGAGGAAAAACACCTTTGGCAACACGTGACCCAGGAAATCAAACCGCTGGGAAATCGCCAATCAGCGGCAGCGCCTCCGAGTGATGACGAACAAGCTCAACCAAAAGTGCGTAAACGATATATGCCACCAGCAAATTATCCAAATAAGATCAGCTCAGAGAACGAAACTTATCAACATGGCCGGGCGCCGGGGCTCGATAAGCGCACACAGTTGCGCTTACGGCGCGGACAAGTTAACATCGATGCCAGATTGGATCTGCATGGCATGACCCAGACAGAAGCTCATGGCGCCTTGTTGCGTTTTATGGAGGATGCTTATTTGGCCGGCCGCCGGACGGTTCTGGTAATCACCGGCAAGGGCCTGCGTGTTGACGGCCGCGTCGGCGTATTGCGAAATGCCGTGCCGCGCTGGTTGAATGACGCCCCCCTGCGCCAGTGGATCAAGGCCTTCGATCATGCGGTGGCAAAGGACGGCGGCGAAGGCGCGCTTTATGTTTTGCTGAGGAGGCGCCGATGACCCCCTTCGGATCGAGAATTCGCGAACTGCGCAAAGCCCGCGCCATTACCTTAAAGCAGATGGCCAATGATCTGGGTGTCTCGTCGGCCTATTTCTCGGCCCTGGAGCACGGCCATCGCGGCCGCCCCGGGTCGGGCCTGGTGCAACAGCTGTGCGGCTATTTCGATCTCATGTGGGACGATGCCGAAGAGCTGCGCCGCCTCGCGATGCCGCAGCCGCCAGAAGCCACGCCCCTTCTCTCGGCAGCCATTCGTACGAATTTTCCTGGACCTTGCTCCCTCTCGTGCTGCACCTGTTTCGCAGGAATACTGACGCCTCATGCTGCGGCTCTA
>CAZQPC010000005.1:29764-38466 GCA_964595005.1 uncultured Magnetovibrio sp.
CGAAGAGCTGCGCCGCCTTGCTGAACTGTCGCACCCGCGAATCGTTGTCGACACGGCCGGCCTGACACCAAAAGCTACGGAGCTTGCCAATACCTTAGCCGAACTTATTAAGGATTTGGATGAAGAAACCATCGATTGGGTGTTGGCGGAGATCCGTGGCCGCCATGCGCCCTTAAAGGGGCCAACACATTAAGTTGAGCGAATGTCTTAAGATATAACGAGAAGTACCCAACGAAACTAACTCTAATCACACTGTTAATCAGAGAATGAACTTCCGAACGTCAGCGTCACGCGCCAGGCTGGCGACATTATCCTCGACGGTCTGCTCGGTGATTTCAATGGCCTCGCCGTCGCGCTCAGACGCATTGAAGCTGATCTCTTCCATGAGTTTCTCCAGCACCGTATGAAGGCGCCGCGCGCCGATGTTTTCCACCCCTTGATTGATCTCGGCGGAAAGATCGGCGATGGCTTCAATGGCCTCATCCGTAAAGGTCAGATCAACACCCTCGACCCCGATCAAAGCCTTGTATTGCTTGATTAAACTGGATTCCGGCTCGGTCAAAATCCGGACGAAATCCTCGCGTGTCAGGGCCTGCAGTTCGACCCGGATGGGCAGCCGGCCCTGCAACTCGGGCAACATGTCCGAAGGCTTGGCGACGTGAAAGGCACCGGACGCAATGAACAGGATATGGTCGGTTTTCACCGCACCGTGCTTGGTCGACACGGTGGTCCCCTCGATCAACGGCAACAGGTCACGCTGCACGCCCTCACGGCTCACGTCGGCGCCCATGCGTTCCGACCGGGCGGTGATCTTGTCGATTTCGTCAAGGAAAACAATGCCATTATTTTCAACGGCTTCGATCGATTCCTTCACAATCTGCTCCTCATCGAGCAGCTTGTCGCCCTCATCGGCAACCAACACGGCGTAGGAGTCCGCCACCGTCATCGTCCGGGTTTTCGTCTGCTGGCCGAAGGCCTTGCCGAACATGTCATTGAGATTGAGCATGCCCATCTGGGCACCGGGCATGCCGGGAATATCGAATGTCGGCAGACCGCCGCCGCCGCTCTCCGAGACCTCGATGTCGATTTCCTTCTCGGCCAGCTGCCCGTCGCGCAGCATGCGCCGGAACTTGTCGCGGGTCTCGGCACCGGCGTTGTCACCGACCAGGGCATCGAGAACCCGCTCCTCGGCAAGGATTTCAGCCTTCGCGACGACGTCCTTGCGTTGGCGTTCGCGGGTCATGTGGATGGCGCTTTCCAACAGGTCGCGGATAATTTGTTCGACATCGCGGCCGACATAACCGACTTCCGTGAACTTCGTCGCTTCGACCTTGATGAACGGGGCCTGCGCCAGTTTCGCCAGACGGCGTGAAATCTCCGTCTTGCCGACCCCCGTCGGGCCGATCATCAGGATGTTTTTCGGCAACACCTCCTCGCGCATGGTGTCGTCCAATTGCTGGCGTCGCCAGCGATTGCGGAGCGCAATGGCGACCGCCCGTTTGGCGGCGTTCTGGCCGACAATGAAGCGGTCAAGTTCGGAAACAATCTCACGCGGCGTAAAGCTCGACTCGGTCATAATTTTTCAACAATGATCTGGGTGTTGGTGTAAACGCAAATATCGGCGGCGATGGCCATCGCCTTGCGGGCGATAGCTTCGGCATCCATGTCGTCGCGGTCAACCAGGGCGCGGGCCGCGGCCAGCGCATAATTGCCGCCCGAACCGATCCCGACGACCCCGTCGTCGGGCTCCAGGACGTCGCCATTGCCGGTCAAGACCAGCGACACGTCCTTGTCGGCAACCGCCATCATGGCCTCCAGGCGGCGCAGGTAGCGGTCGGTGCGCCAATCCTTGGCCATCTCCACGCAGGCCCGGGTCAATTGTCCCGGATATTGCTCCAATTTGCCTTCCAGGCGTTCAAACAGGGTAAAGGCATCGGCGGTGGCGCCGGCAAATCCGGTGATCACGTTGCCCTCTCCCAGGCGCCGCACCTTGCGCGCACTGCCCTTGATCACCGTATCCCCCAAACTGACCTGACCGTCGCCGGCAATGACGACGTCATCGCCCTTGCGAATGGAGAGAATGGTGGTGCCGTGCCAGACCGGCGTATTGTCACTCATGACGGATCTCGATCCCCAGAAAATTACCGGCGGCGCCAGCAAGGAAAGCCGGCGCCGCATCGGCGCTGACTATAGCGAAGGATTTCGGTTTGTGAAGCGCCGCTGTCAAGTCTGAGGCGTCAACGGCCAACAACAGGCCCGGCTGGCGCGGCGGCGGATGCTGGTTGACGGGCACACTGTCACCAGGCTGGCGGCACATTGTAAGCAGGCTGGCGGCGCCGGGCGGTTCCTGCTACAAGAGCGCCGCATCGGACGCCAATACCCGAGAGGATCAGGCCATGCGGACCGCCAGCGTGGAGCGCAAGACCAAAGAGACGCAAATCGCCGTTACTTTGGATTTGGACGGCAACGGCAGCTATGAGGTAAACACCGGGATCGGCTTCCTCGATCATATGCTCGAGCAACTATCACGGCACAGCCTGATGGACCTTAAGGTCACCGCCACGGGCGATTTGCATATCGACTATCACCACACCACGGAAGACACGGGCATCGCCATCGGCGAAGCGGTCAGCCAGGCCCTGGGCGAGCGCCGCGGCATCACCCGGTTTGCTGAAGCGACCATTCCCATGGACGAGACGCTCAGCCGGGTTGCCCTGGACATCTCCAACCGCCCCTACCTGATCTGGAAGGTCGACTTTTCGAAGCCGAAACTGGGGGACATGGACACGGAGTTGTTCAAGGAATGGTTCCAGGCCTTTGCCCAATCGGCGGGCATTACGTTGCATGTCGAAAATCTCTATGGTGAGAACAACCATCATATTGTCGAATCATGTTACAAGGCCCTGGCCCGGGCCTTGCGCACGGCCATCACCATTGATCCGCGCAAGGCCGATGAGGTGCCGTCGACCAAAGGTGTCCTCGGCGGATCCCTGTAGGCCAGCGCCCGCCGGGACCGCCTGACCCCGCCGATTGCCACGGAGTAACCCGATGCGCGTCTATTCGGTTCACATTCGCCGCCACGGCCTTGATCTGGACGGCGACATTGCCGTGGTCAAGGAAGGCTATTCATGGCCTGGCTTCGTGTTTGCACCCTTGTGGGCCCTGTGGCACCGCCACTGGTTGGTCGCCGCAGTGTTGGTCGCCGTGCCGGCCCTGATTGGGGGTCTGAGCACCCTGATTGGCGCCAATCCGCCGGCCCAAACGGCGCTCAGTCTGGGCTGGTCGGTGTTCGTCGGCATGATGGCCAACGATGTGCGCCGTTACTTCCTGGAGCGGGCCGGGTTTGTCGAGGCCGGCGTTGCCGCTGGTCGCCATCCCGACGACGCCCTATTGGCCTATCTCCGCGAACCCGAAGAGGCGCCGGCGGCGGACGGCCGCGCCAGGGAAAGCGGCTTGTTGTGAAGATATGGCCATGAATGTCTGTATTGTTGATTATGGCTCGGGCAACCTGCGCTCCGCCGCCAAAGCATTTGAACGCGTGATCGCCGAGGCGGGCATCAGCGCCGAGGTCGTGGTTACCGCGGATGCCGAGCGGGTCGCCAAGGCCGACCGCATCGTGTTGCCCGGCGTTGGTGCCTTCGCCGACTGCAAGGCCGGCCTGGACGCGGTTTCCGGCATGACCGAGGCCGTTGCGACGGCGGTTCGCGACAAGGGCCGGCCATTTCTCGGCATTTGCGTCGGCATGCAGTTGATGGCGACCCAAGGCCTGGAACATGGTGAGACCGATGGGTTCGCCTGGATCGACAGCGAGGTGCAATCGATCACGCCTTCAGATAAAACTTTAAAGATTCCGCATATGGGATGGAACCAATTAACTTTTCCCGAAATCCGGCATCCCGTATTTGCGCATTTGAACGCCGGTGACCACGCCTATTTCGTGCATTCCTACGCCATGGTTTGTGAACACCCGGACGACATCCTGGCCGGCACCGATTACGGTGGTCCGTTGACCGCCGCGGTCGGCCGCGACAACCTGGTCGGCACCCAGTTTCACCCGGAAAAAAGCCAAGCTACTGGATTGACACTCATCACCAATTTCCTTTCCTGGAATCCTTGACACAAACTTCTTCGAATAGGCTCGACAATCATATGATTTTCTTTCCAGCGATCGATCTGAAAGACGGCCAATGCGTTCGTTTGTTGCGCGGCGACATGGATCAGGCGACCGTCTTTAGCGACGATCCCGCCGCACAGGCCCGCGCCTTCGAGTCACAAGGAAGCAAATGGTTGCATCTTGTTGATTTAAATGGAGCATTTGAAGGTCGGCCCGTCAACGGCGCGACCGTTGAGGCGATTCTGGCAGCGATTGCAATCCCTGTCGAACTGGGCGGCGGCATCCGGGACCGGAAAACCATCGCGTTTTGGCTGAAAAAGGGCGTCGAACGGGTCATTCTTGGCACTATTGCCGTGCGAGACCCGGATTTGGTCCGCGATGCCTGCGCCGCCCATCCGGGGCGGGTCGCGTTGGGCATTGATGCCCGCGACGGCAGGGTCGCCGTCGAAGGCTGGGCGGAAACCGCCGCGATCAGTGCCCTGGATTTGGCCCGGCGGTACGAAGATGCCGGCGCGGCGGCCTTGATTTACACCGACATTTCCCGTGACGGCGCCATGCAGGGGCCGAACATCGACGCCACCGTGGCCCTGGCCGAGGCCGTCGATATCCCGGTGATCCTTTCTGGCGGCGTGTCGTCCATGGACGACCTGCGCGCCGTCAAGGCCGCCGCCGCCGATAAACTGGAGGGTGTGATCAGCGGGCGCGCCGTCTACGATGGCCGCATCGATGTCGCCGATGCCGCCGCCCTGCTTGGCGCGGCCGCCTGATGCTGAAGGTCCGGATCATTCCGTGCCTGGATGTCGCCGGTGGGCGCGTCGTCAAGGGCGTCAACTTCGTTGATCTGGTCGATGCGGGCGACCCGGTGGAGCAGGCGAAAATCTACGATGCCGCCGGCGCCGACGAGCTGACGTTTCTCGACATCACCGCCAGTCATGAAAACCGCGAAACCATCTACGATGTGGTCGGGCGGACCGCCGAACAATGCTTCATGCCGCTGACCGTCGGCGGCGGGGTGCGGACCACGGAAGATATCCGCAAGTTGTTGTTGGCCGGCGCCGACAAGGTCTCCATTAACACGGCCGCCGTCGACAACCCGGAATTCGTCCGCGCCGCGGCCGAGAAGTTCGGTGCCCAATGCATCGTCGTCGCCGTCGACGCGAAAAGCGTCGGATCGAATTTTGACGCGAAAAGCGTCGCATCGAATTTTGACACGAAAAGCATCGCTCCGCAGCGGTTCGAAATATTCACCCACGGCGGCCGCCGGCCGACCGGCATCGACGCCGTTGAATGGTCGCGGCGGATGGCTGAGTACGGCGCCGGTGAGATCTTGCTGACCTCCATGGACCGGGACGGCACCAAGCAAGGCTTCAATATCCCGCTGACCCGGGCCGTCGCCGACGCGGTGCCGATCCCGGTGATTGCGTCGGGCGGCGTCGGTACCTTGGATCACATGGTTGAAGGCATCACCGAGGGTCATGCCTCGGCGGTACTGGCGGCCTCGATTTTTCACTTCGGCACCTATACCATCGGCGAAACCAAGGCCCACATGGCGGCCGCCGGCGTTGCGGTGCGCGACGCGCCGAACGATTAAGTAGTGCAGGGAGGTCCGGGTGGCCAAGAATCCATCAACCATCGATGCCTTGTATCAGGTCATTGCCGAGCGCAGCACCGCGGACCCCGACAGTTCCTACACGGCGCGTCTTTATGCCGAGGGCCGGGCCAAGATCGTCCGGAAATTCGGCGAGGAAGCGGTCGAGGTCAGTGTCGCCGCCTTGAGCGAGGGGCGCGATCAGGTGGTCGCGGAAAGCGCCGACCTGCTCTATCACCTGTTGGTCTTGTGGGCCGAACAGGGTATCGAGCCCGATGACGTGTGGCGTGAACTGGAAGACCGTTTCGGCACCTCGGGCATTGCCGAAAAAAACGCCCGGCCCCCCCGGCCCCCCCGGCCCCAATGACATCACGAACATACGAAACGAAAGTTGAGCGAAAAGGGAAGCGCCGTCATGGCCTATGATGACAACAACATCTTTGCGAAAATTTTGCGCGGCGAGCTGCCCTGCGACAAGGTTTACGAAGACGACTGGGCCCTGGCTTTCAAGGACATCCAACCCCAAACCCCGGTCCACATCCTGGTCATTCCGAAAGGCGCCTACATCTCCATGGACGATTTTTCGGCCACCGCCAGCGAGGCTGAAATCGCTGGGTTCTTCAGGGCCGTCGGCCATGTGGCACGTGAGGCCGGCGTTGTCGAGACGGGCTACCGCATGCTTGGCAATCATGGCCGCGATGGCCGTCAGGAAGTTCCGCACTTCCACGTTCACGTGTTCGGCGGCCGCGATATGGGCGGCATGGTGCGCCGCGCACCGGCCTGACCGACCGTGCCGATTCGCCCATTTCCCCCATCTTGGCGCCAAGACGCTGTCTTAGCCACAGGCGCTAAGTCATTGAGGTTGAATCGTTTATGGCCCGCCGGGCTGTGATCCTTGGTTCGCTGGAAATCCCAACCTATGATTCTTTGACGCGCCACGCTTCGATCGGCGCCGCAACGAACGTGGGAAACCCGAACAATGGCGTCCTGGGTGGACAACATGAATGGGCCCGCCGCCCCGCCTGAACCGGCGGAGGACCAGCCGCTTGGCGTCGACTGGCTGAGCCGCAATTATCCTGAGGCGGCCAGGCCGACGGATGACGCCGAAACCATATCGGCCAGCATTGCCCCGCCGCAAACGGCCAGTTGGCTGACCCGTACCGATACGGTCAACACGGATGCCGCTTTCAGCCCGCCGGCCCCGGCCAGGGTTCCCCTGCAGACGCCCGACCTTGACGACCCCGTCGCCGCCGCCGCCGATGCCGCCTTCGCCGAGGCCGCGACACAAGCGGCCCTGAATCAGGAGCTGCGGGCATTGCGCGAGCCCGCTGCGCCGGGCCAGCGTGAGCCCGATCAATGGTCGCCGGCCACCGAACAAACGGGCGAGGTTATCCACGCCTTGCTGGGCATGCCCGACCCCTTGGCAGCCAACACCCAGGCGACCTATGACGAGCCGGCTTTCGAGGCCAGCCTCCGCGAGGCAGTGGCCGGACTCGAAGGGGCAGGGTTGGAATCGGGCGAACTGGCCGCTCTCGATGCCTTTGACGCGGCTCTTGAACACGGCGCCGACATGCACGAGGCCCTGTCGGCGGCAATCTCGGCGGCGGAAGCCGCTGGCGGCCCCGATTGGGCCCGGCCCCGTGAGGATCCCACGGACGTACCCCTGCGCCCCGCCGGCACGTCGCTTTCCGACAGCGCCGATCGGGATCTGCCCGAGGCCACCGCTGATGGTGCGCCGCTATTCGCCAACCGCGACGGCGGCGACGCGGAGCGCGGCCGCAGCTTCAACGTCTTGTTGTCGGCGCGCTCTCCCGTCAACCCGGCGGGGCCGGTCCAGGATGCCGGTTTCGGTTTCGGCTTTGGTTTCGACGCGCCGACGAATTTCGATTTCGACCGTCGCCTGAGCATTGAGCGCGGCGAACGCAACGACCCGGTGACCGCCGCCAGCGCCGCCGCCATCGCCACGCTCGGCGGCAGTGCCGGCGACGATCTGCTGGCCGGCACAGGTGCCGCCGAACAGATTGGCGGCCGCGCCGGGGCTGATTTCCTGTACGGCGATACCCCCGACAACCTGGATACGGACCTGCACACGGCGGCCAGCCCGCTGACCAACCCGACCTTCTCCGGCACCGGCAGCGCTGACACGATCTCCGGCGGCGCCGGTGCCGACAGTATCTGGGGCGGCCCCGGCAATGATCGCATCCACGGCGACACGCCGGACGCAAGTTCATCGCTTTATCAGGAATTCGGGTTTGACCTGGGCTCGGCCGGATACGGCGACGATGCGATCTGGGGCGGCGCCGGCGACGACACCATCGAAGGCGGCGACGGCAATGACCAACTGTACGGCGAGGCCGGCACCGACAGCTTAATCGGCGGCGCCGGCAACGATACGCTGAGCGGCGGCGACGGCAACGATACCGTCGAAGGCGGCAGCGGCATTGACAGCCTTTATGGCAATGCCGGCGCCGACAACCTGTTCGGCTATGCCGATGACGACGTGATCATCGGCGGCACAGGCGCCGACACGCTGAGCGGCGGCACGGGTGCCGATGAATACCGATTCGAAGGCGGCACGGGGGCGACGACTGCGGATAAGATCAATTCACTGAGCACCGATACCATCGAAGACTATGCAAGCGCCGACGGCGACACCTTTGGCTTGTCGGACAATGATTTCGGCCTCGGCAATTCCGGCAACCTGACCGACGGCAACAATTATTTCGAACAGGCGTCGTTCACGCTGGGCACCACCGCGGTTGACGTCTCCAGCGGCGTCGCCAACGCCGGCATCGTCATTCTGGGCCAAAACACGGGTGCGGATGGGGTCACCGTCTATTACACCCAAGACGCCAGCGCCATGTCCAATGCCAATTCCTACCAGATCGCCGATGTCATCGGCGTCAACATGTCGGATGTTGAGGCGGCCGACTTCTTTTTGCGCAGCTAGAGTATCCGTCTTAATCAAGGAAGATTTGGGCTCCATTTTCTTTGATCTCT
>CAZQPC010000006.1:0-36962 GCA_964595005.1 uncultured Magnetovibrio sp.
TTGGAAGCGCGGGTCATCCGCCGCTGCCTTGCCGCCACAGAGCGTCAGTACCCGGGTGACGATGGCAGGCGAATTGGTGGAAATGGCAACCCAATGGCCGTCCTTCGTTCGGTAGGTATTTCTGGGCGCATTGTTCTTCGAGCGGTTGCCCCAGCGTTCCTGGACGATGCCCAATTGGTCGAACTGCAACGGTTGCGGTCCCAATACCTGAAAAAGGGGCTCATAGATACTGAGGTCGATATATTGGCCTTCGCCGCTGCCCTTGGCGTCGCGATGATAAAGCGCGAACATGGCGGCAAAGGTGCCGTAGGCGGCGGCGATCCCGTCGGCCAAACCAAAATTTGGCAGCGTTGGCGGTCCGTCGCGATCGCCCGTCATCGCAGCGAAACCACTGAAAGCCTCGGCAACGGTTCCGAACCCAGGGCGGTTCTTGTAAGGTCCGGTTTGGCCGAAGCCGGTAACCCGAACCATCACAAGGCGCGGGTTGATCGCCTTCAAATCCTTCCAGCCCAAGCCCCACCGTTCCATGGTACCTGTGCGGAAGTTCTCGATAAGAACATCAGCCGATTGCACCAATCTCTTGAAGATTTCCTGACCTTGCGCGGTGCTCAGTTTAAGCGTGATGCCGCGCTTGTTCCGATTGGTCATCTTAAACCACAACCCGACGCCATCTTTCTGGTATCCGGTGATGCGCAGGGGATCTCCCTTGGGGTGTTCGATCTTGATGACGTCGGCGCCAAAATCGCCCATCAGCATGCCGATGGTCGGCCCGGCGATGACCGTGGATGCGTCAATGACCCGAAGGCCTTGGATGGGCGGCGTTGTTTTGCCGGTCATGATCGATTCAGGCCAAGCTCGGTTCGGGGGCGGCAAAAATTACCGGCTTCAGGAAGACCGTGGTCCTCTTGGCGAAGCGCGGCGAATGCATGTCGTCGCGGACGATAAGATCGAGATCGCTGAGGCTGCGGGTGAAATCGACCTGTGCGCGCTCCGTCATGCTTTGGCGTCGCAAGAGTAGCAGGGGATTACGTTGCCGGAGCCGGTAAATGGCGTCAAAGGATTGGCAATCCATATTGGCCAGATCGACGCCCCGCACTTCTGGGCCAAATCTGTCAGTCAGTGGGCGCGTTCGCAATTCCATGGTTAGATCTCCCATGGCGGAAAGCCGGTATCTTCCAGAGCACCAAGGCTCAGGTCAAACAGGAAACAGGCGATTTTCAATGGGCGAAATGATCCGCCCGCGGCTATGATTGGATGTCGTTTCGCAAAGCAGGAGCCAAATATGGCATCCCCCGTTTTCACGTCTGGCAATGTCGCCGTTGTTACCGGTGCGGCCATGGGCATCGGCCTTGCCGCCAGCAAGCACTTCGCAGCCCTCGGAATGAAGGTCTGCATGGTTGATGTGGACGGCCAGGAACTGGCGACGGCCGTTGGTCAAATGCCGGATGCCAGTGCAGCCCAGTCATTTGTCGTCGATGTCAGCGATCAGGCTGCGATGAACGCTCTCCGCGACACTGTGCTTGAGCAATTTGGCCAGGTTGACTTCTTGTTCAACAATGCCGTGACCCGAGCCGGCGGCGGTGTTTGGGATGACATCGAAGCGTGGCGAAAATCTATGGAGGTAAATTATTGGGGGCCGATCCATGGGGTTCGTGCTTTCGCGCCTGCCATGATGGATCGTGGTGCGCCGGCCATGATCATCAACACGGGTTCGAAACAGGGAATCACAAATCCGCCGGGGAATACCGCCTACAATGTTACCAAAGCGGCGTTGAAGCACTATACGGAAGGGTTGCAGCACGAACTTCGGAACACGGAAGGCTGTCGGGTGAGCGCCCATCTGCTTGTCCCCGGTTGGACGACCACCGGCAAAAACACCCATCAAATGGGCGCCTGGCTGCCCGACCAGGTCATCGATTTCATGATTGCGGCCTTGGAACGGGGTGATTTCTATATCATTTGCCCGGACGGCGAAGTGACGACGGAAATGGATCGTGAACGAATCCATTGGGCCGCCGGCGATATTGCCGAAAACCGTCCGCCTTTGTCGCGCTGGCACCCGGATTTCAAAGGCATATTCGAAAAGCAATCATCTTAGGACGGGAAATTTATTGTGGGTCGTATATGTCCCGCGCGGCAATATTCAGCGAACAGATCAATCGTCGGAACGCAACGTCGTAACGATTTTTTCCAATTCCTTGGCGGCCCGCTTGCGTCTTTTCGGATCCATGCGCTCCAGGTCGAAAAAATACCGCATGCCTTCCGCTTCTTTGCGGATAAAGCGCTTCTTGGTGCCGGTTTCCTCTAAGATCCCCCGCACAGAAAATGGACGCACATCGCGGGCGATTCCCTTGACCTGAATGGGTTCCAAGGGGTCGGCGGGGACATGGTCTCGCACCTGCATGTAGGTTTCGTTCGACATTGTTATGCCATCCGTAACGCAAATTCCTTCAAGTCTGGCCGCCAAGTTCACCTCGCCACCGATGATGGTGTAATCCATACGGTCGGCGCTGCCGAAATTGCCGACATTGCAGTAGCCTGTATTGATGCCGATGCGCATGTGAAAAGGTCGCTCATAACCCAGGTCAAGCCACTTGGCGCGGAGGTCGACCATGCGCCGCTGCATCTCAATAGCCATTCTTACACACGCCAAGGCATCGTCCTGGATGCCACGGCTGACCGGATCGCCGAAAAAAATGACCACAGCATCACCAATGTACTTGTCGATGGTACCGCCATGCTTGAGTGCGACCTCAGACATCTTCGTCAAATAATCATTGATCAGGAAAGTCAGATCTTCGGGCTGCAAATCCTCTGTCGTTGCGGTGAAATCCTTGATGTCGGAGAAGAATACGGTGAGTTTTTTACGCTCCGTCATCAATCCGCCGTCACGCTCGCCGGAGAAAATCAATTCGTAGACTTGGGGAGAAAGATACTTGGAGAGCTTTTCTGACAAAGCCTCCAGCACTTTTGACTTCTCATCAAGGTTTTTGGCAACCTGACTGAGCTGGGCTTCATTGCGGTCGCTCATGCGAACCAGACGGCGGCTCTCTTTGAAAAGCTTTTGGTAGCTTTTTAAAAGACTTTGAAATTCATTCCGGATGGTGGTCTTTGTCGCCTTGCCGTCATCAAGAACAGCCTTGGCGTTATCGATGATCTCACCCTCGGCCTTGAACAGGTCAAAACTCATGACGGAAGGTCGCTGTGACTAGGTTTCAAGGGTCTTCATATTGAAAGTGGCCGCTTCCAAATCCTCGGCGAATTCTTCACCCAATTCCTCCATGGTGTCGTCTTCTTCGTCGTAATACCAATTGACGGTAACGGAGACACCTTCTTCGGCCGTTTCCTCGAGCGTATCGAACAAACCCATGAGCACTTTCGCGGTCGAAGAATTGAAGTAGATCAGTTCGAAATTGAACTCAACATTGCCGCCGTCCATGTCAGATAGATGCGTCTCTAGATTCTCAATGATCTGACCGTAAAAGGCGGTCACGTCTTCCGGATATGATTCGCCACGGATGGAGAACTTGTTGTTTGAGAATTCGAAATCGATCTCAGGGGAACGATCTGTTCCTTCAATTTTGATGTTGTCCATGTGTCGCTACCTTCAAGTCCCAATTCTTCAAACGAAAGCTTTCAAAGCAAAAAACGCGTGATCATCATCAACGTCGAGAAAACCGAAATCTATGATCTCAGTTGATCGTCGGGCAATTTCAATGAATCCGACACCGGCGCCCTTGCTGGTTTCCTCAGTCGGACCGCGCAGCTTCTGCTTATAAAGAGATTTCAACTCGTCCGGGCTCATCTTCTGCAGGTCAGTCAGGCGATCACTGAGGCGCTCCACGTCGCTGCGCTGAATCTTATTTCCGCAGGTGACAAAAAATTTATTGTTCTCCATGCCGATATTCAGAATTCCATAGCGGAGTTCATTAACATCATCCGTATCTTCCGGGGGTTCCTTCTCCGCCGAATAGCGAATGACGTTCTGCATCTGCTCAACAAATATCGCGAAAATGTTGCGCATGGTCGTCTTGTCGGCTTCTTCAAGATAGAGTTTCTGCTTCAAGGCTTCGCCGATGCCGGTTAGTACCGGCTCGGTAATATAGCCGCTATAGCAGAAGATGATCCCCTGTGACTGGATCACACTTCGGAAATCATACAATTCCTTGGCCAACATATGGGCGGGCCTCCCGTGGACCTCGTCAATTATGCAATTCGCCAGCGCGTCTCTTGGAAAACGATATAAAGATATCGCCTTTTCCTCAAAACCACCACAGGGTTTTGACATCGATTGGCAGATAAGTCCACCGCATCAAAGCTTTATCATTCGCGGGTTCCGTCTTTCCCTGATGGCTTGAGTTCCAGTGCGACGGAGTTCATGCAATAGCGCAAGCCCGTTGGCTGCGGACCGTCCGGAAATACGTGCCCCAAATGCGCGTCACATCGTGCGCAAAGGGTCTCCGTACGCCGCATAAACAGGCTGGCGTCTTCTTCTTCACTGATGGCGTTCGCGTCGACGGCTGCGTAGAAACTCGGCCAACCTGTTCCGGAATCAAACTTCGCATCCGAAGAAAACAAAGGATGGCCGCAGCAGGCACATACGTATGTGCCCGATGTTGTACATTTGTCGTATTCTCCCGTGAAAGGTCGTTCCGTGCCCTTCTGACGGCAAACTTTGTAGGCCTCCGGGCTTAATTGGGCGCGCCATTCGGTGTCGGATTTCTGAACCTTTTTCATCGTGACATCCTTTTGCTGCCGGTTCCTCAACGATCATGCAAATATGGGGCGCGAACCGGTCTTGAACAACTGCCAACAGTACCGTTAGGTTTACCCCTCCGGCGATTGATCTGTGGAAGGAGTGCCTAACACGTGGTCAGCGAATCTCAGTATGATGCGTTGCAGCGGGAGGTTCTGGGACTATTCGAAAACATCCAGAAGTTCAAAAGCGAGTTGGCGTCGGTAAACCACCCGGACGCCAAGCATGACCTCATTGGCACGGCCGGGGATCAGTTAAATTCCATTGCCGAAGAAACGACCGCGGCGGCCGACGATATCATGGCCGCCGCCGAAGCTATTGACAAAGTGAATACGGAACTCCTCGAGCAGATCAAATACGGTGGCGCGAAACCGATGTTTCGCGAGATTGGCGAAAATGTTTCAAAGATATTTGAAGCTTGCTCGTTCCACGATCTGACAGGCCAACGACTGACCAAAGTGGTGAAGACCATCAACGCCATCGAGGGGGCCCTCAATTCTTTGGTTGTCATCGTCGGCAAAGATGCAATTGCCGCGTTGCCTTCGACGGATCACGG
Organism: uncultured Magnetovibrio sp.; assembly: GCA_964595005.1. GTDB lineage: Bacteria > Pseudomonadota > Alphaproteobacteria > Rhodospirillales > Casp-alpha2 > UBA3470. Next base: position 5,313 of record CAZQPC010000006.1, read on the forward strand.
AATCCACAAAGATGACGATGGCGTCGAGTTGGCCGGGCCCCAGTCGGAGGGTCAAGGGTTGAACCAAGATGACATCGATAAGTTGTTTGACTAAAAGGCCGGTTCTAGGCCACCCGCAATCGGCTCAAAAACGCCCATCATAGGCTTGGCGCCCAATTGGGCAGGCAATGACGGTGTAGGTATCCGCCGAAAGGGCCTCCGTCACCGCCGCGCGTAACTCGGCTCGGTTGCCCGCGGCAACGCCACGCCCGCCCATCGCCGCCGCCGCTGCGGGGAAATCCGTGCCGCCGAAATCGACACCCCGGTTATCCATGCCATCTCTGCGCTGTTTCAGTTCGATAAGGGCAAGAGATTCGTCGACGAAGACGATGATGGGAATGGCCAGGCGGGCATCTCGAAGGGTCGCCAATTCCCCAAGGATCATCTCCATCCCGGCGTCGCCGGTAAACGCGATCACCGGGACGTCAGGCAACGCCAGTTTATGGCCGGCCGCTAAAGGAACGGCCGTGCCCATGGTGCATAATCCGGTTGACTGCAGCAGCGTGCGCGGGACGTAGCATTCCCACTGCTGAGCCAGAAGTATCCGATGGGCACCGGTGTCCACGCTAGCTACGCCATTTCGTGGGAAGATCTCTCTGCAGACGTCGATGACGGCCCCCGGGCCCCAAGTTTCGTCACGGGGAAAAGCCCGGACCAATTCAGTTTTTGCTGCCACTGCCTGACCTTGCGGCCAGGCGCCGTTACGGGAGATCCTGTCGGCCAAGGCGTTCAGACCGGCGCCGACGTCGCCAATGAAACTATGTGACGCCTGATGGACGAAGTGTTGGTTTGCCTCGGCGGAAAACTCCACGACAGTTGGGCCATCCGCTGAAATCACCCACGGATCGCACCATTCGGCGCGCATCTCAATGGGATCGTAGCCAGCCAAGATGATGGCGTCAGCCTGGTCGATGAGCGGCTTGATGATGTTGAAAGCTTTTGGCGACAACCCGTGCCCGCCCAGTGCCAAGGGATCATCCTCAGGAAGTATGCCTTTTGCCTTGTAGGTGGTAAGTAACGGGACGGAAAACCGCTGGCAAAATTCGGCAACAGTGTCCGCGGCGTTCTGATGAAGAATATCAACACCGGCCATCATAATTGGCCGTTCGGCTTCACTGACAGCCTGGCAGGCAGCGTCCCAATCGGGGCTTGGTGCCGGCGCCATGGCAGCCGGCCTAGCGCAGGCGACCGGCTGGTTACCCGCTTCCTCGGATTTCGCCACCGAAATGGGCAGGTCAAGGTGCACAGGACCGGGCCGGCCATCCATGGCGATGGCGAGCGCCTTCTCGATAGTGATCTCCACCGCACCAGCGGGCACGGTGATGCTGGTCTTGGTGATCGGTGCCAGGACTTTCGTGTGATCGAAGACCTGATGAGTGAAGCGTTGCGCTTCAGCCGCATCAATGCACCCCGTGATAAAGATCAGCGGCACTTGATCCTGCCAGGCATTTGCGATCACATTGATGGCGTTGACGACGCCGGGACCGACGGTTGCCAACAGGATACCCGGTGCCCCTGTTGCGTGATGAGTTCCTTCGGCCATGAAGCCGCCGTTGTTCTCATGTTTGACCAACTGGAAAGTGATGCCTGAGCGCTCAAGTGCGTCCATCATCGTCAGCACTTCACCACCTGGAATACCGAAAGCGTGCCGGCAACCGGCGGCGTGGAGCTTCTGAGCAATAATATCCGCGGCGCTGGTCATTCGGCGGCGTCTTTCGATGACATCGCTTCCGCCTCGGCAAGCTTGGTGAAACCATCGCGGGTCTGGGGCAGTTTACGATCAAGAATCTTGGTCGCCACCAGGGTCCGAAGCACTTGCGCCGTGCCGCCGCCGATCGTGAACATGCGGGCATCCCGAACCATCCGTTCCAACGGCAGGTTGCGCGAATATCCCATGGCGCCATAGACTTGGAGGGCATCGTTCCCCACTTTGATGGCGGCATCAGCAGTGAACACCTTGGCCTGAGCCGCCATCAGAGGGTCAGGAAACCCCGAATCCGCCCGTTCTGAACTTTTCGCCGCCCCGTAAACCAGCCCCTGTGCCGCACTCAATTGGATCGACATGTCGGCAAGCATCCAATGCAAGCCTTGAAACTCATATATGGGCCGGCCGAATTGCTCTCGTTCCCGGGAATAACCAAGCGCCAGTTCATAGGCGCCTTCGGCAATACCCAGCGCGACGGCCGCGGCTCCGACTCGCTGCGAATTGTAGGCATTCATAAGGCCTGCAAAACCGCGACGGATGCCCTCCGGCGGCACAATCATCATCGCTTCCGACACTTCCATGTCTTCCATGATAACTTCTGATTCCGGAATACCGCGAAGACCCATGGCCGGCTCCCGCTTGCCAATTTTCAGGCCCGGTGTTTCGTCGCGGATGGCCAGGAAGCCGCCGATCCCCTGTTCCTCGCCGCCTTCGAAGACGCGGGCGAAGATCAGGTGCAGCCGCGATACGCCGGCGCCGGTGATCCAATGTTTTTTGCCGTTCAGGACGTATCCATTGCCCTTTTTATCGGCGCGCGTCGTCATTTGGGTGGCCGCGCTGCCGGCATTGGGTTCGGTTATGCATATGGCCGGTTTGTCGCCGGCCAGCACCAGGTCAGCGGCCAATTTCTTCTGGTCTTCTGCACCGTAGCGCATGACGGCGCCGATGGCGCCCATGTTGCCCTCGACGGAAATGCGGCCGGTGACACCGCAAACCTTGGCCATCTCTTCAACAAGCAAAACCGTGTCCAGATAGCTGGCCCCCTGGCCGCCGTATTGTACCGGAATGGTCATTCCCATGAACCCGGCGTTGGTAAGTTTCTCGACGTTATCCCATGGGTATTCTTCGGTGCGATCCACCTCGGCGGCGCGAGGCGCAATTTCGCGGACGGCCAAATCGCGGAAGCGTTCACGGAGTTCGATTTGTGCGGAGGTCAATTCAACCATGATACCATTCTCTTCCAAGGACATTTCAAATCGGCGAGCATCCTAACGTGCAATTTATGATAAAAAAAACGAATAATACTGAACGATTACTTTAATAAAAATCATGTTATCTTCGTGATTTATTTAACCTCAAAAGCTCGTCGTACAGGGTGCGAACCATATCCGTCTTCGGGCTCTCCGTTCGTTCGACGATGCCGACGCCGCGGGTTAAGGGTGGCTCACCAAAGGGGAAGGTTTGGACCCCGGCAGGGAACGGTTCGGCAATGGCGCGTTGCGGCGCGATACTGACGCCAAGGCCGTGCGCCACCATGGCGGCCACCGCTTCCAGGGAATCCATTTCCATGCCTGGCAATAGGTGAATGCCGCGTTCACGAAGATGCGTATCAATGAGCCGGCCAGCCCAGGCGAACCGCTTGAACCGGATAAATGGCAGTGCTTCAAGCAGTTCACGATCATTGCCACCTGGCGTATCTGCGGGCGCGATGACCATCAAGGGCTCCTGGATTACCGGATGCCAGCTCAAACCCGCCGCCAATTGTGTCGGCTCGCTAACGATTGCGGCATCCAGCGCACCTTTGCGGACGTCGTCGGCCAGTTCATTGGACAAGCCATTGCTGACCCGGATCCGAAGTTCCGGCTGCGCGCCCTGGAGGGCCACAAGGGCAGCCGGCAGCATGCCGGTTAGGGCAGTGGGAACGGCGCCAAGTTCAAGGATGCCGGCAACCCGATCGCCACGCAGACTATCTGTGAGGCCGTCGCATAGGCCGACGATTTCGCGGGCCCGCTCCACCAGAGCAATGCCTTGTGCATTTAACAATGGCGGTCGCGTTGAGCGATCAAACAAGACCGTTTGAAGATCTTCTTCCAGCGCTTTGATGTGCAGACTGACCGCGGATTGAGTCAAACCGATAGCGTCAGCGGCGGCGGCAAAGCTGCGGTGTTCGGCAATGGCGATGAGAGTTTTCAGGTGCCGCAAATCCATGACCTGATCCCAATGGCAGGTTCAACGGGCCGTTGCGGAAAGCAAGAACCAATTCGGAAAAGTGTCCACGAGTTTGCGCGGACCGTCCAGGACAAGTTCACCAGATTTCAAGGCGCCGGAAATTGACCGCTTGCCGATCCAGACTTCCGTCAGGGCGCGGAGCGGTGACGAAATATAGAGATCGACCTCATGTCCCGGATCCTTCATGCAAAGATCGGCCTCGCCTTCCTCGAAGACGACCCACCACCGGCGTTGCTTGGCCTTGGCGCCTGTGAGTTCGAACTGAACCGAGGCGCGCCGGTCTGTCGGAAAATGGGCGGCATCCAAATTGCGTCGGATGTCCCACATGAGTAACGACGGGTCCAAGTCCTGGTCGGCAATCTTTTGCTGCAACCAAGTTTGGGCCCAGTCGCCATACATCTCAACGATCGGGCCCAGTTCCTTTCCAGCCTCTGTCAGATGGTATTCGTGGCCACGTCCCTTCTTCGCCGGGTTGCGCCGGACGAAACCGGAATCCTCCAATACCTTGAGGCGTGTCGACAGCAACGATGGCGACATGAGCGGCACACCGCGCTGCAGGTCATTGAAACGGTATGAACCGGACAGCAGCTCGCGAATCACCAGGGGCATCCACTTTACCGCAAGGATTTCGGCCGTCTTTGCCACCGGACAAAACTGGCCGTATTCATTGTGCTTCAGCATATCTTCAGGCTAGGCAACGGCGTTGGGTCGATCAACTACAGATATTGTACTAGTTCGAATTTCCCACCTGAGGCATTTTCCGCCGGCGCTCGGACCGCAAGGTTCGGCATCATCTTTTTCTACAATGATTTAGAGGAGCGGATTATGAGTCCGAAAGACCACAAAATGACCATACTGGAAACCATCGACGCCGTCGGCCCTGAATTTGCCGAACAAGCGGCGGCAAATGACACCGGCGACGCCTTCGCCCGCAGCAACTTTGAAACCATTCGATCCCACAAAATGTTTTCGGCCATGGTGCCGGAAGAACTCGGCGGCGGCGGCGTTTCGCATTCGGAAATGTGCGCGGCGATACGGAAGTTGGCTACATATTGCGGCGTCACGGCGCTGACTTATTCCATGCATTCGCACCTGATTGCCGCGGCCGTGTTCAATTACCGCAACGACAAGCCGGGCAAGCCACTTTTGGAAAAAGTCGCCGGTGGTGAACTGATGCTGATCTCTACCGGCGCCGGCGACTGGCTGTCGTCGAACGGCGAAATGACCAAGGTTGACGGCGGCTTTAAGCTCAATGCGCGTAAGAATTTCGCATCCGGGGCCGTCATGGGCGATGTCATGGTGACGTCTTCGACCTACAATGACCCGCTTGAGGGTTGGCAAGTCCTACACTTCCCCGTGTCCATGTCGGCAGACGGGGTGAGCGTCCTCGACAATTGGCAGGTCATGGGTATGCGGGCCACGGGGTCGAATTCCATCGTCCTGAAAGACGTTTTTGTGCCGGAAGAGGCAGTGGTGCTGCGCCGCCCGAAAGGTGAGTACCATCCGGTCTGGAACACGATCTTGAACGTCGCCATGCCGCTGATCATGTCCGCTTATATGGGTGTTGCCGATCAGGCTGCAGCACTGGCCCGAAAGTTCGCGCACGGCAAGGAATATGACGGTCAACTTCCTTACCTTCTGGGCGAAATGGAGAATGCCCTGACGACAGCCGAGATTGCCTGGGAGAGCATGGTCGCCAAAGCCAATAACGGAAATTTCGAGGCCAACCTGGAAACCACAAACGAGACGCTGAAGCGGAAGACCATTGTCGCCAATGCGGTAATGGAAGTAACTCACAAGGCTCTCGAATCGACCAGCGGCGCCGGCTATCACCGGGCTTTGGGTATGGAACGCCTGCTTCGCGAAAGCCTGGCAGGGCAATACCATCCCTTGCAGGAGAAGCGCCAACATCACTTTTCAGGTCGGATTGCCATGGGCCTGGACCCCGTGGAGGTGCTTGCTCAGAGCTGACCGAATTCACAAAACCGCCTTTCCCCCCTCCGGCGCTTGTGCGACAACGCCGGAGGGACCATTTTGAAAGGTGAATGTAATGACTCGACCGAAAACCCTTTTGGAAATGGCCGGCGCGAACCCTGATCCGGCGCCCTGGACGGAGACCGTTCTGGTTCTTATTGACTGCCAGAACGAATACGTTGATGGCCCGCTCCAGCTAACGGGTGTTCTGCCCGCCCTTGAAGAAGGCGCTCGTGCCTTGGCCGCGGCGCGGACCGCAGGGGCGCCGGTCGTTCATATTCGACATCAAGGAAAAGCGGGTGGCGCCTTTGACTGGGACCAGCCCCGCGGCGCCATTTGCGATGCGGTCGCGCCGTCTGATGGTGAGGCGGTGATCGCCAAATCATTGCCGAATTCCTTTGCCGATACGGCGTTGGATGCGGTGCTCAAGGAAACGGGCCGGCCCCACATAACGGTCGGTGGGTTCATGACCCACATGTGTGTCAGTGCAAGCGTGCGCTCCGGCCTTGATCATGGATACGGCGCAACCGTCATCGCCAACGCCTGTGCGACACGCGATTTGCCCGATGGTCTGGCCGGCGTCATTACCGCCGACGAGCTTCACCGCGCCGAATTGGCAGCGTTGGCCGACCGGTTCTGTGTGGTTGTGCCGGACGTCACTTACATCACGTGACGCAGATCATGTCCGGTGACTTTCTTCTGCCCCAGGTTCGGGATTATCCGAAGACGGCGATCATTTGAAATGAGTTGCTTTTCCAGCGCGAAACGCTACTTGAAATTCGTATGCTGTGGAAATCGGTCCAGTGCCAGGATACGATTTCGAGCGCTATGACGTTCGCTTTAATCCTGCGGCCATGAGCGGAGGAACTGGAATCATTATTTCGGTCACGCTTCGAGAGTTGGAGCAGCCTTTATGACAAACCTGCGTGTCTGTTTTATCGGAGACTCGATCACCAATGGGACTGGCGACACAGGGTTCCTTGGGTGGCCCGGCCGTCTTTGTGCTGCCGAAGTCGATGCGGGTCATAATTTGACGGATTATAATCTCGGCATTCGAGGTGATACATCCGCTGACATCGTGCCGCGTTGGCACGATGAAGTGGCGGCGCGCCTTTCACCGTTGCTGCATTGCGCCATTGTCTTCAACTTCGGGATCAATGATGCGACCGAAGAGAATGGTGAAATTCGAGTCTCGATGGGTCAGTCGATCAAGAACGCCCGCGCATTGTTGAGTGAAGCAAAACTCATGCATTCGACGCTTTGGATCGGTCCGAGCGCCGTCGACGATTCGCGCATGCCCTTAATGACGGAAACCGGCGAAACCCGGGATAAACGAAACGCCCGAACGGCGGATTACAATTTGGGCTTCAAAGCGCTGGCCGATGAATTGGATGTGCCCTATTTGGATATGCTGGCAAAAACCATCAATGATGCGGATTGGCATGGGCTTCTTTCAGATGGTCTGCATCCGGGGCCGGCGGGGCATCAGAAGATGGCTGAGATCGTCATGGGCTGGATTGGATGGCGCGCCTTGTTGGACGGTCCGTGCGCATAGCTCAGGTATGCCAGCCACGAGCCTTTTGAAATAAATCAGTGATCCAATAGGCCTGGGCACCGATGGCGCCAAGCGGCAACAATATCCACGTCACGTCAAAAACGGCGAGGCCGAACACGATGACGCAGAAGTCGGCACGGCTTAACTTATGGAAAATGTAGATCAGCCAATCGCCAAAATCTTCGGGCTTTCGCACCTCTTTGGCTTCTTCCTCACGGGTTTTCGATTCCGGCTGATTGCGTGTCCGGGCGTAGTGAACAATGTCGACCGCATAATCGATGGTCGCCCCTGCCGCGGCGGCCAAGCCGAACCAAAACCACAAAATCCCATCGGCGGTTAAACCGAACCAGGAAATGTCGCCAAGGGCCTGCCAGGCTCCATACCCCAGACCTATGAAAAAGGCGCTGTCGACCATCCAATCGACGACATCGTCGAAGTGCGCGCCCCAATCCGATGACATGTCTTTGAGCCGCGCAATTTCTCCGTCGCAATTGTCCAGGGTGTAACAAAGGATCATAAACAAACCTCCGATGACCCCCCACTGTGCCTCACCGTATGAGAAACACCAGGCGCCGGCCAAGCCGGCCAACATGGATAGCGCCGTGACCTGATTGGGAGAAATCGGCAGCCGGTGGATCAATGGCGTCAATCGGTAGGATAGATGCCGGGTCAGCGGTAACAACTGATCGGGCGGCGCCAGGGTATACGAGCCATCGGGGGAGGATAGGGCGGACACTTGGTAATTACTCCGCACGTAATAATGCCGTCGAATGGGGCGTGTTTAGCGATGTCTCAAGCCGGGGGCAAGCATCACCGTTGCCGGAAAACGTGGTGGCCATCGGCTACGGCAATCCTTAAAAGGAGCGCAGGCGCCGCATTCGTGCGCCGCCGTAACGGATATGTACATGAAAATCGCTTCTTACATCGGTCTCGTCATTGGGCTGGTCGTGATGGTCGGATTGGTCCTGTCCGAGGGCATCGCGGACATCTCCAATCTTTTGGTGGCAACTGGATGGTCATTGTTGCTGGTGCCGGCCATCTGGTTCCCGACGGTGTTGATGAACGCCCGATGCTGGCAACTTTTGTTCGCCAGGTCCGCGGCGCCGAGCTTTTTTCAAGCCTTTTATGCCCAGTGGATGGGACGCGCCGTAAATACCTTGCTGCCCGTGGCATCTATTGGCGGCGAGGTTGTTAAAGCCCGGGTATTGGTGTTGTGGGGCATTGATGCGGGCCATTCGGCCGCATCGACCATCGTCGACAAGACCGTGCAAGTGATCACCATCATTATCTGGGGTGTGATCGGGGTCAGCCTGCTGGCGATGATGGCTCTCGACAACCAGTTGGTGATTTCAGCGCTCATTGGCATGGCGCTACTGGGGGCCGGCGTGGCCGGCTTCTTCGTCGTTCAGAAAGCCGGTATCTTTGGTATCGTCGCCCGGTCCGCCCACAAAGTAACGGGGTCGGAATTCGTCGGCGGTCTTGTCGACAGGGCTGATGAAGTCGACCTGATTGTTACTCAGGTATACGGGCGCCGCGGTCAATTGGCCGCAGCAACCGTATGGCGGATGATGGCCCTGATTTTGCAATCGGGAGAAGTCTGGTTGGCGGCATATCTCCTGGGCTTTCCGATAAGTATTGTCGAAGCGGTTATGTTGAAAAGCCTGAGCAGCACGCTAAGTGATGCAGCGTTCGTTGTGCCAAACAGTTACGGTGTGCAGGAGGGGGCGTTCGTCGTGCTGGGGGCCCTCATTGGCATGCCTGCCGATATGGCTTTGGCCGTCTCCTTGGCGATCCGGATACGCGAACTGCTGATCGATGTGCCGGGTCTTGTCTTTTGGCAGCATGCGGAAGGTAAAGCCTTGTTCCGGCGACGCCAGCAGATTTCTGACGATCTTCAGAATTAGGTAACGATAAAAGTGTCTATATTGTGCGGTGCCCGTCATGTTTGCGCGGCCGGGAATTTCGGACTAGACATGCGCCGCAATTTCGATGCATCCGTAAAAGGGAATGTAGCGTCACCAAATGCTGAACACCTATTCATTCTTGGGAATTGCCCTGGTGGTTTTGGCTGGCGCGTACTTGTTGGCCGCCATTGTCAGCGTTTTATGGTTCCGGGCCCGCCTTCGGGCCGCGGCAATGGTGACCAATTTACCAGTAACCGTGTTGAAGCCCCTTTGCGGAAACGAAATGGATTTGGAGAATAATCTGCGTTCATTTTGCCAGCAGGATTATGAAACGTTCCAGGTTGTTTTCGGCGTTCGAGATCGTCAAGACCCTGCGGTTGAGATCGTCAACAAAATCATCTCAGAACATGGTGATCTCGACATATCCCTCGTGGTGAATGATCGCGTAGTAGGGTCCAACCTGAAAATCAGCAACCTCGCGAATATGATGCCGGCCGCCAAGCATGACATTTTGGTAATTGCCGATAGCGACATGCATGTGGGAACGGATTATCTGAAAACGGTTGCCGCGCCGTTCGCCGATGATGCGGTGGGTGCCGCGACGTGTCTTTATTCGGGGAGCGGCCGGGGTGGAATCATGTCGACGCTGGGCGCGATGTTTATCAATGATTGGTTCTTCCCCTCCGCTCTCATCGCTGCAATGCGCAGCGAACTGACTTTCTGTTTCGGCGCAACCATGGCAATTCGCCGTAACGCTTGCCTGGCATTTGGCGGTTTTGAAGCCCTGTCGGATGTCCTGGCCGATGATTACATGTTGGGGAACTTGGTTTCCAAGCAGGGCTTGAAAGTCGCGTTGGTACCTTATGTGGTAAAAAATGTTGTCTATGAGCCGAACTTCAGGGCCCTTTTTCGTCACGAGGTGCGATGGGCGCGTACCATCCGCAATGTGAAGCCCTTTGGATATGCCATGTCGACGATTTCCGAAGCGTTAGCCGTTTCCATTGTCGCTGCCACGCTATTTCACTTGGCGGACTGGCCTGTGTGGTTGGTTCTATCACCCATTATTGCCATAGCTATTTTGCGCCTGACATTGCATATGACGGTGTGCGGCACCATAAAAGGGAAAGGGGAATGTGTCCCGTGGCTCATTCCCCTACGTGATCTGTTATCCGTATGTATTCGCATGACGGCCTATTGCGGATCAACGGTTCACTGGCGTGAACAGGTTTTGACTGTCCGGGCGAACAGCCGCCTTCAGGACGCTTCTTGAGTTCAGGTGAGAGTAATGACGCAATCGGTAAAAAAAACACTGTTCCTCAGCCCGCCTTCCTTTGAAGGCTTTGATGGCGGCGCTGGATCCAGATACCAGTGCAAGCGCGAAGTCCGCTCGTTTTGGTATCCGACTTGGCTGGCCCAATTGGCGGCGTTGGTCCCCGATAGCACGTTGATCGATGGCCCGGCCGGCGGATATAGCTTAGACCAGATTCTTCCCGAGGCCGAAAAACACGACGTCCTCATCGTCTATACCTCAACGCCGACCTTCCAAAACGACAGGCAAGTCGCAGAAGCCTTAAAGCAAGCAAATCCCCAACTACTTATCGGATTTTGCGGCGCTCACGTGGTTGTCCGTTGGGAAGAGACCTTATCCCAGTGTCCCGCCATCGATTTCGTTTGCGATAAGGAGTTCGATTTCACGGTCAAGGAAGTCTGCGAAGGCCGGCCTTTGAGCGAGGTCGTGGGCCTTTACTACCGCGACGGTGATGAGATCAAATTCACCGGCCCCCGGCCGATCATTCACGATATGGATACGCTGCCGTGGGTGACGCCCATCTACAAGAAATTCCTGCAACCGAAGAATTACTACAACGGCTATATGCTGCATCCCTATATGTCCATCTATACGGGCCGCGGATGTAAGTCGCGTTGTACCTATTGCCTTTGGCCACAGACCATTAGCGGACACAATTATCGGACCCGATCGGTCGAAAACATCGCCAAGGAAATCGAATATGCCCGCGATGCATTTCCGGAAGTGAAAGAGTTCTTCTTCGACGACGACACGCTCACGGACAATATTGATCACGTTGAGGCCTTGGCCAAGGAACTGGGCCGGCTTGGTGTTACATGGTCGTGCAACGCCAAGGCCAATGTGCCGCGGAAGACCCTTGAAGTCTTAAAAGCGAACGGTTTGCGACTACTGCTTGTGGGCTATGAATCGGGCAACCAGAAGATCCTCAACAACATGAAAAAAGGCGTACGCCTGGATTTTGCACGGCAGTTTACGCAGGATTGCCACGACTTAGGCATCGTCATCCACGGTTGTTTCATCATGGGGCTTCCCGGAGAAAACCAAGATACAATCCAGGAAACCATCCGCTACGCCAAAGAGATCAACCCGCGGACCATTCAGGTGTCTTTGCCGGCGACGTATCCGGGGACATTTCTTTATGATCAGGCGATAGAAAACGGTTGGTTACAGACGGACGAAATCACCGAAGGTCTGGTCACGGACAGCGGCACCCAAGAAAGTGTTCTCAGCTACCCTCATCTCTCCAAGGATGAGATTTTTGAAGCTGTCGAAGTTTTCTACAAAAAGTTCTACTTCCGCCCGGGTAAAATGGCCCAATTGACGGTCGATATGTTCCGCGATGTTGACGTCATGAAACGCCAACTGCGTGAGGGCAAGGAGTTCTTCAAGTTCCTGTGGGGACGGGAGAACGCCGCCTGAAACGGTTGATCGTCACGGCTGACGATTTCGGCATTTCCGTGCCGGTCAATGAGGCCGTCGAGAGTGCCCATAAAGACGGAATCTTGACGACGACCTGTTTGATGGTTGCAGGTGACGCCGCCCCGGATGCGGTCGCGCGTGCCAAACGCTTACCCAGCTTGGCGGTTGGCCTGCATGTTGTCACCGTTTGCGGGAGGCCGATCCTGCCGCCCGGCAAGATTCCCGACTTGGTGGATGAGGCCGGAAATTTTGATAAAAACCTTGTCCGCGCTGGATTCCGATATTTCTTTCTGCCCCGGGTTCGTCGGCAACTGGAATTGGAGATCCGCGCTCAGTTTGCGGCCTTCGCCGCAACGGGCCTGTCCCTGGATCACGTGAATGCCCACAATCACATGCATATTCATCCGACAATTTTCGCAATGATTATTAGGATTGGCCGGGAATATGGTTTGTGCGCCGTGCGGTTTCCGTGGGAGCCCCCGACGAATGGTAAGAGAAGGTCGATGGGCGATGCATTCCTAGGCATCTGGTTGTCGATGATGAAACGCCGTGCATCGCGGGCTGGGCTGCGTTTTAACGAACGGATGTATGGCTTGCGTGCCTCCGGGCACATGGACCGTGAGCATTGGATGGCAATACTAGCAAACCTGCCGGATGGCGTGTCGGAGGCGGTCGGTCATCCGGCGACGGGGCGATGGGAGGGCATCGATCCTGCCGCGCATGACTATCGGTTCGAGGCGGAGTATAAGGCGCTCATTGATGGGGATGTCCGAGAGTTAGCAGCCCGTCCGGACATTGAACTTATTTCGTTTCGGGATATTTGATGACATTTCAAACCTTCCAGATTTTCGGGAGCCATCGACATGGTCGGTGATTCCTGGACACATAAAATCGCACGGGTGTGTATTTTGCCACTGGTCAATACGCCCGTGACGCCCAATCACCTGACAACGGTGCGATTAATCACAGGTATTGCCGCCTGCGCCAGTTTTGCCGTGGGGGATCGCCAGTGGGATATCTGGGGTGGCTGGTTATGGTTGTTCTCGGCCTTCATGGACCGGGCCGACGGTGAACTGGCCAGGGAAAGCGGAAAAACCAGCCCCGGTGGCCATAAATACGACATGTTCTGCGATGTTGCCGTCACGTCATTGTTTTTCCTGGGCGCCGGCATTGGGTTGCGCTACGGCTGGCTCGGCGATTGGGCGATCGTGCTTGGGCTGTTGGGGGCACTTGGCGTATTTGTGGCGGAGATTTTTGCGGAAATCATCGACCAGATGAACAAGGACACGGGCGAAAAGGCCTATCCCGGATTTGCCGGATTTGACTTCGATGACGTTCTTTATCTTTTTGCGCCAATCATCTGGCTTGGTTGGCAGCTGCCATTCGTCGTCGGCGCTTCCGTCGGCGCTCCGGCATTCGCGCTGCTGACTTGGCACAAGTTACGACGCCAGCGCCGTACTCTTGGTACGGAAACGCAGAGCACCTGATGACCGGGGTTAATTTTCGACGGCTTCCAGTTCAGCCCGGTGAAGTTCCACGCCTTCGGAACATTCGTCACAAATGACGATGGCGGCGATGAAGGAACCGGTTGCCTTCTCTTCGCCGTCGGTCGGATTGGTGCCGTAACGGTCCCAAATTTTAACGGTCAGCTGATCCGCCGAGCACCTGCCGTCGAGCTTCGTGACGCTGTAAGCTTTCAAAAAGTCGGGAACAAGTTGGTCGGGTAATATTCTTGCCATAATCAGTTGCTCTCTTTCCTGCGCTTCAGCCGTTCCACGAGATGCTCAAATTACATTCGCAGAATTCATCAGCTTCGTCTTTCGACGCGCCGAGAACGCGAAACCCTCCGGCTGCATCACCGCCTCCCCATTCATTGTCCAATATGGTGCGGTTTGCGATCCAGTGATCGTCATACATGTGGCTTGAGATGATAAAATAAACGCCGCCGGCAAGTTCGACACCATCATCGGGGCCGAAACGGTTATTCATGGGCCGGGGCGTGCGCCAGTCGTGAACGACATTCAGGCTTTCCGTCGCCAACGAGTCCAGAATTAGGGCCCGCTGGTTCCACCAGGCATACGACCGTCCCAACAAATGCACGGTTGTCGATGGCGTGACGCACATGACGGCGTGGCAGTGGTCGCCTCGAATGTCAAACTTGGCAAATATATCCTTGCCCGGCATGACAGGATAGCAACCGTAGGCACTGGCGTCACCGGACGCCTGGGCATCGGCGAGTCTTTCAATATCATCGCTGCCGAGGTATGTCGGTGCCGCCCAACTTAAGCCCTTGAACGGCTGAAAGTCGTACGATGGAACCGCAAATCGCAAGAAAGCCATTAATTTATCCCTCCCTGGTGCCAATCACCTTAAAACCGCCTATTACGCACCGCAACTGTTTCAGCAGATTTAGCCTGATCGGCCCATGCGCATTACGCATGTGCGCCAGCGTTCATTCGGCGGCATAATTCAAAAGTCTCCGTTTCGTTATATTGCCTTGTTATTAAACATTAATGTTGTTGGGGCGCTCGAGTAAAGAGCCGCCACACATAATATATTTCTTGATTGTCAGGCGTCGATTGGTCATTTTTTTGGCGACTTGAATTTGAGACCCGATTCATCTACCGATTGGCCATGAATCGACCGCCGAAAAATATTTCGGATAATTCTGCAACGTGAAATTCGGGTCTAGAATTAGGCGAGATTGAGGAGGATGTAATGGCGACCTATCAAATCCTTTATTGGCAGGAGATACCTTCATTTGTTGAGGCCAGGGACGATACCGGAGTCAAAAAAATACAATTGAGTGATAAATTTCAATCACTTATAGATGAAGCGGCAATGCGCCGGAAATTCGCCGGCACCGATGCCTATCTGGAGGAATGGAACAAGGGGCCGAAACAGGAGCAGGCCGGCAGCGCCGAAGAAGTTGTTGGCGCGGTGGCTCAGGATATTGAAGACCGGTTCACCGAAATTCGCGATGAGGCCTTGGCGAAAACCGGTTGATGGCTTGGTATGGTCTCTGTTGAGATCGTCGCCGGGCGTTTGGCGATTTGACACAGAATATATTTTTGATATTTTCTGCTTATGGGATATGCCATGACCATTGAACATGACACTCCAACGGTCGGAGATGTTGGCGTTTTCGAACCGGGCCGTCCGGTCATCGATCCTGTCAAAATGCTCCGTATCCATGGTTACAAGGACATGGACAAGGTTCGGCCAATCATCCGCAAGGCGGCGGATGACGTTTCGCTACGCGCTGCCGATGTCATGACGCCGGTGGTCTATTACCGTCGGATGCCCGTGGAAAGTTGTGCAGATGGTCAACTTCGACTGGCTGGCGGACTGACCTTTGCTAACCACGCTTTTGCCAGATATCTGTCCGGTGCTGATGAAGTGGCCGTTGTTGTCATCACGGTAGGCAAGGGCCTGGATGACGAAGTCATCGGTTGCATGGATGGTGATGATTTCGAACCATTGGAAGCACTGTTTCTTGAAACTGCGGGATGGCTGGGAATCGAATGGACAACCCGGAAGTTCGTATCCTTTCTGAGCCAATTGGTCGCGCCCAATGGACACCGGGTGACGCGGCGCATGGGCCCCGGATACAGCTATAAGGTCGATGGCGACCCGGAGATGTGGTCGTTGGAAGAGCAGCGCCAACTGTTCGATGTTTTCGGCAATGTCGTGTTGCCGGTGCGGCTTCTCGAAAGTTGCGCCATGCTGCCGAAAATGTCGCGTTCCGGTTTATACGGCTTGACGGGCGAAAATCGATGAAATGGAACACCGATCGTCGCCAGCGGGATAATTTTCAAGGTAAGAACACGCCAAACACTCAGGCTCATCGGCCGGGTTATTTTCCGTGTGAAGATCAAACGGTAACTCGGCCAAATTGGCCAATTTTGAACAGGATAAAATGAATGTTGGGAAAAGATGGTGGACTGATCGTCATCGGAGAGAACTTCAACTCGACCCGTAAGATCAAGGCTACGAGCCCGCGTGTCATCGAAGAAGACGGCAAGACCGGGATCAAGTATACGGACTTGGACGGTAATGACCGCATCCTCGATTGCACGAACATAATTCCCGAAGACCTGGCCGAGCGGAACAGTTTCATGATTCCTCACATTGCGCAGGCGCTGCGCAACAAGGATATGAATTACATTTCCTGGGCCATCAAAAATCAGGAAAAGCACGGCGCCCACGTCATCGACTTATGTGTCGACGAAATGTCCGTTTATCCGGAAGAGCGTTTCGAATGGATCAAGTGGACCGTGGAAACGGCCCAGAAGGTGACCGATAGCATCGTCGCCATCGATTCGTCAGATTCAAACACCATCTACGCTGGCCTTGAAGCCCACGACGGATCAAAGAACCGTCCGGCGATAAATTCCTTCAACCTGGAAGACGGCCGCCAAGAACTCGTGCCCATGGCAAAGGACCACAATGCGTTGCTGTTCGCCAATGCCAGTGGCAACGCCGGTATGCCGCAGAATGCTGCGGAGCGGGTCGAAAATCTGACCACCTGTATGAATATGATGGATGAGGTCGGCATTCCCATGGAAGACCGATTTCTTGATCCATTGGTCTTTCCTATCGGGGCTGGGCCGGAATTCGGAATGCATTATCTGGATGCCGTCACTGAATTGCGTAGCAATTATCCGGACGCTCATATTTTTGGCGGGCACAGCAATGTTTCTTTCGGGCTGCCACAACGCAAACTGGTCAACGAGGTATTTATTGCCCTGGCCGTCCAGGCCGGGTGTGACGCTGTAATGATCGACCCGGTCATGAACCATCCGGAAGTTTTGCAGGACTTCATGTTTGCCGCCAACGCGCTCACCGGGAAAGACGAATACTCCATGAAATATCTGAAGTATACCCGAGCCAAAATGGGTATGACCCGCGGCGGCAAGAAGAAGTAGTCGTCCGGGCTCGGCATCGGTGCCCGGCACGTTTGATCGTCCACTGGAGGGATTTTCACCATGAAAGAACTGAAACCGCGCGAACGTTTCATTCGTACTTTGCACCATGAGCCGGTTGACAGGGTGCCATTGCTTTATCGCATGAAGCATGAAGCCAAGGAAAAACTGGCACGGGTTTATGGGATCGAAGATGCCTCTACGGGTCGCGCTCACAATCCTGAATTGGAACTGCGCCTGGGCAACGATGCAATCATTTATCAAATCGGCATCAATGCTGACTTCTCACACCGGCACATCGAGATCGGCGAAACCTGGCACAATCACTTCGGTGTCGGATACGGCAAAAGCGGTCTTCAGGGCCGCAATGCGGAAGAACAGGAAGAGTTTTCCAAGACCCAGGAATTTTGGGGCCCGGCGAAGGTCGTCCCCGAAAACTTCCCAAGTTTTCATCCGATTACGTCGGTAGAAGAATTGGCCAACTACAAATGGCCGGATCCGGCCGACCCGGCTCTTTTAGACCCTATCGATGAGCTTTGTGCGCAATACCAGGACGACTACTTCATCATCGTCGATTTGTCCTCGACGCTGATCGAGGCGGCTTACGCTCATATCGTCGGCACGCAAAAATTCTTCCTGATGATGTTCGACGAGCCGGACATGATTGCCGGGGTGTTAGACGGACTGACTGACTACTACACGGAACTTGGCCGCAACGTCATCAAGCGTGGGGTTGATATGGTTCGCGTTGGTGATGACGTGGGTGCCCAGCAGGCGATGATGATTTCGCCCGATCAGTGGCGGGAGCTGGCGAAGCCGCGCTTTCAGCGTATGTTCGATGCTTGGCGCAAAGAAAATTCGGATATTTATATCAAGCTCCATTCCTGCGGCGACTACTCACCGATCATTCCTGACGAGGTGGAACTGGGCGTGCATCTCTCAGGCCTCATGCAGCCGACGGGCGGCAACAAGGACCAAGTCGGGATCAAGAAGAAATACGGTGACGACATTGCGTTTGTCGGCGGCTTTGATGTGCAGAACCTACTGCCTCGTGGTTCGGTGGAAGCCGTCCGTCAGGGTGTTCTGGAGGTGATGCAGAACATGGCCGTCGGTGGCGGATATATATTTTCGCCATCTCACTACATCCTTGCCGATGTGCCGGTGCAGAACATCTACGCCATGCTGGAAGCTCAGCGGGATTTCGGCATTTATGGAAAGTATCCATTGGACTGACGTATCGATAAAAAGACAAAGACTTGAAGACGAGGAGACATAAGTCATGGCCGAACCGGTTTTGAAGATTCCCGAAGGCTGGGAAGAACGTGCCCCCGATGGCTGGGAGTGGCAAACGCTTTGGGACGCCGTTGAAACGGGTGATCACCATTACTCCCACTCCCGCGTGGAGGAGGCGATTGCAGCTGACATTGACCCACGGGTAATCCTGGACGACGGCTTATTCCCGGGCTTCAATATTCAGGCGGACCGGTTCACGGAGCAGGTCATCTTCATTCCGGAGATGTTGATCACGGCGCGGGCCATGAAAGCGGGGTTGGCATTGATCCGGCCGTTGTTGGCAGCGATGGCGGAAAAGCCTGTCGGCACTTTCGTCATGGGAACCGTTTTGGGTGACATGCATGACATCGGCCAATCCATCGTCACCATTATGCTGGAGAACGCCGGGTTCAATGTGATTAATCTGGGCACCGACGTTCACCCCGATAAATTTATCGAAACGGCGGTCGAAGAAAAAGCGGATTTGGTCGGATTTTCGGCTTTGCTATCGACAACGGTCTACTATCAACAAGTGACCATTGAGGAATTCCAGAAGGCCGGGCATCGTGACAAGGTCCATATTCTGGTCGGCGGCGCACCGACGACCCAGGATTGGGCCGATCAGTGCGGTGCCGATGGCTGGGGCAGAGATGCGGTCCAGGCGGTCCGGCTGGCCTTGGATCTGGTTCAGAAACCGCGGGAGGCCTGGGCCTAAATGGCAGATACCGCCACCGTTACGTTTGTCGACGCCGAGGATACCGCGAAGCAACGATCAACAAAGATCGAACGCGGCAAAACGTTGTTGGATGCCGGCCATGCGGCGGGCGTCGACATCGAAGCAACCTGTGGGGCGCGTGGCCGCTGCCGGACCTGCCGGATCAAGGTATTGAGCGGCGAAGTGCCGCCGCCGACCATTCAAGACACGGTTCAATTGGGTCATGAAGAGGTTCGCGAAAATTTCCGGCTGGCCTGCCAAACCAAGGTCATCGCGGATACGAAGGTTATGCCTCTGCCGCCCAAGGCAGAGATTGGTCATCAAATTTTGTCCTCCGAATCATCTGTGACGGATGACCAACGTCTCACCTTGGACGGCGGCGTCGCCAAACATGTGGTCAAAGCGACGACGCCCACCGAAGAACACCACCAAACATCGGATTGGGAGGAAACCCTTTCCGTTTTGCCGGACAGCATCAGCCGCGAGGTGTCGTTGGAAGTTCTGCGCAAAGTGCCGAGCGCCATCCGCGCCCAGGGCGGCACCATGACCGTGACGACATTCAACGACAGGATTATCGACGCCGAGGCAGGCGATACATCTGAACACAGATACGGCATGGCTTTCGACATTGGCACGACGAGCATCGTCGGCACATTAATGAACCTCGAAACGGGTGAAACATTGGCCGACGTTGGGGGCGTTAATCCACAGGCCGTCTATGGCGGTGACCTGATGTCACGTATCGCCTATGCCCAGTTCGATGAAAAGAAACTGGCGACGCTGCGGGTCCGTGCCTTGAACGCGATCAATGATTTTGTCAAAGAGGCCTGTCGCCAAGCTGACATTGCCGCCGAGCACATCTACAAGATTGTCATCGTTGGCAACACCTGCATGCATCACATCATCCTCGGCGTTGATGTGACTTACGTGGGGCTGGCCCCTTACGCGCCCGTTATCCGGGATGCCGTGGTCGTGCCGGCACGGGATCTGCCGCTTAAGCGGGCGGTCAATGCCCAGGTCTGCTTCCTGCCGATCGTTGCCGGGTTCGTCGGCGCCGACACCATGGCCTGCGTCCTGGCGACCCGCATCTATGACAGTGAAGAGATCCGCACCCTGGTCGACATCGGTACCAACGGCGAAGTGGTCATGGGATCGAGGGATGGAATGATGGTATGTTCGGCCCCGGCCGGCCCCGCCCTGGAAGGTGCCCAAATTCGCCATGGCATGCGCGGCGCCCTTGGTGCCATCGAAAAAATTGACATTGATGACGATGTTTCCTGCACGGTTATTGGCGATACGCCAGCCATCGGTATTTGCGGTTCCGGGTTGATTGATGCCTGCGCAAAGTTGGCAAACGCCGAAGTTTTGGAAAAATCCGGCCGATTATTGCGCAAGAAACGCGAAAAGTTGCCTGAAACCTTGCGCAATCGATTGGTTGATACGGTCGACGGTTGCGAATTCATTTTGGTTGATGAAACAGAGTCTGGGAAAGGCGAGCCGATCACCCTCACGCAGGCCGACATCCGTCAGGTTCAATTAGCAAAAAGCGCCATCTTCTCAGGGATCGTCATGCTCCAACAGGTCATGGATGTCCCCGATGAAGATCTGCAAGAAGTCATGATGTGCGGTGGTTTCGGCAATTACATCAACATCGAGAGCGCTGTGAAAATCCGCCTGATCCCGAACCTGCCGTTGGAAAAGATCACCTATTCAGGCAATGCGGCGCTCATGGGCGCGCAGATGGCCTTGTTGTCTGAAACGGAGCGGAACCGCGCTTTCGAGCTATCGCAACGCATGGAGCACGTAGCTTTGGCGGCGCGCCCGGAATTTCAAGATATTTTCGTTGAGGCTATGAGTTTCCTGGGGCCGGATACGCCGGTCGGTAGCGGGGCCCAGGTTGAGGCGCCAAATGAGGCCGTTTCCGCAGGAGGCTAGAATGCGGGTCAACTTACTATTCGGATTTCTCGGCTCGGGTAAGACAACGCTAGCGCGGCATTTACTCACGCAAGGCGCCGGGAACAGAAAAATGGCCGTCATTGTTAATGAATTCGGCGACGTTGGCATTGATGGCACCATCTTGGAAGGCCAGGACCTGGACATGATTGAACTCACGTCCGGGTGTCTGTGCTGCACGCTGAAGGGGTCATTGATCAACGCCATCGAAGAATTGAACGCCAAACAGGATATAGATGTCGTTGTCATTGAAGCGACCGGCGTTGCCGAACCGGAAGAGATGATCGAGACATTTTCCGAGGAGACCTTGCGGGACCGTTACGAAATTGGTCCCATGGTGACGGTTATCGATATTCCAAAGTTTACCCGCCTGCGCGAAATGCTTGGGCCTTTCTATGAGGCGCAAGTTCAAAATGCCGACGTATTGGTCCTGAACAAGATCGATCTGGCGGCGGCGGCCGACCTGGACACGGCCCGGGCCGCGATTATGGCGCTGAACGAACGAGCCGACATCCTGTTCACCGAGCAATGCGAATTGGACGTGGAGGATATCCTTGACGGCGCATCAAGCCGAAAAATGTCCGACTACCAAACGGATCATGGCGCTTTGTCGGGCAGCAGCCACCATCACGCCCCTGACCACGCCCATGGCCACGAACATGATCACGATCACCGCCATGCCCCTGCTCAATCGTTCGTGTTGGATGCGTCCGGAACGGCCAAACGGTCGGACGTTGAATCGTTCTTTGCCGGCCTTCCGGAAAACGTATGGCGGGTAAAGGGGTTCACGGCGGTCGACAGCGCCGCCACGTTGATACAATTTACCATGGGGCAACTGGAAATGACGCCTGCCGAAGCACGTAAGAACCACCACATGGTTTTTATCGGTCCGGACATGGATCGCGACGTCATCGAACCGGCCTTCGGGGCCCTATTTCATGAAAACGGCAGCTAGAAGATAAGCGGATGATCTCGACCACTGCCGCGAACTTGGAATACCAACCGGATCCGCGATCCCTGGCGGAAAAAGCTTATCAGATTCTGGTGCGAAAGATTATTCGCCTCGATCTAACTCCAGGCGAACCGCTGGCTGAGAAGACGCTGATCGAAGAATTGGAGATCGGCCGAACGCCGATCCGCGAGGCGCTGCAGCGCTTGGCCGTCGAGGGCCTTATCGTTCACATGCCCAACCGCGGCATGTTCGTCACTGAGGTCAACGCCACCAACGCGCAACACATCTATGAGTTCCGATCATTGATCGAAGGCCAGGCTGCCCGGCTGGCGGCAAGCCGGGCCTCGGACAAGGAAATCCGCGACCTGACAGTACTGCATCTGGCTTTGGTGGAGGCGACGGAAGCCGATGATATTGACCGCTATGTGGATTGCGACCGGCAGTTCTATTCGGTGCTCGCCCGGGCTGCTCAGAACATCTACCTAGCGGAAGTCATCCCTCGAATTTTCAATCTCCATCTTCGGCTGTGGTTTATGATTTCCGAACGGGTCGGCAGTTGGCATGACATTGCCCGTGCCCACGAGGAAATGACCAAAGACGTGGTCGACGCCATCACACGTCGCGAACCGGACGACGCGGAACTGGCGATCAAGATTTACGTGCATCGCCGGCATCAGGATATTCGTGCGTTTCTCTGATTTTTGACCGTGGCGAGACAAAGCGCGGCGGAATCGGAAAAGTCGGTCCTGATGCTATGCGCGAGGCTCGGCCCGGTATTTGCGCTGCGCATGCAAATCTGCACCGTCAACGCGACGCGTTGTGTTACGTTAAAGCCATAATAATTTTGCCGGTAATGAGTGGGAACTGAGAAATGTCCATGGCTGCCGAAATTTCGGACACCGACGATCCACGCCAATACGTCGTTGATTTCCTCGCCGATTTCACCGCCGAAACTACGCCGTTTTCGGCTGCGAAAGTTGAGGATTTTCGCCAGGTGCTGCGGCCGGGCACAACCGTGTTTATCACCTTTCTTCCCGGCTCCGATTTTGATGACACAGTCGCCGTTGCCGCCCGCTTGCGCGCCGAAGGCTTCAATCCAGTGCCGCATCTGGCGGCGCGAAGCATTCCGGATCGGGCTTTTCTTGATGAAGGCCTTCGAAAGTTGCGCGAGCAGGCAAATATCGATGAGGTATTGATAATTGCGGGCGCTGTCGATGCGCCCATGGGCGCGTATTCCGATTCCATGCAAATTCTCGACACGGGCCTATTGGACAAACACGGCATCCGAAAAATCGGCGTTGCGGGACATCCGGAAGGCAGCCCCGACATGTCCGACGAAGCTATTGGACAGGCGGCAACGTGGAAAAATGAATTCGCCCAACGCAGTGGGGCCGATCTGTATGTTGTTACACAGTTCTGTTTCGAGGCGGCGCCAATCATTGCCTGGGACAAGGCCATGCGGGCCGCCGGCAACCAGCTTCCGATTCGAATTGGTATTCCCGGATTGGCGACAATCAAAACGCTGCTCAATTACGCTAAAGCCTGCGGGATCGGAAACTCGATGACATTCCTAAAAAGACAGGCACGCAACGTCACCAAGCTGATGACGGTTTCGGCGCCGGACAAACTGATTTGTGAATTGGCGGACTATAAAGCCAGCGATCCTGAATGCGGCTTAATCGGTTGTCACATGTATCCTTTGGGGGGGATTAAGAAGACGGCCAAATGGACCTATGCGGTCGTTGACGGTGAATTCTCATTAAATCCCAAAGGGCCGGGATTCTCACTTACCACCGATATATGATCATATGGGCATGCGGCCGCCGTTTCGCGGCTTGAATTGTGCGCCTGCGGATATGACACTTGGAATCAATGAAAATTGGCCCGTGTTGGAAACATTGGGCTAAAGGGGAGGCGGTTATGAGTGGTGTCGATCGGCGTGAATTCATTAAGACGGGCGTTGCCGGGTTAGCCGCGGCAACTGCCGTTGGCGTTTCTCCGAAACTCAGCCGGGCGGCGCAATCGGGCGACTATCCTGCCGTCGATGTGGCGGCGCTGAAATCACTTCAACCGGGAGCCGAAGTGGTCTTCGAATATCCAGACCCGAACGCCCCATCTTTGTTGCTGCGTCTCACGGAAGCTGTGCCGGGCGGCGTTGGCCCGGGCCGGGATATTGTCGCCTATTCCATGTTATGTACGCACAAGGGATGTCCCCTCAATTATCTGGCGGATAAGAAAATGTTGGTCTGCCCGTGCCACTGGAGCAGTTTCGATCCGGCCAAGGAGGGTCGCCTGATTATCGGTCAGGCCAGCCAGTCATTGCCAATGATCCAGCTTGAAGTGTCGGACGGCATGGTGCGGGCCACCGGCATGGATGGCATCATTTACGGGCGTCACACGAATATTCTTTAGGACCTTGCGTATGACCCGCGTCCCCCTGCCTCCAAAAAATGCTCAGGCATTTCATACGGTTTGCCAGTTCTGCATCGTTGGCTGCGGCTACCGGGTGTTTAAATGGCCCGAGGGAAAAGACGGCGGCGCGGCGTCGGACGCCAATGCTCTTGGTGTGGATTTTCGCGAACAACAAGACACCAATGGAGAATGGATTTCTCCGGCCATGCACTCGGTGGTCAAGGAAAAGGATGGAAAATCTTACAGCGTCGCCATCATTCCGGATAAAACGTGCAGCGTGAATAGCGGCATGGCTTCGGTTCGCGGTGCAGGCTTGGCCCAAACGCTCTATTCTCCGGACCGCAATACCAAGGCGCGACTGACCAAGCCGTTGATTGCGAATAAGGAAAACTTCGCCGGTTCGAACTGGGACGAGACTGTCGATTTGGGTGCCCGCGTGATTAAGGCGGTCATTGATCGATGGGGTCCTGACGCCGTTGGCATGAAATTCTTCGACCACGGCGGCGGCGGCGGCGGATTTGAAAACAATTGGGCGGTTGGCCGGTTCTTCTTTGACGGAATTGGAACGCGAACAGCTTCTATTCACAATCGGCCGGCCTACAACAGCGAAGTGCATGCGGCTGGCGACGCCGGCCTTGTGGCGCTGACCAATTCCTATGTCGACGCGCAGTTGGCCGATACCATCATGATTGTCGGTGCGAACCCTTATGAAACTCAAACCAATTATTTTCTGAACCATATGATCCCCAATCTAAATGGGGACTCGCTGGATTTGAAGGAAAAGACGTTCCCTGGCGAACCGACGGCAACTGGGCGCATGATCATCATCGATCCACGCCGAACGATTACCGTGGCGACGGCGGAAGCGGCAGCAGGCGCGGAAAACGTCCTGCATTTGCAGATTGAGCCGGGTACCGATATCGCCGTGCTGAATGCCATATCCCGCATTGTCATGGAACGCCGCTGGCATGACGTGGCGTTTATCAAGCAGCGCACCGAATGGCAAACCTTCGAGGCCTATCAGCGCTCTTCGCTAGGTGCTGACAGGGCGGCGGATGACGTGGTCGCGGAAGCGGCGGTATTGGCGGGCATCCGTCAGTCCGATCTCTACAAGGCCGCGGAATGGATTGCCGAGCCAAAAAAAGGGAATGTCCGACGCCGTGCCTTACTACACTATGAAAAGGGATTGATTTGGGGTCTGAAAAACTACGAAAACATCGCCTCAATCATCGACCTCGCCCTGCTGACGGGAAATGTCGGCAAGCCGGGAACTGGCGTCAGCCGGCTTGGCGGGCATCAGGAAGGCTACGTGCGGCCGCCCTATCCCGGCGGCCGGCCCGCCTTGAATGTCGATGAAGCCGTGCGCCGCGGTGAGGCCAAGGTTTTCTGGGTTGGCGGGTGCAATCCCGTACTGACGACGTTGCGTGCCGAATCCCTTGAAAAAGCCCTAATAGAGCGTGGCGCGCCTGTTCGCGAAGCCTTGAAGAACACGCTCGGCCGTCCTGTCGGTGAACGCGTTGCGGCCGTCGTCGATGCCCTGAAGAACGGTGGTATGTTCATCCTTTCCCAAGACATCTACATGACGGCGACGGCACGACACGCCCACGTGGTGCTGCCGGCAGCCCAATGGGGTGAGATGAACTTGACCTCGATTAACGGTGAACGGCGGTTGCGGCTGTATCAGCGGTTCATGGATCCGCCGGGTGATGCGGTACCTGACTGGGCGATCATGGGCAAGTTCGCCCGCCGCTTGAACAGCTTGTATCAGGAAGACCGCAATCCGTTGATGGCGAACCGGTTTCTGGATTTCGACTGGCGCGGTGATGAGGACGTATTTATTGATGCGCGCTACAGTTTCAAGGGTGATGGCCACGACCCCATGGAAGGGTATGCGGGAATCACCTACGGGTTGCTCAAAGAGTTGGGTAACAATGGTATTCAAACACCGGTGCGCCTGATCAACCGGGTACCCGTCGGCACCGTTCGAATGCACGAAGATGGAAAATTTTTCACGCCATCCGGCAAGGCAAAATTCATTCCGGCACCGCGGCCCTGGCCTGGATATGCGGCGGCCGTGGAGCGTCAGCGGCAGAAATACCGCTTCTGGATCAACAACGGCCGGGCCAATCATATTTGGCAGACCGTTTATCATCACCGACACATTGACTTCTACCGGGAACGCTATCCGGTGCCAATGTTGGAAATCCATCCCGATGATGCGGCGGAATTGGGCATAACCGCGGGTGATCTTCTGGAGGTTGCCAACGACATGGGCACGGTCGAGGCCATGGCCTACGTGACGGACGCGGTGAAGCGCAACCATGCGTTCATGCTGTTCGGCCAACCACGCGGCGCCGCGGGCGATTTGATTTCCGATCACGTTGATCCGAAAACCACCATTCCCTATTACAAGGGCGCGTGGGCGGACATCCTGCGCAAGGGTCCCATGCCAGACACGTTTAAGAACGTCTCATTTCTGCCAAGGAACATTGCCGAATGATCGCCCTGATGAGAATAGGCAAGCTTATGTGCACTGTCGGAATGTTGGCTGCGTTGTCATTTCCGGTATTGGCGGACGCGGAACTGTCACCCGGCGCCGACCTTCAAGGGGTGGATTTGAAAGGCGCCAAACTGGATGGCGCAAACCTGGCCGGAGCCAATTTGACCGGCGCCGACCTTCGCGGTGCGAGCCTCAAGGGCGCCGACCTTCGGGAAGTGTATTTGCGAGAGGCCCAGGCAGAAAACGCCGATTTCTCTGGAGCTCAGTTGGGGAATGCTGATCTCACACGTGCCGATCTGAGAGGCGCGAAATTCGACGGCGGCGACTTGTCATTAGCCACTCTCAACGCGGCGCGCCTTGAAGGTGCGGCGTTTGTCGGTGCGTTTTTGCCGGGTGCATCGATGATCAAAGTGCGCGGCAGCGGCGCCAATTTTCAAAAGGCCTATTTGCCGGCTGCCGACCTTAGCCAGGCGGCGTTTGCAGGCGCCAACTTCGCCAATGCTGATCTGGGCGGAAGCGGGCAAGGACATCCGGGTCCCGCCGGCGCGATCTTGCGCGGTACGGATTTGACAGGTGCCGACATGTCCGGAGTCAATCTGGTCAATGCCCGAATGATGGAAGCAGTATTGGAAAACGCCAATCTTCAGCGCGCTAATCTTGGCTTTGCCGACCTCAGTTGGAGCCGCGCTGCCGGGGCCGATTTTTCTGACGCGGACTTGGGCTGGGCGCGGGCATATGCGGCTGACATGCAGCAATCGAAATTTCGCGGCGCGAAGGTGCCACTGGCGCAATTTTCCGGCGCCAACTTGCGTGGCGCCGATTTCTCCAAGGCAGTGTTCGATCGGACCGACTTTACCCAATCGGACTTGAAGAATGCCCAATTTGGCAAGATCGATAAAGATGAGGTCTATCTTCAGGCGGCGCGAAACGTGCCGCCGGGATTGACGGGAGGGAATGCGAAGTGAGCAAGGAAACGGAAAAACTGGATGAAGGTGCCACGCCGGCACAGGGTTCCACGGTGGTTGAGCCTGAGAATAGTCTGCTTTCCGCCATGATCGGCGAATACTTCGGCACCTTCGTCCTGGTTTTCTTCGGTGTTGGCTCGGTTAATGCGGCGGTTGCAACCGGGGCCCAGGCCGGGCTGTGGCAAGTGGCGGTGGTCTGGGCCGTCGGCGTGAGTTTGGGTATTTACGCGGCCGCGTCGCTTTCCGGCGCACATATTAATCCGGCGATTACCGTTGTCGCCGCCGCCTATGACCGCTTTCCGATCCGACGTGTGGTTCCGTATTGGGTGGCGCAAGTCGCCGGCGCGGCGACGGCGTCATTTATTCTTTATGGTATGTTCTCCGAAGCGATTATCGAGTTTGAACGCCATCACGGCCTGTTGCGCGGCGGCCCGGGCAGTGAGCTTAGCGCTATGATGTTTGGTGAATACTTTCCCAATCCTGCCGTCTTCGGCTCGGCTGAGGACGCCTGGCGAATCATCACGCCCTCGTCCGCCTTTCTGGCCGAAATGGTCGGCACGGCCATGCTGGCATTTCTTGTGGCGACCGTAACCCATGATCGCAATACTTCGAAACCACCATCGGCCATGGGCGCTGTGATTATCGGTCTTGGTGTTGCCGCCATTATTTCCGTGGTCGCTCCCCTAACCCAAGCAGGTCTAAACCCGGCACGCGATTTCGGCCCCCGCCTGGTGGCCTATTTTCTGGGGTGGGGCGAGATCGCCATCCCTGGCCCGCGGAACGGATTTTTCACGGTCTATATTGTTGCGCCCATCGTCGGCGCGCTCATCGGCGGTGGAATTTACCGACTGATTGCGCGACGGATGCCGAAAGAATAGAAAAACAGACGCCGCAGACGTCCATGCACCGTGGTTTCCCCCCTATCTCAGCAACGCATCGGCAACCTTTCCGCACGTTGCGGGAAAACGCTACCGGGTCTAACCTATCCCTGCCACCGTGCCAACATAAGCAATAGAGCGACGGTGCCATCACGGACAGGGAGCGGTCGTCATGAACGAAATGGCAAAGGATTTAGGGGCCAAACTCGCCAAGATTAAAGGCGCCGAGGTCATCAAGAGTTTCTGTTACACGTGCCCCTGGCAGTGTCCAACCGAGGTTTTCGTCCGCGACGGCAAAATCGTCTATCAAAAAGGCAATCCGGAATCACCCAACAACATCGGCGCGCGTTGCGCGAAGGGCATGGCCAGCTGGTACGTGAGCCAAGATCCCGACCGGTTGACCCATCCCTTGCTGCGCACCAATCCGAAGGGCGAGCGCGGAGAGTTTAAGCGTATCTCCTGGGACGAAGCATTCCAGTTTATTGCCGATAAGCTCAACTACATTGCTGATGAATGGGGTCCGGAAGCGGTGGCCTTGACCTGCCATCATGATCCCAACACGGTTTTTTATCATCACCTGCTAAAGGATCTCTACGGCTCACCAAATATGTACGCCCACACGTCGGGATGTGAGCAGGATCGCCGCGCCGCCTGCCTGACACTGTTCGGCCACGTATTTCCCATGCATGATTTCGTCAATTCCCGCTATGTCATGCTTTGGGGCATGAACAACCTCGGCGCCAACCAAGGGCTCTGGGAAAGCCGTGACCTGATCGAGGCAAAATCCAAGGGCTGCCGTCTGGTCGTGGTCGATCCCAATTTCACGGAGACGGCCCAAAAGGCCGATGAGTGGGTACCGATCCGCCCTGGTACGGACGGCGCCATGGCGCTGGCCATGTGCCGGGTGATCATTGACGAGAAGCTCTATGATGAGGAATTCGTCAACAAGTACTGCGAAGGTTTCAACGGCTTTCGCGATCATCTGCATGAGAAAGGATTCACGCCAGCTTGGGCCGAAGAGATATGCGGCATCGACGCCGAACGTATCGCCCGTCTGGCGCGTGAGTTTGCGACAACGAAGCCGGCCATGTCGGCAATTTTCAAGGGCTCCGGATACTATACGAACGGCCACGATGCGGCCCGCGCCTGCTATATCTTGGATGCGATCTGCGGCGAAGTGGACAAACCGGGCAACATTAATCTCAAGGATTGGGCGCCGCTGGGGGCGCCTGTGGCGATCCCCGAGGATGCCATGCGCGCGCCGACCAAAGACCCGCTGCATGTCGCCATGGGTTATCCGTTGGCGCCGGATTTACCGAATTCCAAATTGCCTGACGCGGTCATCAATGGTGACCCCTATCCGGTGAAAGGGCTGTTCGTGCATTCCACCAATCCGGTGATGAGCGATCCAAACAAAGACCGGGTGCTGGAGATGTTTAAACATCTGGAATTGGCCGTTTCATGCGAAATTTATTTAAGTGAGACGTCGCTGGAGTGCGATATCGTGCTCCCCGAAACGTCATTCCATGAACAGGCCGAAATTCGCCAGGGTATGTGGCTGGGGCCGGAGGTCGTACTTTGCCAGCCCGTGGTTGACCGTGTTGGCGAATCGAAACCACCCTACGAAATTGTCAAAGGCATTGCGGAGAAGATGGGTTGGGGCCAGCACTTTCCTTATGAGAAATGGGAAGATTGGGGCGAGGTTGCCATGAAAGACGTCCCCATGAGCGTGGATGAACTGAAAGATGAGGGCTTCTGGGCTGGACCGATCGAATACAATCGTGTGCCAAAAGGGCTGCCGACACCGTCAGGGAAAGTCGAAATCTATTCAACGGATTATGAAAAGGCGGGGTTCAACCCCTATCCGGAATATGTCGAGCGCAGCGTCATTCCCGACGATGAGTATCCCCTTCAAGTCACCCATTCAAAGTTGTCCATGCACTGCAACATTGTCACCCAGAACAATCCTTTGTTGATGGAGATCTGCGGTGAGAATTGGGTCGAGATTAACAGCGCCGATGCGGCCAAATACGGCATTGATGACAACACGTTTGTGGTTGTCGAATCACCCAAGGACAACATGACAATCCGTGCCAAGGTAGTGGAAGGTTTGGTACCGGGATGCGTTAGTATTCGCCACGGCCACGGCTTCGGCCATTGGGCCATGGGCTCGACGGCGAAGGGCAAAGGGGCACATTCCAACAATCTGATGGATACCCACACCAACCCGGTCACCGGGGCCAATTGCTACAACGAATGCAAAGTCCGCGTTCGGCCGGCCGGGTGAGGGAGGCGATCATGCAACATGGATTTTATTTCGACCACAAACGGTGTGTGAAATGCCACGCCTGTGAAATAGCCTGCAAGACCTGGAACGAAGTGGAGGTCGGGCCGCGCTGGCGTGAAGTCGTGAAGATCGAAACCGGCACGTATCCCAACGTCCAGGCCATGAATGTTTCCATGGCCTGCATGCATTGCGGCGATGCCCCGTGCCAAAACGCTTGCCCGGTCACGGCAATCACCAAACGGGCCGATGACGGTATTGTCGTTGTCGATCAGAACAAGTGTATCGGTTGTGGTTTCTGCGCCTGGGCATGCCCATTCAACGCACCGCAGTTATCGGCAACAGCCGGCAAGATGGAGAAATGCAATTTCTGTCAGACGCCGGGGAAAGAAAGACCGCTCGACATGCCGCGCGCCTGTGAAGAGATTTGCCCGACCGGCGCCATTCAATCGGGCTCCATGGTGAAATTAGCCAATCAAGGCCGCGAAAAGGCAGCGGCGCGATTGAGTGGCGCCGACATGCGTGGGTTCCCTTCGCTGATGGTTGGCGCGCACCAGCAGTTCGGGCCAAGCGGCGGTGATGATTAGGTTATAGAG
Source organism: uncultured Magnetovibrio sp. (assembly GCA_964595005.1). Taxonomy (GTDB): domain Bacteria; phylum Pseudomonadota; class Alphaproteobacteria; order Rhodospirillales; family Casp-alpha2; genus UBA3470. Next base: position 36,899 of record CAZQPC010000006.1, read on the forward strand.
GCCCGCCGACAATTTGAAGAGCACCGAAAGGCGCTCTTTTTTGTTTCCGGTCCGCATGTTGTGC
>CAZQPC010000007.1:0-33444 GCA_964595005.1 uncultured Magnetovibrio sp.
GGTCGACTACTGGAATGCGGGCGTGCCGACCCTGGATTACGGCAACAACATCCGACAGGTGGCCTTCGAAGAGGGGCTGGAGAACGCCTTCGACTTTCCCGGTTTCGTGCCGGCCTATATCAGGCCCCTGTTCTGCCGCGGCGTCGGGCCGTTCCGTTGGGCCGCCCTGTCGGGTGATCCCGAGGATATCTACAAGACCGACCAGAAAGTGAAGGAACTGATCCCCGACGACGCACATCTGCATAACTGGCTGGACATGGCCCGCGAACGGATCGCCTTTCAGGGCCTGCCGGCGCGCATCTGTTGGCTCGGATTGGGTCAGCGTCACCGCCTGGGATTGGCGTTCAACGAAATGGTTGCCTCTGGCGAATTAAAGGCGCCCGTCGTCATCGGCCGCGATCATCTGGATTCGGGCTCGGTGGCCAGCCCCAATCGGGAGACCGAAGCCATGAAGGACGGATCGGACGCGGTTTCCGATTGGCCGCTTCTCAACGCCTTGTTGAATTGTGCTTCCGGCGCCACCTGGGTCAGCCTGCATCACGGCGGCGGCGTCGGCATGGGCTTCTCCCAGCATTCGGGCATGGTGATCTGTTGCGACGGCACGCCGGAAGCGGCAAAACGTATTGAACGTGTGTTGTGGAACGATCCCGCCACCGGTGTCATGCGTCACGCCGACGCGGGTTATGATATCGCCCTGGACTGCGCCCGCGAACAGGGACTGAGACTGCCCGCCATGGGAATCGGCATGTAACTCGCAAAGCCACGAACGGGGCGGGCCCGCCTTCAATGACCCGACCGGCAAATGGCGCCGTCAATTTGCGACCCGGAGTCTATCCGCTCACCGGGTCCATTATACTGGCTCAACACTGCGCCGGAGAACGTTGGCACGCCACAAATCGCCGCGCGGTTCGCTCATGAACGTCGCATCGCCACGCGGTAGCGCAAGACGCGCTTGCGTGGGATAATCAACTTCCAGTGAGCATAACCGGACACCTGATTGGGAGCGGGCCATGGCCAACACCGCTGAGAAGCAGCCGAATTATCAGCGCATGAAGAAAGCCGATTTGATCGCCGCATTGGGCGAAAAAAATCGACACATCGAGACCTTGGAAGCGGCGGCCAAACGTTCACCTGATCAACCCCTCGACCTGGCCAATGCCCTTGAGCATATCGCCGACGGTTTCATTCTTTACGACGCTGATGAAAGACTGCTGCACTGCAATCAGAAATACCGCGATTTCTATCCTTGGATCACGGATGTCCTGGTTCCCGGCGCCAAACTGGAAGACGTCGCGCGTGCCGCGGCGGTGCGCGGTCAGGACGCCGACGACATTGACGATGTCGATACATGGGTCGCCGACCGGCTGAAGCAATTTCGCCACGGCTCCCACGGCTACGAACAACATCTTCAGGATGGCCGGTGGCTGCTGTGCAGCGACGGACCGACGGAAGATGGGGGAATCGTCGGCGTGCGGACCGATATCTCAGATCTGAAGCGGGTCGAAGGCGAATTTGAGAAATCTGAAGCCCTGATGACGGCCGCCATCGAAAACATTTCTGATGGCTTTGCCCTGTATGACGCGAACAACCGGCTGGTTGCCCACAACAAGACCTTCATCTCCATATTTGACCTTACGGAAGCCGAGGTGAAACCCGGCACGACCTGGGACGATTTGATTAAGCGAAACCGGGAACAGGGTATCTACGCCGGGATGACCGATCAGGATTTCGCCATTTCACCAAAGGATCATAAAAACCAGGATTTCATCCGCCATTTCGCCGACGGCCGGGTGATGGAACTGCACCGTCGGCCGACGGCGGACGGCGGCATTCTCAGCGTCTTCAGCGACGTCACGGACCGGCACCGCGCCGAAGCGGAAATTCTTGCCGCCAAGGATATGGTGGCGGCGGCGGAAGCGCGGATGACGGAAGCCATTGAGACGATGGCGGAAGGGTTTGCTTTGTTCGATCCCGATGATCGGCTGGTCATGTGCAACAGCCGTTACCGGGAGATGTACGGCTACAGCGACACCGACGCCGCACCGGGTGTCCATATCACGGACCTGCTTCGCCAGGATATTGACTGGATCACAGCCGCTGAGGTCGACGGCATCAACGTTATCGAGCGTCGGATGGAAACCTTCGGCAAAACAGAGGAAACCTTCGATTTGCCGGTGGCCGACGGCCGTTGGGTTCAGGTCCGCGACCGAAAAACGTCGAACGGCGGAACCGTCTGCATTCACACGGATATTTCCCGGCGAAAGAATGCCGAAGCGGCGCTGGAAGAAAGCGAGGCGCGCCTGAAAGCCATTTTGGACTACGCCAATTCAGTCATCATCATCAAGGATACGGATCTTCGCTATATCCTGGTCAACAAGGCATTCGTCCGGGAGCGGGGGAAATCCCCTGACGAGATCATCGGCAAAACTGTCCGCGAGGCGTTCCCATCCGATTCTGTTGATGCCGTCGAACGTTCGGACCGGCAGGTGCTCGAGACGGGCAAGCCCCTGGAAACGGAATTGGCCATGACCAATGCGGACGGCGAGGAACGGTCCTATTTCGTGATCAAATACCCGGTCTTTTCCGACGATGGCTCGATCATCGCCATCGGTTCGGTGGTGACCGATATATCCGAGCTTAAACGCGCCGAAGAGGCGCTGAGTAAAAGCGAAGCTCGGTTCAAGGATTTGGCCTCGGTTGCGTCGGATTGGTTCTGGGAGACCGATGAGAATGACTGCTTCAGCTTTATTACCGAGCGGTTCTACGAAGAAATGGATGTCCGGCCAGAGGACATCATCGGCAAAAGCCGCCGCGAACTCGGCGGCGATCAAGAGGACACGGCCAACTCAGAGAAATGGCGCAAGCACTTTGAAGATATCGATGCCCGCCGGCCGTTCCGCGGCCTGGAATATGCAATCACCGGTGCCGACGGCGTGATCCGTCATATTCGCGTCAATGGCGTCGCGATCTTCGACGATGATGGAAATTTTCAGGGTTACCGGGGCGCCGATACCAACATCACCGAACGCAAGAACGCGGAAGCGGAATTGGCGGAGAAAGAGACCCAATTACGCGTGGCCCTGGACAACATGCCCGGCGGCATCCGGTTGGTCGACAAGGACCGGCGCAACGTTTTGTTCAACTCCCGATACGGTGAGTTGTTCGAGTTTCCGGACGAGCTCATGAAAGTCGGTGAGTCTGTTCTGACCGAGAATATTTTCCAGGCCGAGCGCGGCGAATTCGGCGAAGGCGATCCGGAGACGATAGCCCGCGAATGGATCGACTCGCATCCGTCCTTCGCCAAGCCGACAAATTGGCAGCGCAGGACCGAGAGCGGCCGGATTCTGGACTGCCGCACCCAACCCTCGGAACAAGGTGGCTACGTCAGCATTATCACCGACATCACGGAAAGCAAACGTGCCGAAGAAGCGCTGCGCGAGAACGAGGCCCTGCTGAAGGCATTTCTTGATAACGCGGCATCGCCGATGTTCGTCAAGGATCCGGAAGGGCGCTACCTGCTGGTCAACAAGGCCTATGCGGACAACCGAGGCCTTTCGGCGGACGACATGATCGGCATGACATCCCATGATCTGTTCACCGCAGAGCAAGCGGCGGCCTTCGATCGTGCCGACTTGGAGGTTGTGCAGACCCGGCAACGCATCGAGGCCGAGGTCACGGTGACCCAGGCGGATGGAAGCGCCCACGATTTACTGGTCAGCCGTTTTCCTGTGATCGACGCCGACGACACACTCATTGCCATTGGCTCGGTCAGCGTCGATATCACCGAGCGCAAGCAGGCCGAAATCGCACTTCAGGAACGCGAGGCGCAGCTTCGTGTTGTCCTCGATGCCATGCCAGGCGGCATCCGGTATGTGGACAAGGACAAACGGTATGTGTTCTTCAACAAACAGTATTCCGACCTGTACGGGTTCCCCGATGGCCTTTTGAAGATTGGCGATACCAATCGCACCGAAAACGTGTTTCAAGCCGAACGCGGTGATTTCGGCGACGGCGACGCGGAGGAAATTACCGACCGGTGGCTTGCCGAACTTCCTGTCGAAAACGAACCGCAAAGTTGGGAACGGACCACCGTTCATGGAAAGACACTTCAGGTCAACACGGCACCAACCCCATCGGGCGGCGTCGTCAATATCGTTACCGACATCACCGAACGCAAACGCGCCGAAGGGGAACTGATCGAGCAGAAAGCGATTGTTGAAACGGTGCTGGAGAACGTCGATCAGGGAATTTCCATGTTCGACGACAATCTCAATTTGAGCGCCTGGAATCAGCAATATGTCAATCTGCTGAAGTTTCCGCCGGAATTATGCCAACCCGGCAGGCCGTTGGCCGACTTCTTCAAATATAATGCCGAACGGGGCGAATACGGCGACGGCGATATTGCTGAACAGGTCCGCGATCGCCTGGATCTGGCGAAGAAGTTCGAAACCCATACCTTCGAACGCGACCGCGGCGACGGCACCGTCATCGAAGTCCATGGCACACCCGTGCCGACCGGCGGATTCGTCACCACCTATACGGACATCACCGAACGCAAACGCGCCGAACAGGCCATGCGCGAGGCGAAAGAGCAGGCGGAAGCCCTGGCCCAGGCAAAATCGGAATTCGTCGCTGTGGTCAGCCACGAGGTGCGCACCCCCATGAACGGCGTGCTTGGCATGTCGCGGCTGATGCTGGACACCGACCTTGACGCCGAACAAAAAGAGTTCGCCGAGACTATCGTCGCTTCCGGGGAAGCACTGCTGACAATCCTCAATGACCTGCTCGACATCTCAAAACTGGAGGCCGGCAAGCTGGATCTGGAGATCATTGCCTTCGCGCCGAACCGGGCCGCCGACGATGCTGTGGCAGTCATGGCGTCCCGCGCCGACGAGGAAGGCATCGAACTGCGGCAGCGAATTTCCGACGATCTGCCGGCGGCCGTCATGGGTGATCCGCACCGGTTGCGGCAAATCCTGCTCAACCTAGTCAGCAATGCCTTGAAGTTTACGTCCGAAGGCTCGGTGACGGTCGGCGCCGAGGTCATTGAGCGCTCCGACAGCACCGCCATCGTGGCCTTCGCCGTCGCCGACACAGGCACCGGCATTTCCGCCGATGCCCAGGCGAAATTATTCTCTCCCTATACCCAGGGGTCCGTGGAGGTGGCGCGAAAATATGGCGGCACGGGGCTCGGATTGGCGATCTGCCGGCGCTTGGCGGACTTGATGGGCGGCGCCATCGAATTGGAAAGCGAGCTTGGCCGCGGCAGCACGTTCCGTCTTGTTGTACCGTTTCCGATTGTCGATCCGACGGTTTTGGATACCGGCACCGACGGCCAAACCATGGCGGCCGTTGCAGCCTTGGAAAGCCCCCTCGACATCCTTCTGGTCGAAGACAACGAGATCAACCGCCGGGTCGCGTTGGGCATGCTGGACAAGCAGGGCCATCGTGTCGAGGTTGCCGTCAACGGCACCGAGGCCTTGCAGCGCTTGAAGCCGGGGCGGTTCGACGTGATTCTCATGGACCGCCACATGCCGGTCATGGGCGGCATCGCGACGACCAAGAAGATCCGCGCCATGGACGGTGACCTGGCGTCGATCCCCATTGTCGGCGTCACCGCCGCGGCCAACACCCAGGAACTGGACGCCTGCCTGGCCGCCGGCATGGACGCCTGCGTCACCAAGCCCATCGACCCCGCCGTCCTGGCGGCGACCTTGGCCCGGGTCATGGCCGGGGGGGCAGACGCCGCCGCAGCGATGCCGGCGCAAGGGCCAGGCGCGCCGGCCGAAATCGCAGCCTCGGCGGATACGGAACCGCCTGTATTCGAAGCCTCGGCCCTGGAGGCTTTGCGTGCCGATTATGGTGACGAGATGGTTGTCACCCTGGCCGCCGACTTCCAGCGCATTTGCACCCAAACGGCCGCCGATTTAAGCGCCGCCGCCGTCGACGGCGATCCCGAGACCCTGCAACGCACGGCCCATGACCTGAAATCAAATGCCCGCACCATGGGATTGATGAAATTGGCAAAATGCTGCCTGGAAATCGAAACCCACTGTATCGAAAACCGCTTTGACGACGCCGAAGGGCTTGCCGGCGCGGTCGGCGAATTGCTCGGCGAAGCACTCGCTCACCTTGAGGCGGCGATCAAGGTCGATTAATCTCACGGGACGCCGATTGCCGCGGCGAAGAATGCAAGGCGGGACCCGACATGGCCATTCGAGACGATTTCGGCCTCGACTTCTCGAAGATGCGCGTGCTTTTGGTGGAGGACAATCAGTTTGCTCTCAACCTCGCGCGATCGGCGCTTGCCGAGTTGGGTTTCGAAACAGTGATCGACGCCCGCGATGGCGGCGAAGCCATCCGGGCGATGGAAAACTTCCCGCATTTCCAGTTGATCATTTCCGATTGGAACATGCCCAACGTCACCGGTCTGGATCTTTTGAAGATGGCCCGTGAACGCTGGGCCGGCGTGCCCTTCGTCATGTTGACCAGCAACGACAGCAAGGCACATGTGGACGAGGCCCGCAAATCCGGTGTTTTCGCCTACATCGTCAAACCGTTCTCGCTGGCCGGCATGCGCAAGCAGATCGTCCTGGCCATCCGCAAGCGCCTCGCGCAGGGCGGCGAGTTTGCCGACGATGCGGACCAGGTATATCTGGCCGCCCTTTCCAATATTGAGGCCGTCGGCGGATTCTCCGACATCGGCGCGAAGGCCGCCCTCAAGCCGGAGACCGAACGTTTCGAACAAGCCATCGAAACGCTGGTCCTGTCGCCCACGGACCGGAGCAAACATTTGGCCCGTCTGGATGAGGTCACCCAGGACCTTGTCCGTTCGGTGGCCGCTGATGTTCACCTGCGGAACCTGGTCAGCGGCATTGCCGGGCAGCTGCGAATTTTCGTCGATTCGATCAATGCCCCGACATCCATGGAGCTTGAAATCATCAAGCTTCACGTGGAAACCATCCGGGCCCTGGTCACCGACGCCGAACGCAAGGTGACGTCCGGCGACGCCAAGCATCTGTTGGCCGCCCTGGCACTGGCGACCAGCAAGGCCGCGCAAGCGGCGTGATTGGCATGTCATGGTCCATGAGGCGAAACGCTTGAAAGTTCTCGTCATCGACGACAACGAGTTTGCGCTTCGGGTGATGACCATGGCCTTGAAGACCATTGAGATCGACGACGTCACCACAATGGATAACGCCACCCAGGCACTGGCCCATCTGGACAACCACCACGCGGATGCCGTGATATGTGATCTCAACATGCCGGGGATGGACGGCATGGCGTTCCTCGGCCATTTGTCGTCACGGCAGTTTTCCGGCGGTATCGTGGTTGTCAGCGGCGAAGATCCTGCTGGTCTGCAGGCCGCCGCCAAATGGGCCGGCGAAAACCGCCTGAGGGTTCTTGGCACCTTCGAAAAACCCGTCACGGCGGCTGATTTGAGCGTCGCGCTCGACGCCGGCGCGGCGGCGGCGGCGAGTTCCGACAAGCGGCTATCTGACGACTTGGCGGCCATTGACATCGACCGGCTGGCCGAACAATTGGGGAGCAACGACAAATCCCGCATATCCGAGACCTTGGCCTTGTTCCTTGAGGCTTTGCCCGGCCTGTTGAGCGACGTGGAAGACGCCGTCCGGGCGCGCGATGCGCGATCCCTTCACGATTTGGCACACAAGGCGAAAGGCGCGGCGAACACAGCGGCGGCCGCTCCCCTCGCCCAACGACTTGGCGACCTGGAGAACGATGCGGTCAGTGAAAACTGGCGTGATTTCGAAGCCCGGCTGGGTAAGATACAATTGGAATATACGCGCATTGATGCGTTCTGCACCAAACAAGGTATACACTCGCCAAGTGGGCAAGGGTAAGACGGGCATGGCACTAAATCTGAAAGGAAAGACGATCCTTCTGGTTGACGATGAGATGTTCAGCCGGACCACGGTCGCCAGGTTGCTCGACGATATGGGCAAACCGACCATCATCCATGCCGTTGACGGGGACGAAGCCTTGGAGGCGCTCAGTTCCGGTAAATTCAAGATCGATATGGTCATTTCCGATTTTAACATGCCGGGGAAACACGGCCTCGATCTGCTCAGATCGGTGCGCATGGGCGAGGCCAACATCAACCGCACCATGCCGTTTGCCTTGCTGACCGGCTATGGCGACAAACACCTGGTCGATTTGGCCCTGGCCCTGGACGTCAGCGCTTTCCTGGTCAAGCCGGCGTCGAAAAATGCCTTGGAGGCACGGCTCGGAAAAATGCTCCGCCAGTTGCCGTCGGAAAGATCGATGAAGTCGGAAGACGACTACCAGGACATCGAAGTCGGGCCGGCCCTGGAAGAGATCATGGGGTTCCGCAAAGTGACGACCGGCAAGCCAAAGGCCCGCGGCGTGATCGTCATGAAGAAAGACAAACCCTTGATGCAAGGCCCCATGGGGCCGGACGTCAGCGGCACCGCCGAGCCGGAAGCCCCCGAACCGGAAGACGAAAGCTCATCCGCTGACACACCGACGCCTTCCGAAATGCCGGGAACCGAGGCGCCTGTGCCTGCGGAGACGGCAAACAAGACAGCTCAGACCGGCGGGGTCGAATGCCCGTTGGACGACGTGCCCAAAGGTGCCGTGCTGGCCCGCGACGTCCACACGGCGGATGGGCGGCTGTTCATGAACGCCGGCTATGCGGTTTCCCCCCGGATACTCTCGATCCTCCTTGACCTACAGAACCTCGGCCATCCGGTCGACAGCATTTGGATTGAGAACTAGAGCGCCGTGTCGGTGCCCGACCGTATGACATCCCCCTCTCAGCGCGCGCCGGAAGTCCTCCTTGTTGACGATGACGATCTCATTGACGCGACCTTCCGGGCGGCCTTTGAGAAGCTTGGATTGCCACCGGTCGTGCGGGTCGCCGACGCCACCGACGCGGTCGCCCTGCTGGCCGACGGCAAACACTTCGACGTCATCTTCACCGACCTCTACATGCCGGTCATGGACGGTATTGAACTTGTCCAGCATCTGGGCAAGATCGCCTATGGGGGCGCCGTCGTGATGATGACCGGCATCGACTTCATCCGCCTGCTCCGCGATAAGAACTTGGATGCCCCGGTACAGATCGACGCCGAAACGGAGGCATTGTCGTTGGACCTCGACGCCATCCTTGGCGACGGCGAGACGGTTAATCTGATCCGCGTCATGAGAAAGCCGTTCCGTCTGGAGGAACTGACCGAAGCACTTCGAGACGCCGGCGTCAGTCTGCCCTGAAACCAGGCAAGGCAACGGCGGCCCCGGTTATCCCGGAACCGCCGACGTTTTACCCTTCCTCTCGCTAACTATCCGTATGCGCCTATTTCGACCGGAACATCTGGGTCGGGTTTTTGTGACCGCATTGATACTGGTCGAAGACCGCACCATTATTCTTTCGCCCGTTGGCCATGTTCAGACACCGGCTGGAGTTGCGGTTTTGGATTAGGAACCAGCCGCCGCCGCGGTCGTGCTTGCGCCATTGCTGATTGGTGCCGCCATGGCATTGCCACTGTTGGACTTTGGCACCGTTGGTCTTCAAGGCGCTGGCCACGTCAAGGCATTTGTTGGAATGCCTGGCCCGCAACAGGAACCAGCCGCCGCCCTTGCTTTCCATGCGCCATTTCTGGTTGGGACCGCCGTGGCATCCCCACTGCTGGACCTTGGCACCGTCGGTCTTCAAGGCACTGGCCACGTCAAGGCACTTGTTCGAATTCTGGACCAGCAACCGCGATTCGCCGATGCTGTTGGCCGGCGGCAAGCCGCCGCCGGTCAGCCGCTTTCCGGGGCCGCGGGCGGGCAAGCCGCCGCCGGTTTGCGGTTTCGAAGCCGTGGTGATCCGGAACAACTGGGTCGGGTTTGTGGCGCCGCACTTGTACTGGTCAAATTTCGAGCCGTTCGGCTTTTTGCCGTAAGCCAGGTTCAGGCACTTTTGCGAAACCCTGTTGACGAACGAGAACCAGCCGCCACCCCGGTCGACCTTGCGCCACAAGTGGTCGCCGGCATGGACACAGGGCCATTGGACGACCGCTGCACCATTGTTCTTGCTGGCGCCGGCAACGCCGACGCACATCTTGTTACGATGATTGACCAGACTGAACCATTCACCGTTCTTGTAGACGGCGTGGAACCGCTGATTGTTATGGCGCGCGTTGCAGTCCCAGGACTGGGCCTGGGTGCCCTGCTTGTCGTTGCCGGCTTGGTCGAAACACCGGCCGCTGCCCTTGACCTGGAAGGTCATGGTAACGGCTTGCCGGAATGTCGATCGGCCTTTGTTCGACTCACGGCCTTCGCGGATCCCATTAGTGAACCAATGGCTGGTGGCCGCCTGCAGGTTTCCAGCGCCGAAGGCTTTTTTCAAATCCCGATTCTTGGCGGAATTGATATAGTAACAGGGATCGAAGACATGGCCTTTGAGCTCGGCGATGCCGCCCGAGTTGCCGCACTTGCCCAACGGCTTGGCGTTGCGGCGTTCCCTGAGGCCGTGATCTCGCCAATGAGTGGAGAGCGCATTCCAGTCGATGGCCGTGCCCCTGACGAAGGCATGCTGCAGATCGGGATAGCGGACCAGATAGGCAACCTGATCGTAGAACGGCTGGTCCGTCTGGAAGCTGATCCCGGCGAGGCTGACCCAGCCGTGGCTCTTGCCGCCGGCAACCCAGACGATCTGGCCGTTTTCCTTGACGTCGACGCGGGCCGAATGCTCGTGGTTGTTGGCGCTAAAGACCAATTGCTTTGGCGGCTGGAAACCGGTCGGCAAGGTCGCCAAATGGCCCCACTTACCGCCCTTGATGGTGCCACTCAGGGTCACCATGTCACCCTGGCGGCTGGCTGTCGGCCTGGCCCAGGCACCGCCTTCGGGTTTCCATCCGTTGACGAGCGGGATGGCGGTGCCCGGCGCTGTCGAGAACGTAATGCCCGACAGGCTGAGCCAACCGTGATCGTGGCCGCCGGCTTGCCAAATGACCCAGCCTTCCGGTGTCACATCGACACGGGCCGATTTGGCATGGTTGTTGACATTGAAGACCATGGTTTTTGATGGCCGGTAGCCCGCCGGAAGATTTGCCACATGGGATGACTTGCCGTCGAATCTTCCAGGTTTGATCGAGCCGCTGATGCTGACCAGATTTCCAGATTTAGTGACCGTCGGTATTCCCCATTTACCGCCTTCCGGCTTCCAGCCATAGACTAGCGAGAGCGGCTTGCCCTTTTTGACGCTGTAGGTGATGCCCGCCAGGCTGAGCCAGCCGTGGTCGCGGCCGCCGGCGACCCAGAGGATACGGCCATCGGGCAGAACATCAATGCGCGTCGGCTTGGCGTGGTTGTTCAGATTGAAGACCAGCTGTTGCGGTGGCGCCATATTTTTCGGGATCGTCCACAAAAGGCCGTAATCACCGCCCTTGATCGACCCGGTGATGGTGACGATGTCGCCTTCCTTGGAGACCGTCGGCACACCCCATTTGCCGCCTTCCGGCTTCCAGGGTTTCGACGTGATCCTCGCCGCCGGCGCCTTGGATGCTTTATCCCAGGCGTACACGGAACCGGCGGAATTGATGCCCCAAGGGTTGCCGTTGCGGTCAACGGTGATCTGACCGATGTCGCCGCCCGGCATCTTGTTCCACTTCTTGCCATCCCAGGCATAGGGTGCACGATCTCTGCCGATGGCGATGACCGTGCCGTCGGCGCCAACGCTGACGTCAATAGCTCCGGTGGGGATACGGTCCCAATTATTCTTCCTGGGGTTCCAGCGCCAGATGGCGTTGTTGCTCTGGATTCCCCAGGCGCGGCCTTGCGGGTCGACGTCGATTCTGATCGTGTCGCCACCCGGCATCTTGTCCCAGTTGGCACCGTTCCACCGGTAGAGGCCCTTGTCCGTGCCGACCACCCAGACCGTGCCGTCGGCGCCGACGCCGATGTCGATGGCCTTGCCCGGTTTCTTGTCCCAGCCCCGGCCGTTCCAGCGGAAGATGTTGCCGTGCTTATTGACGACCCAGGCGTGGCCCTGCGGGCCGACGTCGATTCGTTTCGCCGCACCGTTTACTTTCCGCCAGCCCCTGCCGGTCCAGTGATAGATGTGCTGGTTCACATCAATGTGCCAAACCGAACCATTGGCGCCGGCACCGATGTCCAACGCCGCAGCGGGAATGTGTTTCCACTTGTTACCTTTGAGCAAGCCGTCGAGTTGTTTGACGCGGGCGTTAGAGAGGATATCGCCGAACTTGTTGCGCAGGTCGATCTGCTTTTGGCGCTCGGCGGCAATCTTGATCTGGCGGACCCGCTTGTCCACGTCGATACCGTGGCGCAGCGACTTCGCCGCGTCTTTCGGATCGGTGGCGATGTTGCCGTTGGCTTTGGTGACTTGCTTCAGCTTCTCGTTCAAAGAAGCCATTTCCTTTAGATACAATTCTTCGACGCTATCCAGAAACTTGTGCGGAATCACCTTCGCCGCCTTGCCCAATCTGATCACCTCGTGGACGGCGATGCCCAGCGCAACGACGCCGAAACGCCGGACATTGTCGACCTGGTTGCCCATGGTAAATGACAGCCGGTTCTTGAACGGCTTGCCGCCGACAGTGAAGTCCATATCGAGGACCACGGGTTCTCCCTTGAACGCCTGGGTCAGACTGCCCCGGATGGAACTCTTCTTCAGGACAAACAGGTTCTGCGGGGCGTTCAGGGAGTTGACCGCCTTGTCGAGGATCTTCTTGAATTCAGCCAGGCCCTTGACGCCCAGTTTCGCGGCATCGAGCGCCAGTTTGGCCGTTTCCTTCGAGGCGATCAGCCCGGCGACGCGGGGGTCCAGATCGGTGGGAATATTGCTCAGTCCACTGCGCAAGCCCTGCAGGGTCTTGACGGCAATGGACTTGGCGGCGATGGCGCCGTTCTTCTTGCCGAATGCCCAGGCCTTTTCGGCGCGGGGCTTGGTGTTCTGGGCTTCGCACCAGGCACGGGTGGGGTAATCCGGAACGGTCGCATGTCCACCGCAATAGTGGGAGTACCTGGGGATCACGCAATGCCCGAAATAACTTTTGTGGCAACCGTTTCGGCGCAAGCCGTACCAAGTGCAAATCCGGCGGGTTTGGTGACAGCTTCGGATTTGCCGCTGGAAGTCTGCCATGCGGCGCGTGAAGTGGTTGATCTCGCCTTGCAGGCGGTTGACTTCGTTCTCCGCGCCCTTGATGGCGTTCTCGGCCGATTGCCGTTCGCGTTTCACGGTATCGCGGGCACGGCGGATTTGCGTTGACAGGGTATCGACCTTGCGTTTCGCATCGTCGAGGGTTTTCAGCGCCACGGCGAATCCGGGTTCCAGTTGTTTGAAGTATTTTTGCACCTCGACCTTGCCGGATTTCTGAATCCACTTGCCCGGATCGGATGACAGCGACGCCAACAGGCGGAAGTCGGCGTTACCCAGGTCCTTGTAGGAGACCAGCTTCTGGAAACCGGCGAAAGCCTTGAAGTCGAACTTGAACAGGTCGCCGAAATGCTGCTTGGCGGAGAAATTCGCTTGCGTCAGATACAGCGCCAGATCCAGTTCCTGCTTCGAGCCGAAAACAGAGAGGCCTTGGGAACGTATCAGGACGCGCGGTTTGGATTTCGTGTTGCTGACCTGCTCCAGTTTAACGACGATTTCCGCTTCGCCGTTCGGGAAGGTAATCGGCCCAGCCCTGAACTTGTTCACGCGGGCGCGAATTTCGACGCCGTCGCCGGTTTTCACATAGGCCTTGTCGACAACGGCGACATCGGAACCCAGGATGCGTAGTTTACCTTGGATATCGAACCCGTCATCGCCACCGCCTTCCATGACCAGCTCGATCCTCGGGCCAAACTCTTTGCCCTTGCCGGTGCCGGCGATGGCCACGTCCGGAACCTTGTCGAGCGGCACGGTGGCCGGGTTGCCCGTCGCCTTGGCCATGGCGTTGTAGATGGAAAGAATATCCTTGAGCGCCAGGGAGGCGACCTTGTCGGGCCCGTCATCGATGGCGATCAACAGCGATTGCGGGATCGGCAGACCGGCGGTCTTGGTGCCGATACTCAGGCCGCCGCCCAAGGTGACGGCCTTGTCGCCGATGGAGGTGTCACCCTCGAACTGCACCACCAAGGTGCCGCTGGCATTCAGTTTGAACACCATCTTGTAGTTCTCGATGGTCAGCCAGCTGAGGCCGAAGGCCTTCTTGTAGGGCAGCCCCTTGAACAGCGTTGCCGCGACGACGAAATCCGGCGCGCCCTTGCCCAGGTTGATGGAATTGGACAGCACGATGTTCATTTTCTGGCTGCCGATGGAAAACTCGGTTTCGCCCTCCATGCCGAGGACCGGCTTGCCGCCCTTTTCCAACTCGGCCACGTAACTGAATTGAATGTCGGCCGGCAGTTCGACCAGACCGCCAAGGCGCGGCCGGAACTTCGGCACCACGGCGGCGAGCTTGATCGTCGGCGTCTTCGGCGCGCTCAGCGCCTCGACCATGGAATCGAGAATGGTGACGCTCAACACGCCCTTCATCTGCAGCACCGTGGACTTGGCGCCCAGGAAATCGAGCGAGGCCTTGATAATGCCCGATTTCGCCATGTTGACGGAGCCCAGCAGGCTGAAGCCTTCGTCCAATTCCAGGGTGAAATCCTCGGCCCCGTCGTAGAGCGGGGCCAATGCCGCCTTGACGTTGTCCGGCATGTCGCCGCTTTCCAGTTCCACATCGGCCGCCGCGATCAACAGCATCTGGTGATCGAAGCTCATCAGGTCGAACATATCGGCGGCCGGATTGCTGCCGATCAAATGCGAGAATTTGAATTTCGACTTCGGCGCAAAGGCGATGAAGCTGGTCGAGACGTCCTCGCCGGCATGGACGACGACCCGCCACTGAAGTCCGCGCATGGACACGTCACCGGTAAGCCCGCCTTCTTCCGCCTGAACATTGGTCATGGGCAATTTCGAAATGACTTTCGATGCCGCCCTCGCCAAGAACCCCTTCATGGGGTCCAACTGATCGATCTTGATCATGGCGCCTGATTTGGCCGCGTCCTTGAAGCTCATGGCCTGGGCCGGAAGGCTCCAAAGCACCGAGCCCAAGGCAAACAGCACTACGAAAATGGCGGCGGAGATGGTTTTCAAGATCGTCGTCATGGGCTTTCTCCAGATTTGTCCCGGCTCAGCCGGGTCGGCGGGCGGCAGGGGTAAGCTACCGCGGTTAGAAAGATTCCCCGAAAGTTCAGACATCCATCGTGCAGACTATCAGACTTTCCGCAAGTCGCCGAGGTGACTCTGTTATCGGATTTCTCAATTTTCATAAATCTTCTCCAGGGTCTCGGTGTCGTGCAGGATCAGGCTGTTGGCGCTGCGTTCAATCACCCCGGCGCGGATCAATTCACCAAACAGCTTGGCCACCGTTTGCCGGGCAACACCGATGGTTTCAGCGATCTGGCTTTGCGCCGGCACCCGGCGAATGCGCCTGCATGCCGTGTCGCCCGGGTCCAATTCGGCCAGGCGGACAAGTTCGAAGGCCAAGCGTTGGCGGGCGCTCTTCAAGCTGACGTTTTCCACATTCTCATTGGCCGCGCGGAGCGCGCCGGTGAGGCGCTGCATCAGGGCCAGGGCCGGTTGTTGGTGTGCGGTCACGAGGCTGCGGAATTCGTCGGCGGAGATGACGCCGGTAACGCAATCGGTCTGCGCGATGATCGCCGATGAGCGCATATTGGGATCCAGGGCCGCCAATTCACCAAACACGTCGCCTGGCCCCAGCGCGCCGCGGACGACGCGCCGTTCCGCATGTTCGTGGTTGACCACAAGGGCCGTACCGGAGACCAACAGGAACACCCGTTCCACGTCACCGTCTTTCGACAGCATGACCGAACCTTCGGAAAATTGTTGCCAGGCCAGGTTCCGGGCGGTCCGGCGTTTGACGCCGTCGGGCAAGGAACCGAATACCACGGAGCCGGACAATGCACTCATGCCATCGGAATTGGTGCCACCGCCGCTCAATGATCCGGCGTGCCGCATGATCCCGTGCCGCCCGGTGTCCCGGTTGTCGTTGTTGTGATAGCAGATCATGATTCCTACTCCTTGGTCGGATTCTCTTGGCGTTCGTCGATCCTAGAGGCCGGCGCCACGCAGCAGGTCATGCCAGAACTGCGGCGCCCCATAGGCGTCGACAGCGGCAACGATCACCGCGGCGGACAAAACCGTCACCGCGATCATCCGAATGCCGTCGGCGGCCAGGTCAACAATCCATTGCGAGTCTTCGGCGAAGTTGCTGAATGCGGCGGTGATGTTTTGCGTGGTCATTTTTCGAACTCCCTGATCTTTCCTGTAAAGCCGATGCGTGTGTCGATGGCGTCATCCTTACAAAAATATTCTAATTGATCTAATATATGTTTTTTATTAATAATATTTATGATGTCTATGAATTATGCACAAGTCCGCGCCTTTCATGCGGTTGCCCAAGAGGGCGGCTATCTGAAAGCCGCAGAAACCCTGGGCGTCGCCCAACCCACCTTGTCCCTGCAAGTGAAGGCAATGGAGGAACGATATGACGTCAAACTGTTCCAAAAACGCGGCCGCGGCGTCGAATTAACGTCTTTCGGGGCAGAAATGCTGGAGGTGACGGCGCGCCTGTTCGCCATCGCCGAAGAGGCCGAGGACATGTTGTCGGGCAGCCGCAGCTTGGTTACGGGGCGGCTGCGTCTCGGCGCAACCGGCGCGCATTTGATCGTGCCGCTGATGCGGGCCTTCGCCGAGCGCTATCCGGGGCCGCAATTATCTCTGGTCGTCAACAACACCGAGGGGCTGCGGCGCGACCTCAAGGACGGTCAGATTGATGTTGCCGTGCTGGCGGCCCCGGCCGGCGACGCCTGGCCCGACGCCGTCACCTTGCGCATCGACCCCGTCGTTGCCGTCGTCGGCAAGGACCACCCCTGGGCCGACCGCGATGGCGTCACCCTTGCCGAGCTTGCCGCCGAGCCCCTGGTGCTGCGCGAGACCGGCACCGCGACGCGCGGCGTCCTCAATTCGGCCCTCACAGACGCCGGGCTTACAGCGCAACGTGTGATGGAGATCGATGATTGGGAATCCATGCGCGAAGTCGTCGTTGCCGGGTTGGGGGTGACGGTCTATTCGCTGACCGACGCCGGCCCCGATCCCTGGTCCCGGTTCCGCCTGCTGCCGATTTTGGATGCGGATCTGAAAATATCGGAACGCCTGGTCTTTGCCGCCGGCCGCCGCCGGCTTCGGATCGTCCGTGCCTTCCTCGACATCGCCCAGGATTTCTCCAACGTCCAATGGGCACGGGAGCTGGACACCGGAGAGGCTTAGCTTGCGTGATTAATTCTCAGCCGCGCAGCGACTTCATTTGGGTAAGGTAACCGCTTGGATCGATCCGCGCATCGATCAAGCGCGGCCCCGCCTGTTCGGCGGCGTCGGCACAAGCTTGGGCAAGCTCACTCGCCGTTTCCGCCCGCCAGGCGGCAAAGCCGAAACCGCGTGCCGCGGCGGCGAAATCGGGCCGTTCCCAGCTTAGCCCAAGATCCGGCATCTGCCGTTCCTGGCGCTTGATATCGATCAGTGACAACCGGCCATCGTTGAACACCACGATACAGATATTCGCATCGGTCTCGGCGGCCGTCTTCAATTCACCCAGACACATCAAGGCGCCGCCGTCCCCGGTCATGGCGACGGCGCCACGTCCGGGATCATGCAACGCGGCGGCAAGTGCGGCGGGGATGGCAAAGCCCATGGTCGCCAGGCCGTTGGATATCAGGATATCGCGGGCCCGGCAGGCCGGCCAAAAGGCGCAAGCCGAGAACATATGGGCACCGGCATCGACGGCCAGTCGCGGCCGCCCTTCAAATGCCGTGGCGACGTTCTCGACGACGGTCCTGGACGACAGGCCATCCTCGGCGTCGATGTCCAGGCCCTCATGAAAACGCTGCCGGTGGGCGGCGATTTGATCGGCTGTCCAGATCCCTTGCGTAACCAGGGGCTGTTCCTCGGCGCTCAAGGCGTTGAGCGCCTCCGCGAGAGGTCCGAGCACCCGTGTCTCGGGCTGCAGATAGTGAGGCTGGCGGGCGACCTCACAGAGATCGAGTGCCGGCGCCGCGTAGGTCCAGGGTTTACGGATCAACTCGACCGGATCGAGGCCAACCAGGACAATCAGGTCGGCGGCATTGACACAGGCCTGTTCAATGGCGCCGCCGGTGAAGATGCCGGCATAGTTAGGGTGATCGATGGGCATGGCCCCGGAGGCCATGTAGGTGGCAAGGGCCGGTGCGTTTAATTGCTCGACCAGGCGCCGAAGAAGCGGTTCAAGGGCCGGCCTGGCTGCCTCCAAGCCGATGATCACCACCGGATGGCGGCTGGCCTCAAGCATCCGCCGGGCGCTGATCAGGTGGCTCTCGTCAAGCAACGGCGATGCCGGTGGTGGCGTCGCGCGGGCACCCGGTTTCTGCGGCGCCCGCAGGGCATCCGCTGTCGGAAACATCACCGCCGGCGCCCGCAGCGGCACCGGGCCGTTGCCCAGCCAGGCTTCGACGGCCTCGGCATCTGCCGCCAAGACGTCCCGCGCGCCGTTCTGCAGCAATGGTGCCGCAAGCCCGGCCTGGTCGTAAGCCTGATGACTGACATAATCCAATTCGCCGGGCCCGAATGTTTCCGCCACCAACAAGACGGGCAGGCGGTCAAGGGACGCCGACGCAAGGCCGTTCGCCGCGGACGCAAGGCCCGGCCCCTTGGTTGCAAATGCCAAGCCGGGGGCTTCGGCCAGAACGCCGGAAACTCCCGCCATGATGACCGCGGCATCTTCGCGGGCGGTCAACACCATCTGCATGCCCTGACGGGTTGCCGCGTCGATCAGATCCAAACTGGTGCCGCCGCCGGGAACGCCGAACAACCGCCGGGTGCCGGCCTCATACAGCCGGGCCACCAGCCAGTCGACAAATGACGGGCTGCCCCCATCCATGATCAGATCACCGCCAAGTTGAGGTTCAGGGCATGGTCGACGGACAACCGGAAGCCGGGCGGTAAAATCGTCGTCGATTCCGTTTCCTCGATTATCGCCGGCCCCGTGATGCGGGTATCGGTCTGCAAATCGTGACGCTTGTAAACCGGCGTCCGATGGAATTGATCACCAAACCAGGCCTGGCGATGACCGATGGGCTCACCGCTCACGGCACCATCGGCTTGCCGGCCGACAAGGGTATCCGCCAGCCCTGAGCGCGGGCCTTCCACGGCCAGGCGCCAAGACAGAATTTCCGCCGGCATGTCTTCGCTGCGGCCGTAGCGCCGGCGATAGGCATCGGTAAACGCCTTCAACAGCGCCGCCCGATCGCCATTGCGCACGGTGTCGGGTGACAGGGGCGCCTCGATCTCGTAACCCTGGCCCCGATAGCGCATCATGGCGCTCAGCTTCCGCGACACCGTTTCCGTATCGACGCCGGCGCCGGTAACCAGGGCCGACGCCTCGACATCCATCTCTTCGATCATCGACCATGTGTGTTGGAAATCCAGATCATCAAGCGCGGCCGGCGCGGCACGGGCGATTTCAAAGGATATGGCCGCCGACAGCATGCCGATGGCCGAGGCGACCCCGGCACCGGTCGGACAGATCAATCGCTCGATGTTCATTTTTGCCGCCATGGCGCAGGCGTGCACGGGGCCGGCGCCGCCGATGGCCAGCATGGCAAACCGGGTGACATCAAGGGCCCGTTCGATGGCATGGATCATCGCCGCCTGGGCCATGTTCGCGGTCACCGTTTCATGGACGCCCCAGGCGGCCTCCTCGACGCTGATGCCAAGCGGGCCTGCCAGGTGTTGGTCAATGGATCGATGGGCGGCGGCCTTGTCGAGACGCATGCGCCCGCCGAGGAACGAGCCCTCGGCCAGGTAACCAAGCACCAAGTCACAATCGGTCACCGTCGGCATCTCGTTGCCGCCGCCATAGCATACGGGACCGGGGTCGGCGCCGGCGCTGTCGGGCCCAACCTGCAACAGGCCGCGTTTGTCGACGCGCGCGATGGAGCCGCCGCCGGCGCCGATCTCGATCATGTCGATGGCCGGAATCTGCAGGGGCAGGCCGCTGCCCTCGGCGAAACGGGTTTCCCGGGCCACTTCGAAATGCACGGTCCGCTCCGGCGTGCCATCGGGAATCAAACAGGCTTTCGCGGTGGTGCCGCCCATATCGAAGCACAGGATATCGTCGACCCCGGCCAGCTCGCCAAACAGACGCGCCGCCTCGGCGCCCGCCGCCGGGCCGGACTGCACAAGGCGAATGGGATAGCGCATGGCCACGTCGGCGCGCACACATCGCCCGTCCGACAACACCAGCAGAAGATCGCGCTGATACCCCAGATCGGCCAGCGCCGCGACCAGGCGGTCGACGTAATTATGGAAGATGGGATGGACGTAGGCATTGGCCACGGTGGTTGAGGTGCGTTCGTATTCACCCAGTTCCGGGCTGACATCGGAAGACAGGGACAGCGATACATCGGGCATTTCGCGACGGATCTGCTCGGCGACGGCGTGCTCATGGGCCGGATTGACATAGGCGTGCAACAAACAAACGCCAAGCGAACGGACGCCGCCATCACGTAACGCCTTGATCACAGCGCGAAGTGCGGTTTCGTCAAGCGGTGTCAGCACATCACCCTGCGGACCGATGCGCTCATCAACTTCGAACCGCAACGCCCGGGGAACCAGCGGGCTTGGCATTTCAATATCCAGGTTAAAAAGGTCATAGCGCCATTCCCGGCCGATCTCCAAGACATCACGAAACCCCCGGGTGGTGATCAATCCGGTGACCACGCCCTTGCGTTCGATCAGCGCATTGGCAACCAGGGTGGTTCCATGAATGACCGAGGCCAGATCGCCGGCGCCGATGCCGGCGGTCTGCAGAATACGGCCGACACCCTCCAAGACGGCGCGGGAGGGATCGTCGGGCGTCGTCAATATCTTGTCGAGAACCATCCGCCCTCCGTCGGCGTCCCACAAGACGATATCCGTGAAGGTGCCGCCAATGTCGACGCCGATACGCCAGCTGGGCTTATTGTCCGCCATAGCCCTACGCCGCCGGCTCGTCATCGTCGGGGGCAACCAGACCCGATCTCAAATCTGCGTCAATCCGTGCCGGATCGCGTTCGTCGGCGGGGAACAGGCCGCCGCCGCCGGGGGTTTGAAAACTCACCTCATCGCCGAATTTCAGATCGGTCCGCGATTTTGCCGCGATGATTTCGCCGTTGACCATATCAATGCCGGCGCTGCCCGGTGCGCCGCCAAGCAACCCGCGCGGCGGAAAGGACACGCGCTCATGGCGAATGGTCATGGTCACCGGGTGATCGGAGCGCGACCGAAATCCGATGCGTTGCGCGTTGCCGCCGCGGTACTTGCCGGCTCCGCCCGTATTGGGGACGAAGGCTTTTTCGGTCACCAACAGGGGCACCTGATGTTCGAACGCTTCCACCGGTTGATTGGAGACGTTGCTTGGAAAGCTCAAGCAGCCGGGTCCATCGCCGTGTGAGCGCGCACCATGCCCGCCGTTCATGAAGAACATCTTGACGAAGTTTCCGTCGCCGGAAGGATTTTTGCCGCCGAAATAGACGTTCCACAGGGGCGAGCCGGACTCGGCGGCAATCTTGTCGGGCAACACCCCGGCCAAGGCACCGAAGATTGCCGGCGGCACATAATGTCCGGACAAATGCCGGCCCCAGACGGGTGCGGGCGGCAGCGCATTGAGCAGGCTGCCTGGCGGCGCCGTCACGGTAATGGGTGCCAAGGTGCCGGCATTGTTCGGCGCGTCGGGATCCAACAGGCATTTGACGGCATAACGGGCGTAGGCCTGGGTGTAGTTGAGGACGCTATTGATGGGCCAGCGAACCTGATCGGAGGTGCCGGTGAAATCGACGGACAGCCTGTCGCCGGCGACATGCACGGTGCACTCGATGCGCAGCGGTACATCGACGCCATCAACGTCGAACCCGTCGCTGTAGATGCCGTCGGGAAGCGCTTCGATGGCCGCCTTCATGCTGTGTTCGGACCGGCTGATGATCTCGTCGGCGACATCGCCAAGGCCGGTGATACCTTCTTCGTCAAACAGCCGGTCGAGCATCCTTGTACAATCGCGGTAGGCGGCAAACTGGGCCCGGATATCGCCCAAGGTCTCCGTCGGTTGGCGCAGGTTCTCTTCAAGAAAGGACAGGACCAACGGGCTTTCCGCGCCGGCCTCGACGATCTTGCAAATGGGGATGGTCAACCCTTCCTCATAGCGGTCACGGGCCGACGGCGACGGGGCGCCGCCAATATCGACCGTATGCGCCGTGCTGGCGGCAAAGGCGATCAGGTTATCGCCGCGAAAAATCGGGTGGATCATCGAAATATCGTTCAGATGTCCGGTGCCGATCCACGAATCATTGGTGATGATCGTGTCGCCGCGGCTTAACGTACCGGCGGGAAACTTCTGTAGAACCGCTTCCAGGGTGCGCGGCAGAGTCCCCATGAAGCTAGGGATGGAGCGCTTTGACTGGGTCAATTGCCGTCCTTGATCATCGAACAGGCTGAACGCCATGTCATAGTTGTCGCGGACGGCGACGGAAAACGCCGCGCGCACGAATGTCTCGGCGACCTGATCGACGATTCCGTCAAGCCGGCGCCAGATCAATCCAAGGCGCAGCGGACTGATGCCTGATGCACTCATACCTCAACCGTCCTTGGCCGACGGCCACACGGGCGTCAGCCAGTGCCGGTAGCGTTCGTTGCGGCCGCGCACCAGATCATCGTAGGCGGCCTGCAACTGTCGTGTCCGCGGGCCCGGCTGACCATCCCCCAAGGGTTTGCCGTCGACCGAATTTATCGGCGTAACCTCCTGGCCCGTGCCGCAATAAAAGGCTTCGCTGGCCAGATAAAGCTCGGTCCGCCCGACGCTTCTTTCCACCGTTTCCATGCCCAGATCGGCAGCCAATTTGAGCACCGTGTCGCGGGTGACGCTTTCCAAAATGCCGTCCGTAAGCGTTGGCGTGATCAGCTTGTCATCGCGACACAAGAAAATGCAGCCGCCGGGCCCTTCGCTAACCGTGCCGTCACGGTTGAGAATGATCGCGCCAGCGCCGCCGGCGCGCTTCGCTTCCAAACCGGCAAGCCGGCTGTTCAAATAATTGGCGGTGGCCTTGATGCGCGGCGGGCTGGCGTCGTCCATGTTGCGCCGCCAACTGACGACGACGAAATCCTTGCCGGTTTCGAACGCTTGGGTGCGCGGCCTGGCCCGGCAAATCACCGAACTGCCGACGGGACCGGTTGACGTCATGTCGCCCCAGTCATCGACGTAGGCCTGGGTGCGGACATAGCAGTCCTGGCGCATGGCATTGGCCTGCAACACCGCCAGAACATGCCGGGCCGTTTCCGCCTGCGTCGGCGGATCGTCGAGTTCGATCAATTGCATGGAAAAGGCCTGGCGCCGCAGATGATCGTCCAGACGAAACAGATAAAGCTGATCCTCGGTCTCATTCCAATAAGCCCGCAAGCCTTCAAAGACGGTCGCCGCGAACGTCAGACCCGGCGCCATGATCGAAATCTTCGCGTCTTCAAAGGGGGTGGTTTCGCCATTCATGATCGCGAAGGCTGGTTTGTCTGAATTGGAGGGCGAGGTGGTCATGATGATATGTCCATATTTTAGGAATCAGCGGTCGGTAGAGCGGCCCGACGGTGCCGGCGGCGGCGCCAGGCTATATAACTGCCGACCGAAATGAGAATTACCGTCATGGACAGGAATGCCGGCCGCATGAATACGAAAAGCAGACCCTCGTCGTAGGTAGAGGCCAACAGCAACACGGTGCGCAGGTTTTCCTCCAACAAGGGCATCAGGATGAAGCCGATGAGTAACGGAACGGTCGGAAACCCATAACGCATCATGACGAACCCAAGAACACCGAAAACAAAGACCAACTGTATGTCGAACAGAGAGCCACGCAAGGCGTAACTGCCTGCCGAAGCAATGACCAGGACGCTTGCCAGCAATAAACGGCGAGGCACCTTGAACACAAACCGCGACACGCGCACCAGGCCAAAACCCAAAACCAAGTTGACGAGGTTTGCCAAAATGAGGGCGCCATAGATTGCATAGAGCGGCACGGGGTTCTCGGAAAACGCCAGCGGACCAACATTGATGCCCTGGATCATGAAGGCGCCCAGGATCAGCGCGGCCGCTATGTCGCCGGGAATGCCGAAAGCCAACAGAGGAATAAGGTTTGATCCGGAAACCGCATTGTTTGCGGCCTCAGGTGCGGCGATCCCCTCAAGCGACCCTTTGCCGAATTCCTCAGGCTTTTTCGACGTCCGGCGGGCTTCTCCATAGGCGATGAACGCCGCGACGGTGGCGCCAAGACCCGGCATCGCGCCGATGATTGTGCCCAATGTGGACGACCGGAAAAGCACCGGGATACATGAGCGGAACTCGGGCCAGGACACATGATTGTCTTCGGGTTTTGATGAAAAATGGATCGCATGGCCGGACAGTTCATCCGCCGGGTCGTCCATTTGCCGGAAAACCTCGGACACCGCCAGGAACCCGATCAGCATGGGAATGAGACCGATCCCCTCCTCCAACTCCGGATTGCCGAAGGTCAAACGCTCAGTCGCCGTAATGGGATCCAGCCCAATCATGCCAACGGTCACGCCCATCAGCATGGCGATGATACCTTTCCAAGCCGGGCGGCTGGACAGCATACCCAGAGAGCCGAGCGCCAGCGCGATCAGTACGGTGTACTCCGCCGGCCCAAAGCTCAGGGCGACCAGGGCTAGCATGCTGGCAAAGAAGATCAGGCAAATATCGCTGAACGTATCGCCGAATACGGAGGAATAAAGCGCCATTTTCATGGCCTTAGTGCCTTTGCCCTGCTGCGCCAGGGGATAGCCGTCGAGTACTGTCGCGGCGGCAGCCGGTGTGCCCGGCGTGCGGATCAGAATGGCCGTCGTGCTGGCGCCAAAAAACGACCCCTTGAACATGCCCAACAACATGGGAATACCGATCCAGGGACTAAAATAAAAGGAGTACGGGATCAGCAGGGCGACGGCCATGGATGCCGTCAATCCCGGAATCGCGCCAAGAATTTGCCCAGCGGCGACGCCCAGTGAAATCGCCAGTAGACTTTCCAGCGTGAACGAAAGGGACAGGCCCTCAAGGATCAAATCCATCGTCGTCTCACCCGCCAAACAACATGCCGTCCGGAAGACGGATGGACAGCAATTGTTCGAACAATCCCCAAACCAAAACAGAGACAATCACCGGGGGCAGGAAAAGGAACGCGGGTCGGTTCTCCCCCAAAACCCTCAGCAACACGACAAGCAGCACGAAACCGGCCGGAAAAAATCCGATCACTGGCGTCAACACATAGGCGAACGCCAACCCGGCTAACATTCCAAGGAGCCCGCGCTGCGGAACACCAGCCGGCGCGGCGTCGTCATCCGCGGTGATCTCTGGCGCCTCGCTGCTATCACCAATCAATTCCGGCGCGGCCGGCCGCCCAAAGAAGACGAGTTGCAGGCAACGGGAAACCATCAGCGCACCGGCAAGAATGGCGACAAGCTTGGCCGCAAAACTTGGCGGCAGACCCTGGTCCATGCTCATGCCTTCGGGATCAAGAATGCCCGCCGGAATAGCCAGAAAATAGAACGCCACATCGACGATCAGCAGGATCGCAAGCTGGCGAAGTTCGGAACGTGTCTCTAGGTCAACCATGGGCCGTTCCGTCCTACCGCCAAGGGGACCACGCCGGAACCCAATGGCAAAAGCCATACCTAAATATGGGGCGCCGGTTCAATCGGCGCCCCATTTCGTATACCGCAGGACGAAGCCTATTTCATGCCGATATCGGCAATCGTTGTTTTGGCCGCCATATAATCGCGTTTGACGGTTTTGGTGAAGGCTTCATGACCGGCGAAGTCCAGGGTCCATTTGCGGGCTGACGCAAGCGCCTTGAACTCATCGGTTTTGACAACTTTCGCCATCACGTCATCCCATTTCTTGAGGACGTCCTTCGGCAGACCGGCCGGCCCGGCAATTCCGAAGAAGATCGCCGGCGCGATCGGATAACCGGCTGCGGTGAGGATCGGCGCGCTCGGCGTGACCGGATTCTTCATCGGCGTCCCTTCGGCCAGAATTCGGGTCTGCCCGTCAAGCGTCGCCTTGTTGCCTTCCGAGATCATCGCCACGTCGATGGTCCCGCCAAGCAATGCCGCCAGAACCTTGGAACCGCCTTTGAACGGCACGAAAGTCGCCTTCGCGCCATCCGCCTTAAACATCGCCTCGACCGCCACATGCGGGCCACCGCGCTGCACTGAGGTCGACCACTTCAGTTTGCCCGGGTTGGACTTCGCATAGGTGATAACGTCAAGCAACGTCTTGAACGGACTATCCGCCTTGACCACCAGTGGCTGATTACTGGCGACGAACTGGCTGATATAGGTCAGGTCGTTCAAGGGATGGTACGGGGCTTTCATCATGTGCGGACGGATGGTGATCGGGCTTGTCGATACGAAACCGACCGTGTAGCCATCGGGTTTGGCTTTCGAAACCGCACCGATGCCAATGGTGGCACCGCCGCCCGTCTTGTTTTCAACATTAATTTTCACGCCCATCATATCGCCGGCAAGCTTGGCGATCATCCGCGACGCCGTGTCGCCGCCGCCGCCCGCCGAATAGGGGCAGATAAAGGTGATGGTTTTAGTCGGATATCCGGCGGACATCGCCAGGCCCGGCAATAAAATTGCCGTGGTCAGTACGAGAGCGGCCGTTTTCAAAGTACGAATCATTTTGCTACCTCCCACATGTCGCGCGCCAGGGGTTTGGAAAGACGCGCTCACTCGAACACATGCTAGCGCGACCTTGCCCATGATACCAATTTATATATTATCATATATTAATGATTATAAATCATGGAATTTCATGCACATCAAACAATTGAGATCGTTCCTTACCGTTGCTGAAAATGGCAGTGTGACGGCCACGGCAGAGCAACTTCACATGACCCAATCCGGTGTCAGCCGCCAAGTTGCGACGTTGGAAGACGAGTTGGGTTTTCGGCTATTTGATCGCATACGGGGGCGTCTGATCCTCAACCGGCGGGGCTTGGCGTTCCGCCGCCACGTTCGTCAGACTATCGATTCCGTGGACCATTTACCGCGCGCCGCACGGGCCATTGCCGACGGCGTGTTTGACCAGGTGAATGTTGTCGCAACCAGTTCGATCATTCACGGCCTGCTGCCGCCGGCAATCGCGCGCTATGTGGTCAAGTGGCCGGGCCTGCCGCCGCGCGTCATCATGCGCAGCCTTCGGGAGATTTCGGACCTGGGGCCGGAAGAGGATTTCGACCTAGTACTGGCGCCCATGCCGATCCCCTTGCCCAGGTTTCGTCTAATTGAAACCATCGCCTTCGAATTACAACTTGCCGGGCCATCGGAAAGCCTGCCGCCGGGAGACGGCCCGATTGATCTTGGGATGCTGGAGGGCTTGGCGTTTGTATCGTTAGACCCCTTCGCCACCTATCAAGACAGCATAGAGACCGTCCTGGCGGAATCGGGCGTTGATGTCTCTTACGTCTGTGAGACAAGTTCCGTGGTCACCGCGGCCCAATTGGTCCGGTTGGGCGTCGGCTGCGCATTCCTGGATCCGTTTATTTCCGGCTCGGTGCGGGGTCCTGGCATCAGCGTATTGCCGGTCAGTCAAAAATTGACCCATGCCTATGGGATATATGCACCATCGAACGGCTCACCCAGTCAAGAATCGATGCAGCTCCTGGAAACGGTTCGCGACTATGTGCAAGGTATCCAGCAAACGGCGAACCTTGAATACGGCTGATCGATCACGGATTTTCAGGCTGGTCAATGGCTTCATCATAACCGCCTTGACCCGGCATTTCAGCCCATGCGCGATAAGGTTCTGTGGCCGCTACTGCATCGGCCAATATGAGCCGCCGCCAACGCTCACAGGCGTCGACGAAGTTCGGTACGCCACCCGGGAACATGGTTAGGGTTAACGCCTCGGCCAGATCTCCTTCAGCCATGCCGGTTTCGTAGGCGCCTTTCACATGGACCTCATAGGCCCACCATTGACGATGGCAGGTGTGCAGTGCCGCCAGCGCGATCTCTATCCAACCCGCCGGAACTTTTGAGTTGCTGACAATGCTGTTCACGCCATCGCGATAGGCGCGCTCCGCGTCGTAGTTTGGAAGATGGGCCTGCCAGTTTTCGCGAACAAAAGGAAACACTCCGACGCCATGTGCATAGGCGGCCAACTTCAGCGCGACTTCCATATCTTCGTCGGTCCCGCCACTGTCGCGCCAGCGGCGGATATGATGGGTGGCGATGGCTTCACGCGTTGACACCAAAATGGTCAGCCAGACGAATTCCTTGGCTTGTTCATTAAGGTGCCGGTTCGTCAACGTCAGCGCCGAATACATGGCATCATAGGCAGTCAATAAAGCCGGCGACGCGACGGCCAGCAGGCCATGATGCGGAAGCAGGTATCCACGGGTCGCACGAATTACGCCCAACTCTTCCTCAACCTTGTCACGGGTCGCGGGCGGCTGAATGTTATCGGAATCGGTCATCGAGTTTATCGCCTCTACAAATTGAGCTCGCCAACGGTTTCATCGGCGCTGATCACCCGGTTGAGCAAGCGACCTTGTTAACGGTCTTGCCATCAACCCTTCGGAATATCGGCGGCCATCAGGTCATATTGCTCAAGCGTCACCTCCGGGCGCAAGCCGAACCACAGTTCGAAGCCGCGGACCGCCTGGTGAAGCAGCATTTGAAG
This sequence comes from uncultured Magnetovibrio sp., assembly GCA_964595005.1. Classification (GTDB taxonomy): domain Bacteria; phylum Pseudomonadota; class Alphaproteobacteria; order Rhodospirillales; family Casp-alpha2; genus UBA3470. The sequence continues at coordinate 28,794 of CAZQPC010000007.1, forward strand.
GCCGTTGGATGTGGTCAGGCCGCGGGCCTCCGCGGCCGCCAGCAACGGGGTTTTCAGGGGCACGTAAACGATATCGGAAATGATCGCGTCGCCGCCGAGGGGCGCGAGATCGATATCCAATTCGCCATGCCCATACATCCCCAGCGACGTGGCGTTGATCAAAAGCCCGGCGTCTTTCAGCAGCGCCGGCAGGTCATGCCACTGTGCCGGTTCGACGCCGGCGCCATAGGCGTCGCGAATGGCCTCGGCCTTGGCAAGGGTCCGATTGACGACATGAACCTTTGAAATACCGCGTTCCAACAGGGCGTATACGATGGATCGGCTGGCCCCGCCGGCGCCAAGGACAACGGCGTTGTTGACGCGGTTGTCCCACCCCGCCGCGGCCGCATCCAGAGATCCGACAAACCCGTCGCCGTCCGTATTGGTGGCGCGCAGAACATCGCCATCAAGCCACAGCGTGTTGGCCGCACCAATGGCCCGGGCTTTCTCATCGGGCTCCGAAAGTCTAAAGGCCGCATCCTTGTGGGGCATGGTGACATTGGCGCCGACATAGCCATGGCCGGCTAGGTTGGTGACGAAGGTATCGAAGTTCTCCGGCGCGATCTCCTCAATGCGGTAATCGCCGTCGATGCCGTACCGCTTGATCCAGTAGCCGTGCAGGGTCGGTGAGCGCGAATGCTTGGCTGGGTATCCGATGACGCAAGCCGCTCGCATTGACGAACTCATTCACCCGGCCTCCTCAGTCCGCCGCCAGTAGATCAGCCATGGCATCGATGGCCAGCACATAGCCGTTGACCCCAAGCCCGGCGATCATGCCCGTCGCCGCGAAGGTCACATAGGAATGATGACGGAACGCCTCGCGGGTATGCGGGTTTGAAATGTGCAGTTCAATGATCGGACATTTGACGTTTTTCAAGGCGTCCAGGATGGCCAGCGAAGTGTGGGTGAAGGCGGCGGGATTGATGATGATGCCATCGGCGCCGTTGATGGCCTCGTGAATCCAATCGATGATCTGCGCTTCACTGTTGGACTGTTCGAAGAATATCTCCAGGTCGAGATTTGCCGCACGGGCCTCGCACATGGACTTCAAATCCGCCAGCGACGTATGGCCATAAATCTCGGGCTCTCGGGTGCCCAGAAGATTGAGATTGGGGCCATTGAGGATGAAGATCGGCTTGCTCATGGGTTGCTCCTAATTCTTTCTCGTTATCGGCGGCCGCAAGCGGCCGCGCCGATGCCAGCGGCCAAAACACCGGCCATGCCGGCCAGCAATAGCGTCATGCGGACGTTCTGTTCAACCACCAAGATCGTCACCCTAAGACGATAGGTCAATGTTTGTCCGATCCGACGTTTTCCCGTCAAAGGGATCGTTCCATTCGTTCCAGGATTTTCAACACCACATCATCCGGGGCCTGCTTCCACCAGTTTTTGTGGGAGAAGATTTCAACCTCCACCGGCCCGTGAAAACCAATCTGTTCCATCCAGCCGCGGATTTGCGGATTATTGATCATCCCGTCACCCGGCATGCCCCGGTCGAACCGCAGGTCTTCGGTATCGGGCAGCCAATCGGAGGCATGAAAATGCAGAATCCGGCTGCCGGCCCGGGCCAGTTCCGCTTGCAGGTTTCGGTCCCACCAAACCGCGTAGCTATCGATCGCCAGCCCGGCAATGTCGTCGGCGTCAAGTTCGTCAAGCATCTCCATTGCATCACCAATGGTTGAGATGACCGACCGGACGCCGCAGACCATGGGATGGAGGGGCTCCAGCGCAAGCTTGACCCCGACGGCGCGGGCATGGGGGACGAGTTCCGCCAATCCTTCCAAAGCCCGTTGCCGGGCGGCGCTCAAATCCGTGTGGCCGTCGGGCAGGCCGCCGGTGATCGTGACCATGGATTGGGCGCCCAGCTCAGCGGCTAGGTCCAGCCAGATGCGGTTACGGTCAATGGCTTCGCGAAAGTCCGTCGGACTTTCAGCCGTCATCAGGCCGCCCGGACAAAGGGCATCAACACTGACGCCTTGATCTTTCAGGACCCGGACGGCTTCACTCAACCCGAACTCATCCAACTTGTCGCGCCAAACCGCCGTGCGCCGCACCCCATGACGGGAAAAGCATTCGATGGAGGCCCGGAAATCGCATTGCATCAAGGTCACTTGATGAATGCACAGGCGGTCCAGGGTTAGCGCTGACACAGCCATCTCAATAGGTCGCCCGCCCGCCGGTGACGTCGAACACCTGGCCCGTGGTGAAGGAACACCGCGGGCTGGCGACCCAAACGGTCATGTCGGCGATTTCCTCAAGCGTGCAGAAGCGCTGCATGGGAATCAAGCCCTTCTTCTCGGCAATGTAGTCGGCGCTCATCTGATCGAAGATGTCCGTTTCCGTGATCGCCGGCGCGATGCAGTTGACGGTAATATTCGACGGCTGCAACTCGCGCGACAATCCCTTGGCGAACCCGATGACACCGGCTTTTGCCGCCCCATAAGCACACGCGCCGACATTGCCTTCCTTGCCGGCGACCGACGCCATGATGATGATGCGCCCGTAATCATGTTCCCGCATGTGGACAATGGCCGGTTTGGCGGACAGGAAAACGCCGGTCAGATCAACGTCGATGGTGCGTTGCCATTCTTCCAAAGAATATTCCCAGGCCGGTTTCGTCGGCCCGTTGATGCCGGCGTTGGCGACCAGGACGGAAACCTGCCCAAGCGCCGCAACGCTGGCGTGAAAGGCGGCATCAACGGCACTTTCGTCCGTGGTGTCCACTTCACGGGTATGCGCAAAGGCATGGTCGCTTTCAATGGGGCCGCAGTCCCGATCCCATCCGGAAACCCGGGCGCCCAATTCCGCAAAGCGCCTTGAGATGGCCAAGCCAATTCCCCTGGCGGCGCCGGTGACAACGACGCCTTGGTCCTCTAGATCGAAACTCATTGCGTTCCCTCACTCATTTGGCCGCCATTTCAAGATGTGCCGACCGACCGCCGCAATCAACGCGGATGGTATCGTGTTCGCTCACAGCATAATCCGCTGGCCCGTGCGTGCGGCTTCGAACACGGCAAGCGTCGTCCGCAATGTGGCCGTCGCGTCCTTGGCCGAGATCACCGGTTCTTCCCGTCCGCCGATCACCGCACAGAAATGCTCGATCTGGCGAACATAGGCATTATCCAATTCAACGGCGATCTCTTCAGGTTTGATCGCGTGATTCCAATCCGGTTCATCGTCGCCGTGATGCCAGAGCACCAGGTTGGGAAAATCCAAGGCGGCCTTGGTGCCCATGAAACGCACGGAATTCTGCCCCGACTTCGGGAAGAACGGCGTCTCGCCCGTGCCGAACTCCCACGACCAGGGAGACGTCGTTTGATCGGACAACACAAACGTCGCCAAGGCCCCGCTGGCAAAGCGCATGACCATGGCGGCGGCGTCTTCCTTTTCCCAGCCACGAACCTCGTGAGAGACCTCGGCGGCGATGCTTTCCACTTCGCCGCAGATAAAGCGAAGCGAATCGACCTCGTGGATCAGGTTGGTGAGCACCGGGCCGGCTTCCCATTTCTTCCGCCAATCGGGAGCGTAGTAGTCGTCGTTCTTGCGGGCGGTCCATTGCCCGCTCATGGCGACCAACTGCCCCAGTTGTCCCGATTGTACGATCTCGCGTGCCTTGTGCATCAAGGCGTAGTAGCGGCGGTGGTGGCCGACCAGGACGTGACGGCCGCTGGCGGCTTCCTTCACCACCACTTTTTCGGCTTCTTCGATGGTCGGCATGATGGGCTTCTCGACCAACACGTGGCATCCGACGTCCAGCGCCGCCATTGTTGGCTGGAAGTGATGTTCCGTCGGTGTCGAAACAATGACGCCATCGACGCTTTCCGCCTCCAGCAGTGCTTCGATGCTGGTATGAAGCGGCACACCGAACTCTTCGGCCATGGCATTGCCGCTAGCGGCCGGGTCGGCGACAGCGATAAGTTCCGCATGGGCGGCCTCGGCGATGGAGACGGCGTGGCGGCGGCCAATGACGCCACCGCCGGCGATGGCCAATTTGACAGGGGTCATTTAGCATTCTCCGTGAAATGAGCCGGCGACATGATCGCCGGGGGCACGTCAATGATCGGCCGAAACGCCATCCGGTCCAGAATATCGGCGTCCAAATCGACCCCCGGTGCGACCTCGATCAAATGCAGACCGTCGGCCTTCAGTTCGAAGACACATCGTTCGGTCACGTACAAACCGTGCTGATCCTGCGCCAAGGCTTGCCGGCCCGAAAACGTGATCTGTTCAACATCATTGACCAGCTTCTGCACGGCGCCCTGGGTTTTGATCTGCAACTTGCCGTCGCCGGTGCTCAATTTCGCGCCCTTCGCGTCGAAAGTGCCGACAAACACCATCTTCCGTGCGGTCTGGGCAATATCGACAAAGCCGCCAGGGCCGACGGTCAGGCCGCCCAGCTTGGAGACGTTGACGTTGCCGGTCTGGTCAATTTCCCCGAAGCCCAGGAAGGCGATATCCAGGCCGCCGCCGCCGATCAAACCGACCGTGTCGCCGTCCGCGACAAGCGCCGCGACTTGGTCTCGAGCAATGAATTTGCCGGAAATCATTGTGCGCCTAGCCTGCCCAATTTGAGTGGTCCAATGCAAACGTTAGTGCATGAGCTGTCCTTGGT